>CAYNKV010000007.1:0-41167 GCA_964397905.1 uncultured bacterium
TTGATCTCGGATCTAAAAGAGCCCAATCTATTAATACAATCTATCTATGAAGCTGCACTAAAGAAATCAAGAGGTGATAACTCGATAGAAGAAGCATCAGAAGCTGGAAACATTGATGGTTCGAATAGAGATGGGGAAAAGATTTTCGGAGAGTTGAAAGAGCGGCTAATAGGTTCCGGAGCTTATCCCGAAAAGACCTCTATAGATGATTTATATGGAATTTAGAAAAAACTGGAAATAAAGATCGCCTCGAATTAAATTGTGGTGCTTTTTATTTCTGGAGCTTTTTCCTGATAAAGAATAGAGAGGTAGAGCTGATTTACTAACGACTCTGTAGTTTTGTTCAATTCCGCAAGATGATCTGAGAGCTCTTGACTGATGTTTTTTGATGAATAAATAAGATCCAGAAAAGGGAATAAAGTTCTTTGTAGCTGTAGATGGGTTGGAAAGGTAGTGTTCTTAAAAAGAACCCACTTATGTTTTTTCAAAAAAAGAAGAAAGCGGAGAAACCTAGAAGAGATATCCTTATCTTTGACCCACTCTTTCGGTTTAGGTAGCTCCTGAAAGTGACAGGAAATCAGAGCCTTAAGCAGATTGAACCGTTTTTCTAAACCATCAGAAAGTTCTTTCTCTGACATCCTGCCTAATTCTTCTTCCAATCTCAGACAACGTTTATCCTTGAGAATAGCGCGAAGTAACTCCGTTGTTTTTTTTAAATCTTCTTGTGTGCATGCCCCCAAATTTGAAATTAAAGGCAAAAAACCTTTAATTTCCAGGTTAAGAGGGTCATTTAGTTCTTTTTGAATCTCTTGCTCGATCCCCTTTTGGATGACCAAGAGCTCTTTTGGAATAGGCTTACCATTTGCTTGCAACTGATTTTTTTGAAAAAATTGAGAACATTCTTTGACTTTACCTATAAGATCCATTTGGAGCGCGAGAGTGGGAGGCGTTTCTTTGATCACCTGCTCTATCTCTTTCCTATGTATAATTTTTCTTAGGCTATCCAGAATGAGGAAAGAAGATTCCAGAGCCACCTCGGCTTCTTTAGGAAGCGATTTATCTGAAATGAATAAAAGATGCTCTATAACACCCATCTTTCTAAAAAAATCGGGAAACTCATCTTTTTTCTCTAGAAGAAGGCAGATCTCTCTTAAAAGATCTCTACTATTTTCTTTCCTGGTAAATATCTCTACTCCCCAACATGATTGTTGAAAAAATGTTTGGATTTCCTCTTCAAGTGAGAGAAGCTGTGCGAGAAAAGACTTTTTTAACTCTTCTACTTTTTCTGGAAAAAATCTCCCTTGCACTTCCTTAACCTTTTGAACAAGTCGACTTCTAGTGCTCACCAATTCTTCCTGTACCTTTGAGCCATTATCCACAGGAAAGGTAGCAGGATCTGAAATGAGCTTGTAAAACTTTTCGTCAAGAGACCCCGAAGGGACCTTAATATAGCGATTGATATTTCTGAGAAGGCTATTGGATTTATCGTCTCCAGAACTATCCAAAAAAATGTAACTTTTAACTCGTAGAGAGAGATCCCTATTTACAGCAGAAAGAAAAAAGATACCATCTAGTATAAAGGAAGAAAGTATCTGTTGGATTTTTTTTGCTTGCGGCAAAGAGTATGCAGGAAAGCAAACAGGACCATCAGGCTGATACAATGGGTGCATATCTTCTCCCCTTATTAATTTGAAGCATAATCAATAAAAGATCAGCAGATAAATTGTCAAAGAATAGTTTTTGGCGACCTTCAGGAAGGGAGCGAGAATATGTTCTGCGGAGAGCTTAAAGAGATAGAGAAAATTATAGCACTCTATGCACGCTTATTTTTTTTGAAAAAAACTGGAAGGCTACCAAAGGAGGCTTTCTCAGGAAATTAGGGATTTCTTTATTCCTTCATGGATGGCGCCATTCTTAACCATACAGGTATTAACAGAGATGCTTATTAATAGAGTTTTTAAACACTTTGCTTTTATTTATAATTATTTATAAACTAAATTTTAAGGAGTTGAAATGGGAATTAGTGTTAAAATGGAAGTTCTTTCTGATGGATTAAAAGCTGTTCAAAGAAATAAATTTTACACTTGTTTTGCCATGTTAGAAGATAAACTAATAAGTCTTTTTAATTGCGTTTTTCATGCTCAATATAAGCCAAGTGAACAAACCCGCATCACTCTAGCAATCAGTAAGCTGCAAAAATTAGAACAAGAAACTAAACAAGAGGTTTCCGTCGATAAGATTGTGAATATTATCGGAGATATTAGTGAGAAGTTTCGATTTCTCTTGTGGAACGAAGAGAAAAATGAGCTGCATAGTAAAATTTGTCTATATGAAAAATTACGAGATCATAATGAATTTTCTTTAAAACAACCAGATCACAAAAAGTTGTTAGAAAAATTTTTTCCTAATTGCCGGGATACAATAACATTTAGATGGGAAGAAGGTGTTCCTTTTGCTGCTCTCCATAAAACAGGTGGGGGAGTCGACCTTATTAAAACGTCTACCAATCTCAAAGATGCAACAGGGATGCCCATCGGGTCGATCCAAGAGCAGATCGAAAAAAATACTATAACCAGTTATACTGATTGTGAGGTAGCCGCTGCATTAGCAAAGGATGTTAGGATCGAATCGGTTAATGTTGTTGAAAAGCAACAACTAGAAGAACTAGGAATCGTTCATCAAATGCGGATGGAGCTTTATATCGCCTTATGTTTTTTGGGAAAGAATGGAAGTTTAAGCGATGTACAGAGAAAGATTCTTTCAAGCGATATGGCATTCCTTGATGCCTTGCTTGGGAATGAGATAGATTGATGGGTGAAGACCCGATTCATTCGGAAAATTCAACATAGAGTTTTTCTGAGCAGGGGTTCCACGCTTATGGAGGTGGAGTTGGCTGCTACGTTCCTCTAAGATAAGAGGTCACTAATCATCACCCATCTTGAAGATGAAGTGGGGCAGAAATGTTTCTGAAAGAAGTAGAGAGAAGGGGCGTAGCGGATGAGCGATTGTCAGAGAAGAGGGCAAGAATTCTTATGAGGGGAGAAATTCTAGATTGGCTAAATTAGGGTGGAAATAAATTCAGGTTTTGGCAAACTGGCTCTGCTAGAGTGGGAGGTTTGGTTTGGACACATTAGAGAGATCTGATCCTCCTAAAGATTTTCTTCGTCGCATCATTGAGCAGGATAGGTTGAGCTCTCGCCATGGAGGGAGGTTGGTGACCCGCTTTCCTCCAGAGCCGAACGGCTTTCTCCACATTGGCCATGCGAAGTCGATCTGTTTAAACTTTGGAGTGGCTCAAGAGTATGGTGGCAGCTGCCACCTTCGCTTTGATGATACGGATCCTTCTAAAGAGGAGGTTCGATATGAGAAGTCTATCGAGGAAGATGTTCGTTGGCTCGGTTTTGATTGGGGAGTCAACCTCTTTCATGCCTCCGATTATTTTGATCAAATGTATCGCTATGCTGTTGAGCTGATTGGCTCCCAGAAAGCATATGTGTGTGCTCTTAGCGAAGAGGAGATGCGGGAGTATCGGGGTACGGTTACTCTGCCAGGGCGCCTTAGCCCATATGTGGGTCGATCGGTGGAGGAAAACCTGCAGCTATTTGAGAGGATGAAAAAGGGCGAATTCGCTGATGGCGCCTATGTTTTGCGAGCCCGTATCGATATGGCTTCGCCTAATATGAAGATGCGGGACCCTCCTTTGTATAGGATTCGTCATCTTTCCCATTATAAAACGGGTAAAAGCTGGTCTATCTATCCAATGTATGATTATGCCCATCCTATTTCAGATCTCATAGAAGGGATTACCCATTCGTTGTGTACACTTGAATTTGAAAATAATCGTGAGCTCTATGATTGGGTGCTAGATAATATCGACACAGCAGAGTTTCCATATAAACCTCGTCAATATGAGTTTGCGCGGCTAGATCTTCAATACAGTGTGATGAGCAAGCGTAAGCTGCTCCAGCTGGTAGAAAAGGGATATGTGAATGGGTGGGATGATCCGCGGCTGCCTACCATTGCTGGATTGCGAAGGCGTGGCTGTACGCCTGAGTCGATAAAAAAGTTCTGCGAACTGGTTGGGGTTGCACGATCGAATAGCAGGGTTGAGATGGCGCAGTTTGAGTTCTCTCTTCGCGACGACCTCAATAGCAGGGCTCCCCGTGTGATGGCCGTTCTGCGTCCAGTGAAGCTGATCATTGACAACTATCCGGAAGGGCAGGTGGAAGAATTGGAGGCTTCCTATTGGCCCCACGATATTCCCAAAACGGGTTTTCGGAAGATTCCTTTCACTAGGGAGCTATATATTGAGCGGGAGGATTTTCTCGAAAATCCTCCTAGCGGTTTTTTTAGGCTTGCTCCCGGTAGGGAGGTTCGTTTGCGCTATGGATATTGCATTACCTGTACCCATGTTGAGAAAGATGAGACTACAGGAGAAATCATCGCCATTCATGCCAGATATGATCCAGAAACTCAAAGCGGTAGATCGTTGGGCCGAAAGGTAAAAGGTACCATCCATTGGGTCTCTTCCCAATCTTTGAGAGCAGAGGTCCGGCTTTACGATCGACTCTTCACTCAGCCTTGCCTTGACGACGATTTTCTCTCTTCGATCAACCCCCGCTCTCTCGAGGTATTAACCGATTGCCGGCTAGAACTCTCTCTTGCCCAAGCAAAAGCGGGAGAGCGATATCAGTTCGAAAGGCAAGGATATTTTTGTCTCGATTCGATAGATTCCTCTCCTGAACATCCGGTCTTCAATCGGATTGTCACTCTAAGGGATTCTTGGAGCCAGAAATCCTCCCCAACCTAGCAAAACGTTCCTAGGACACTCTCCTTATAAAAGAGGTTGGCTATCTCACTTAAGAGAGATTGAGAAAACCAACATATTTGATCTTTTTGTTCTCAAAATTAAGGGTAAAGCTACAAAGATTTACCATTCTACTATTGGAACGAACGAAGAGTTAAAAGAGGCAGATCTTCTAGCGCTTTCTACGTCCCGGCGGAAAATTTTTTCAACAACCGATTTTGATAATATTGGGGCGGTCGAGCCAGCTGCCCGAGAAAAAAGGAGGAGAGTGGGCATCCTTCAGTGAATAGGGTGCGCCACCCATTCAGAAAGAAAAGCTTTTTTCTAGCCAATGCTCACAGAAGCAGAGGAGCCGCTTTTCCCCTTATCGACTGAGATCCAGTCTTTTTTTCTACTCGCCCCAAACCAAATCCTCTTTCTGAAGAGAGTGTTCCGTAGAGCCCTTCCTTATCATGGATAAATTAGTTAAAAGCTTTATTAATTAATATTATTTTTTTATGGTTAATATTAAATCCTATAAAAAGGATATATGTATATCGATTTAAATAAATTTAATGCGATTTCTAATGAAACAAATGTTTTTGATTATTGTCGTTTAAGTATTAAAAATAATATATTTCATTTATACAACAAGATTTTTCGCCCATCAAGAGAAAAAACTTTAAAACCTGAAGAATATGCAAGAATGGTTGTATATAAGAGTAGAGAATCCGGAGGAAGATGCTCTCGCCAGAGGGTGGAACAAACGGTATCAAAGTTTTTTCCAAATAAGGTAGATCGGAAAGGTAACAAAGTAGGTTTTCCTTTGGAAAAGGAATGCCGATGGAATGAAATAGGTAGTTTAGTGTTAAAAACTCTGTTTCCAGAGCAGTCAGATGAACCAACAGCGGTAACATCTCCAGGGAAGCCAGATGAACCAACAGCGGTCCTAGTAGAAGAAAGGAGACCTCGGGTCCAATACAATTATGGAAAAGACTTTCTAAATCTTCTGTATGGAAAAAAACAAGATAACCAGAATAGAAGAAAGCAAGGTAACCAGCTGGATACTGTGGAAGAAAAAGAAGAGCCGGAAGATTTCTCTCTTTTCAGGAAGATTTGCGATGACTCTCCTCAACAAACTGCTCTTTTTGATGATTTGAACCAGGAGATGGAAAGATTGCAAAATAAGATTGAAAGCTCACCTGATCAAGGTGAAATGATCAGGCAAATAGCTATAGAACAATGTCGAATTAAAAGAGAAGGGGAGAAGACATTTCTTAATAATGTCCGACATTATGCTGGAAAATCTTTCTTAAGTGAAATACGTGAAAAGTTGAAAAAGGGAAAAGGCTCCCAGGGTGCATTAGAGCAAATACTAACAAAAATCAGCAAGCACTGGGCGCTGAAAAGCGCTTGCATCGAATGGACCCCTCTATTTGTAAACATAAATTCTATTTTAAGAGATCAAAGATTAAGTCAGGATGTCCGAAAAGGTCTATATCTTTTTATTAAAAGGAATTCTGATCCTTTTTTTGTAGAATTGACTAAGTATATTGTAGGTCAGGGCAGTTCTAGTCAATCGACAGACTCTGTAGGAGAGATGGCATCATTTGTAGAACAGTTGCCTCAGAATCCAACCGATTTTGTGAAAGGAATAACAGATTTGTTGATTGCTCAGAAAAAAAGAAGGTTAGAGTACAATCCCCACTCTCTTTATTCTGATGTGGTCCGAGGGTTACCAGCAGAAAAATTAACAATGCTTCTCAATAAATTCGAAGCAACAGAAAACTCAGAGGAAATATTTAAACAGCTCTTTTCTAAGGAAGCAGAATATTCGCTTTACAGTTCATTCGTTAACGAGCTTTGGTCACAAGTGAAGGCTGAGCCTTTGTTAACAAAAATGAAGCAATTAATGGAGGAACAACCGTCGGTAGTTGCAAAAAAAGCTGTGGGCGAATTAGTAAAGATGTTAATTGAATACAAGGATCAATTCGGTATTAACGAGGAGAGACAACTCCCTTTTTGCCGACAAATAATCGAAGGTTTGGGTCCGAAATTTAAGAAATATTGGAGCAAAATCGTTGGTTTAGACAGCACACAGCTACTTTCAGAATATATCCAGGAGTTTTTAACACGAAAAGATCAAGAAGCATGTGTACAATTAGTTAATCAGTTCAGGAAAATGGTTTTTGTGCCAAGATAACCGGTTTAGATGAAAAAAAACCGATCGGTCAATTAGAAATAAGTTTGTCCTAGTAGAGGATACGGGTGTGCTTTTCTCTCAAATCTGAGAGGAGCAGTTTTCAAAACGAAAAGATACAGCAGAATGTAAAGCATTGTTTTTGGAATTTGGAGATCATTTATTGCCCAACCAAGGGAAATAGAAGAGAGAGAATTGCTGGGTGAGGGGGCGCTGTTCTGCAAGGCTGCTTTTGCTGCTTTTCTTCGGTTAAGGAGTGGTGGGGGCAAGGTTTTCAGCTCTAGCTTCTCTGGAAGGATCAGTTTTTTGCTAATGCGCAAGTTGCTGCTGCTAGCTCTTTAAAAGAAAGCATAGATGGGATTACAAGTTTGAAAAATCGATCAGTAGATCAAGCGAATTTGGTAGCAGAAGCATGGATAAAAGCGAAGCAAAAATGGATTTTCAGAGGAAATCAAGAAGCGCCCGATGCTGCGCTTTTTTTGACAGCTATGAATATGCTCCCAGTAAAAGATCGAGAAACTCTTCTCCAATTGGCCAATGAAGAAAAGTTAGCTATATCTGAAAAGAATAAAAAAGATTGGGAGCAGATACAAAATTATCTGAAAACAATAAAGGATCTATCCAAACTGGATAAATTTGTTTATTGAAGCAGAGAAGCCGCTTTTCTGCTCATCGAGTGAGACCCCGCTTCCTTTTCTATTCGCTAGAAATCAGCTCCTCTTTCTGAATTGAGCTCTATATAGATAATTTTTTAATCATGAACAGTTAGAACTATTTTTAATTAATATTATTTTTTATAATTAAGTTTAAAGGTAATTGTAGGATATTTGTGAACATCGATCCAAGTAAAATTAACGAAGTATATAAAACAACAAATGTTTTTGATTATTATCGCTTAAAACTTAAAGAAAAGATATTTGATATATACAATAAATTTGTTGCCCCCGACAGAGGAAAATGTTTGAAAGATCAAGAATATGCAAAAATGATTGCATATAAGTGTAAAATTAGTAGAGAGACAGACTCCGAAATAAAGATCTCTCGATTAATAGAAAAATTTTTAAACGGCAGGAATGGCAACCCAGCGAACTCAACAGAGAAGAAACGGTTCGACAGGGTTGAAGCTGCGATAAAAAGCTTCTCCAAGGAAAGTAGTGATGATATTGCTCAACAAATAGAACAACTAGGCCCATCAAGTTATTCAAAACAACCGATAGAAGCAGATAAACCGGCTCTTCCCGCTGTTCAAGGTGTAAAATTGGATGCAGAAATTAATTTAGAGAATGAGGAGGAGATTTTCAGGGGATTCGATCAATTACACCGATCAGTGGTAGAATATCAGAAAGAAAATCTGACGAATTATCCATCGCTTAATGAGATCATCAAAGCATACGGAATAAAAGACGAAGATAGTTTTATCGATAATGCTTCCCTTTTTTATGCACAAAAATTAAGTGAACAATTCAAAACAGCTACCTCAAAAAACATAATCACCATATTAAAAGAAGCAGAAAGGGGGAGGGTATTGAAGGATAACAATGACTCATTAAAACGGTTCTACAAAGAAGCAATCCTTCGGATCCGTGACAAAAAGATTTTTTTTAAGTTATGCTCATTTTTTTCCGTTGATACAGGAGAAAAGCGACGCGGATTGGAAACTGTAAAGACAACAAGAGATAAATTAGTACAATTAAGTAAAGATATAGAGAAAGCGCGTCGAGAAAAAGGAAATCTTTGGCTTAAATTAGCGGAAAAATTGCAAAAGGAACACGACGAATTAGCTTTGCTTTCTGACATTTCCAATGAACAGGATCTGGTGGACGACTTCAAATCTGCCCTTGAGGTAGTAGCATCGGAAATGATAAGGGAGGAAAAAGTGACAAAAGATGAGGTTGGTTCCTTTCCTCAACCAGAACTAAAGACTCCTTTAGATAAGTTCAAAGAAAAGTTGGAGGAGTATCAAAGAGGACGAGCGATAGAAGAAAATTGGCAGTTAGATGCACCTGCTGAAAGGAGAACGGTTTCCGTTTTAGAAATTTTTAATAAGCTTTTTGCTCAAGTTGCGCAATTAAAGGCCGAGCTAGCTTACGAACGCTTGCCGGAAGCTGAAAAAGGTAAGATAGATAGAGAGATTGAACAATTGGTCATATCTCATTTCGACGTTCAAAAAAAGGATCAGTTTTTTGCTAATGCGCAAGTTGCTGCTGCCTATTCTTTAAAAGAAAGTATAGATGGGATTACAAGGTTGGAAAAATCACCAGGGCGAGCAGAAATGGTAGCAGAAGCATGGATAAAAGCGAAGCAAAAATGGATTTTCAGAGGAAATCAAGAAGCGCCCGATGCTGCGCTTTTTTTGACAGCTATGAATATGCTCCCAGTAAAAGATCGAGAAACTCTTCTCCAATTGGCCAATGAAGAAAAGTTAGCTATATCTGAAAAGAATAAAAAAGATTGGGAGCAGATACAAAATTATCTGAAAACAATAAAGGATCTATCCAAACTGGATAAATTTGTTTATTGAAGCAGAGAAGCCGCTTTTCTGCTCATCGAGTGAGACCCCGCTTCCTTTTCTATTCGCTAGAAATCAGCTCCTCTTTCTGAATTGAGCTCTATATAGATAATTTTTTAATCATGAACAGTTAGAACTATTTTTAATTAATATTATTTTTTATAATTAAGTTTAAAGGTAATTGTAGGATATTTGTGAACATCGATCCAAGTAAAATTAACGAAGTATATAAAACAACAAATGTTTTTGATTATTATCGCTTAAAACTTAAAGGAAAGGTATTCGATTTATACAATAAATTTGTTTCTCTTGACAGAGGCAAATTTTTAAAACCTGAAGAATATGCAAAAATGATTGCATATAAGTATAAAATTAGTAGAGAGAAAGACTCCGAAAGAAAGATTAACCAAGTAGTGGGAAGGTTTTTTTCAAAAAATGAGAGGCGGGATGAGAAGATTGCCAGAATAGTGCAACCTCTATTAGTAAAAGAGAATAGAGATAAGGAGGGAGAGGTAGGATTCTCTATAAAAGAGGAAAAACGGGAAAAACGGATTAGAAAAGCGCTAGAGCTTCTCTTTCCAGAGGTGCAAAACGAGAGTAGAGAATCAGTAAAAAAAGAGAGCAGTCTAATAGAAGATATTAAAAAACAACTTCCTGAGGTTATACACGTTAAATCAAAAAATTCATTCCAATTGCAGAATAAAGTGATAGGTCGAGAGAATCTGATTATTGAAGAAGAAGAAGATGGGTCGCTGTTATATAGAGAGTATGATGATGGTGCTGAACAATCTCTTTTTTTTGATAAGTTGAACCAAGCGATGGATCGATTAAAAAATGAGATGAAAAGCTTATATGAAGAAGGCAAGCTGAATGAAAAGCTGAAACAAGCTGCTATAGAAAAATATCAAATTCAAGAAGGGGAGAAAGAAAACTTTTTTAGTAATGCGCAACATTATGCTGTGAAAAGTTTAGAGAAAGAAATAGATGATAAAGTAAAGAAAAAAAATTTTTCCTCTCTAAAGGATACATTGGAAAAAGCGAGCAACAGCTGGATAATGGAAGCTGATTCTAATGAATGGAAGATTTTCTTAGAAATGGTAAAGAAGCTTCTGAAATCAACAAAACTGTCCATCGGGATAAAAGGAAACCTATCAAGTTTGATTCAAAGTAGTTCTGCTCCCTTTTTTGTGAAGTTACAAGGGCTGCTTTCGCTTCCAGCAAGAGAGTTGCCTCCAGAAAAACGCAGTGACGAAGGGCGAGACTGGGTATCTGATATGAAATTATTTGCAGAAAATTTGCCTGAAGAAAATAGCCGTTTTCTGGAAGAAATAGCAGATTTATTCAAAAAACATCAATCATGTAACAATCATTTGGAAAATGGTATAGATCATTTCTGTCACCAATTGTTGAAAGGATTAGACTCAGAAACATTAAAGAATCTCTATGAAAGATTCGAAAGGATAGAAAAGGCGGAGATAAAGGGAGAAAATAGTGTTTTGTTGAATTCACTTGCCGCTCTGCTTTCGTTGCAACAGAAGATCGGAAGTGATCTGAAGATGCAAAAAGATGTCATCGAAAAGGTGAGTGGTCTGGAAAATAGTGAAGATTTTATCCCTGAAGTGGTAATAGCTTTAATTGAATTCAAGGATAAGTTCAGTATTAAAAAGGATGAGATTCAATTTTTTTGCGAACAAATATTCGATCAGTTGACAGAGAAAATCAGAGATAATTTTCGAGAAAAATTTAAACTTATCAAGGATACGAATGCTATTTTCGATCAAATCTGGGATAAAGAGTTTTCAGAACGAAAAGATCAAGAAGAATGCAAAGAATTGTTTTCCCAATTTGAGAGCGCTTTCTTGTTAAACTTATCAGAATAGAAGAGAGAGAATTGCTGGGTGAGGGGGCGCTGTTCTGCAAGGCTGCTCTTGCTGCTTTTCTTCAGTTCAGGAGCGGTGGGGGCAAGGTTTTCAGCTCTTTTTTTCTGCTCTAGCTTTTCTGGGACGCTATTGTGCGGAACTGAATTCGGAAAAGGCATCTCTCTGCTGAGGGCACTTAGAGGGGTGAGGAGTTGTCGGAGAGTGGGTCTAGTTGGGGGGTGTCAGGTGGGCGCGCGGGGGAAGGCGCGCCTCTCTCTCTTGTTTGCGGTGGGAGTAGGCGGCTTTTTGGTCTGTTTTATCTCTTATGTTTTGTAGGAAGAAGAGGATGGGGCAGTCGTAGGGGAGCAGGATAGGCGAGCTCTCTTGGGTGAGGAAGATTTTTTCTTGGGTGAGGTGGTGGCCGTGGTTACCCTCTTCTTTGGCAATGGCGATCAGGTCGATAGTGCTGATTTTTAGCTCGTTAAGGAGTGTGGCGATCCGGTTCAGTTGGCCTCTGCCTCCATCGATGATGAGGAGGTTGGGAAGTGGGCTGGGTCTTTTAAGTCGCAGTCGAAGGGCGGCTTCGAGGGCTGCATAATCATCGCCTGAACTGATATGGGGGAGGGGGAAAAGGTGGGATCTTCTCTGATTTCCATCGATGAAGGAGGTGATGGCGGCAACGCAGTGGGAGCCTCTATGGTGGGAGATATCTATGCATTCGATCTTTTTAGGAAGATGGTTGAGGTTGAGTTGTTTCTGAAGTTCTACCAGTAGCTCTGGGCTGCTCCGCTTTTTTTCTTCTTCTATTATGGCTTCGATATTTTTTTCTGCCATGCTGATCATCTTTTTTTTGTTTCCTCTTTGGGGAGTGTGGATCGGTATGGAGAGGATTTTTTCCAAATTTTTGCGGTCGGGAAGGGGGATCGGAGTTAATATTTCTTCAGGGGTCTGGTGGCGATTTCGGTAATATTGGAGTAGGAGGGAGGAGTAGAGTTCTTCATCGCTACTGGCAGATTTGGGGAAGAATTGCTGGGCTGATCCTATCAAGTTGCCGTGGCGGAAGAATAGTTGGTAGAGGATCTCTTTCGAGTGATGTCGATGGAGAAGGAAGAGGTCGCAATTGTTTTTTTGGTGTGAGGCGACCACTCCCTCTTTGGGGGTCAGATGTTGCAGGTTTTCTAGGGTTGCAAGGAGGGTGGCCGCTTTTTCAAATTCTAGGGAGGCTGCCGCTTGCTTTATTTCCTGATTGAGCTGTTTGATGAGGGTTCTGTTGTTGCCTTTGAAGAACTGGATCGTTTTTTCTACTATCGATTGATACTCCTCTTTGCTGCACTTGCCTGCGCAGGGGGCTAAGCATTGTTTCATTCCGTAGAGGATGCATGGCTTTCTCCTTCTTTTGAGTTCTTCATTGGAACATTGTCTTAGGGGAAAGAGGGAGATGGCACGGCGGGCGGATCTGCTCTGAGTATAAGGGCCAAAGAGCAGGAGTCCCTCCTTGTTTCCCCGGGATCGGGAGAGTTGGAGTCGTGGCCACTCTTCGTTCATATCGATCAGGATGCTGATGAAATTTTTGTCATCTTTGAGAAGGGCGTTGAACTGCGGTTGATGCTGTTTGATGAGGTTGTTTTCAAGGAGTAATGCTTCTTCTTCGTTGAGTGTGACGATTGTTTCGATCTTCTCTATCTCTTCGATGAGGAAAGGGAGCATGCTTCTCTTTTCGCGGGATGGGGAAAAATATTGTTTGATCCGATGTTTTAGATTTTTTGCTTTGCCTATGTAGATGATGGATCCTTTCCCATCTTTCATCAGGTAGACGCCTGGACAAGAAGGGTGATGATCAGTTGTGCGAGGGTTGAAAGAGCTCAAACTCTATTTCCTTGGGCGACTTTTTTTTCTTTCCTTGAAGCTGTTCTAGCCTATGTTGGGCACTCTCAATTACTTGGGCGGGTATTCCTGCGATTTTGGCGACCTGGATCGCATAGCTTTTATCTGCTTTGCCTCTCATAATTTTATAGAGGAAAGAGATCTTTTCTCTGCTCTCTTCTACGGCGGCGTAGTAGTTGGTAACGGCAGGGATCTCTGTTGCTAGACGGGTGAGCTCGAAGTAATGGGTGGCAAAGAGGGTTTTAGCCTGATTTTTACTAAGAAGGTATTCGGCGACAGCCCACGCTATGGCTATGCCATCATAGGTGCTGGTTCCTCTTCCTATTTCATCTAGGATGATGAGGGAGCGGTCGGTTGCATGGTGAAGGATGTTGGCGGTCTCGCTCATCTCGACCATGAAGGTAGATTGTCCGCGGCTTAGGTCGTCATTGGCTCCTATGCGGGTGAACAGCTTGTCCACAATGCCGATATGAGCGGAATCTGCAGGGACAAAGGAGCCTATTTGGGCAAGTAAAACGATCAGGGCGCTCTGTCGTAGAAAGGTCGATTTTCCCGCCATGTTGGGCCCGGTGATCAATTGGAGTCGTTCTCCTGGAGAAAAGTAGGTGTCGTTGCAGATAAACTCTTTTTTGCGTCTCTGTTCGATCACAGGATGGCGTCCTGCTTTGATCTCTAGCCGGCTGCTGTTGTCAACCACGGGTCGCACATAGTTATGCTCTTCTGCAATCTCTGCCCATCCAAGGAAGATGTCCAGTTGGGCGATCGATCGGGCCGCTTGTCGGATCGATTCTGCATGCTGGGCTATCTCCTCTAGCAGCTGGGCAAAGAGGCGCTTCTCGCTGCTCACCAACTCTTCTTCTGCTTGAGCAATCTGCTGCTCAAAGGAGAGGAGCTGTTCAGAACTGAATCGCTCTCCATTGACGAGTGTCTGCTTTTTATAGAATGAGGAGGGCATTTGCTCCGACTTGCCGCGACTTACTTCGATGTAATAGCCGATGGGATGGGAATAGCCTACCTTTAAGGTTTTAATACCCGTTTCTTCTCTTAGTTGTTCCTGATAGTTGCTAAGCCAGCGCTCTCTCTCCTCCTTCGATTGGCTTAAAGCGTCCAGTTGAGGGTCATACCCTTTTCTAAAAATTGCTCCCTCGCCTATTCGTAAGGGAGGGCTATCGACCAGAGCTTTTTTGAGTAATTCTAGAAGGGGTAGAAGGCTGTCGATGGGAGGAAATCCTACCTTCTCTAAACTTTGAGAAAGAAGGGGGAGCTGCTCTAAGGATGAGCGGAGTGCTAAGCAGTCGCGAGCGGTCGCATAGCCGGTCTCGATGCGCATAATAATTCTCTCTAAGTCGCGCACTTCTCGAAGCGCTCTCTTTAATGAGGGGGGTGATAGAAGAAGCTCTTCTACGCACTCAGCTCTTTGAGCGATCTCTTTAGCGGATAGAAGCGGTCGCAAGATCCATTCTTTCAGTAGCCGCCCACCCATGGGAGTCACTGTCTGATCAATTATGCTAAGGAGGGTAACTCCCTCTTCGTAGAGGGGTTGGACTAGCTCGAGATGGCGCTGTGCAGCCCGATCCAGCAACATGTAGTTGGAGGGTTGAAGCAGCACCATCTTCTTAATATGGCCTACTTTAAGCTGTAGCTCCTCTTGGATATAGCTGATCAATGCGCCAGCGGAACAGATGGCAGCAGTCGCTCCTTTAAAACCCCATCCATCTAGGCTGTGGAGAGAAAAATGGCGCAGGAGTCGATCATAAGCGGAGCGATAATGAAAAAATGCCTCCTCTTTTAGGCGGGTAGAAGGGATCAGAATGTCTGGGAGCTTCAGCTTGCTTTTTTCTGAGAGAAGGAGCTCTTTAGGAGAGAATCGCGTTAGCTCGTCGATCACTTCTCGCTCCTCTTTTAGCTCCATGGTTCTAAAGTCGCCAGTACTCATTTCCAAAATGGCTAATCCATAGCTCTCTTCGACATAAGAGAGGGAGAGGATAAAGTTAGAACTATTTCCCTTAAGCAGAGAGGAGTTGACCAACGACCCTGGGGTAACAATTCGAGTAATCTCTCTACGGAGAATACCCTTGTTTCCTTTGGTAGGATGTTCCAGCTGATCAGCGATGGCTACTCTAAATCCTTTGCCTACTAGCCGGTCAATATAAGTTTCACTTGTATGAGCAGGGATTCCTGCCATGGGGATTCCCTGTCGCTGGGTAAGAGCCAACTCCAGCTCTTTTGCAATGAGGGAGGCATCTTCCTCAAACGCTTCGTAAAAATCGCCTAGGCGAAAGAGAAGAATCGCTCCACCCGCCCGCTCCTTACAGTTGCGCCACTGAGAGATCATCGCTGTCATCGGCCGATTATCGAATCGACAGATGAAAGAAAGCAAGCAAAAAAAACTGGACAGATAAATCTTTTTTGTCGAGAATAGGGGAGTGGGTCCAGTGTATCCGGTTTCCTCTGTGGAGGCAGGTTCAGCAACAGAATATAAAACTCTTCCTAATTATTTTGCTCTCTTTCGCAAAGTGACTGAGGAGAGGTCTTCTATCCAAGCTGGTAACAATTTCCAAGCGGTGCCTCTAAGCTCTAGTTTTACAAAAACAGAAAGAGTAGCAGCAAGATTGTTCGCATTTAATCCAGAGAGTTCTGAAAAAACGGCTGCTACAGGGGATGAGCAAAAATATGGCTTCTATATATCAGATAAACCAGAAGATGCGCAGCGAGCGAAAGAAGAGGAACAATATCTAAACCTCTATCTTTTCCTTAAAGAAAGCAGACAAGGCGATGATGCCTCTTTTGAGCAGAAGGTGAATGATGGTTTAGCTTTATTAGGACAAGTATGTCTTCCAGAAATACAGAAAGAAGGCCTTGGCCAAATAGCAGTTTATTTAGCAAAGGTTCTTGACTTATCTCAATCAGCAGTGGCTGACCAAGTGGCCCAGATTATAAACCATTTTCCTTCTGATGAAGAGCGTACTCTGGATCTGAAACAATCATTGATGCAAAGATTTTTGCTTTCATTTCCCAGCTCTGTTAAATTGCTTGAAAAATCCATAGAGAATATTTCAGGTAAATCTTGTTTTTTTAATTTTCTAATTGGTTCGATGGGAACGCAAATAAAAAAGGAAGAGGAATATTTAAATATATCTATGATAAATGGCCTAAACCGTTGCTTCAGGTGCTTACTCGGGTCCAAAATCATCACTATAAGCAGATAGTTTCTCTGCTGGGGCTCTCTTTCTGGCAGCGCTTTTCTTTAGGGCTGCGTCGTCTTTTTTCCTAGTGGTAAGAGCGCTTTTCTATGCAATTAAGGTTTTTCTTTTTATGATAAGGGGGTATGCCTCTTTACACTAAAGATAGTCTTGAGCTTTTAAGAAAAAGGGTCGATCTGGTGGAAGTTCTCTCTTCCTATCTTCCTCTTGAGAGAAGTGGCGCTTTTTTTAGGGCGCTCTGTCCTTTTCATGAGGAGAAGAGTGCTTCTTTCGTGGTGCGTAGGGGGGAGGGGCATTATCATTGCTTTGGTTGTGGGGCTCATGGGGATGCTATCTCTTTTCTGATCCACTATCTTAAGGTGGGGTTTGTGGAGGCGGTGGAGCAGTTAGCGGAGCGATCGGGGGTCCATTTAGAGAGGGAGGTGGGGGCTGATCCGGGGGCTCTTCCTACGGCGGCATTGAAGGAAGCGCTGCAGCTGGCGGCTCAGCTCTACCATTTCTTTCTGCTCTATACTTCGGAGGGACATCGTGGGCTTCACTATCTCTACGGGCGTCAGTTCGATCTTCCGATGGTGCGCCGCTTTGAGGTGGGGTATGCTCCTTGTAGGCGCGATATTCTTCGTAAATTTTTAGCTGAGCGGGGGATTGGGATGGAGCTGATGCGTCAGGCGGGGCTGATTTCTTCGGATGGTTCTGATTTTTTCTCCGATAGAATTATTTTTCCGATCCGTAATGGGATGGGGCAGGTGGTTGCTTTCTCCGCAAGGAGGTTTCAAGAGGGGGGTCTTGGCGCTAAATATATTAACTCGCCTGAGACGCTGCTGTTTAAAAAGTCTCATCTACTTTTTGGATTAAGCTATTCGCGCAAAAAAATTGTGGAGGGAAGGAGGGCGCTTATTGTGGAGGGACAGATCGATTGTCTCAGGGCGATCGAGGCGGGCTTTGACTACACGGTTGCGGGGCAAGGGACTGCTTTTGGGGCGGGACATCTGGCGGCGCTTCTGAAATTAGGTGTGGAGCGGGTGTTGCTCGCCTTTGATAGTGACAGGGCGGGGAGGGCTGCCTCTCTCAAGGTGGGAGAGCTTTTTCAGAGCAAGGGAATAGAGGTGGGGGTGGTGCTGCTTCCTTCTGGCTATGATCCAGATAGTTTTATTATGGAAAAAAAGGGGGCATCTTTTGCTCAGCTGCTTCAGGAGGCGGTTCCCTACCTCAATTTTTGGGTGCAGCAGCTGATGGTGGAACATTCTGCTCCCGACTCTCCTGCTGGGAAGGCGCAGATGATGCGACAACTGGTAGAGCGGATTCGGCGCTGGGAGGATCGGGTGATGATTCATGAGTCGATCAAGAGGGTTGCTGCTCTGCTTCAGCTGCCTGAAGAGTTGGTCGATCTAGCGGCTCCTTTGGAGAAGCAGCTTTCTCTTCCAGCAGAGGAGGGTATTGATGGTGACAAAATTCTGGAGAGCGATTTGATACGGATTCTTTTTCTTTCTGGGGAGAAGGGGCGCGAGCTCTGTGCGATGGCTAAAGCTAATCTTGCTCCCTCTGATCTGAAGGTGGATCTCTGTCGTCGTCTCTATGGGCGCTTTATCCAAAGTTATGATTCGGGTGAAGAGATGCTGCTCTTAAACTGTCTCGAGGAGTTGGAGCAGGAGTCGGATGGAGAGATTATGGGGGAAATCATGCGGCGCAAAATAGACTGGGTACGATCAGAAAAGCTTCTTCTCGCCACTATCCGGAGGATTTTGGAGAGAAACTGGATGGAAGAGCGGGAGCTGATTAAGGTGCGGCTTTCCGATCCTACCCTGAGAGAAGAGGATTTGCTTCAGCTAGCTAAAGAGTTTGATGCTCTCAAGAAAAGGGTGCCTCAGATAAGCTGAGGGAAGCTAGGGCTACTTTTCTGTCACCTCAGAGCTGAGGAGATCGGTGTGTTGGTCCAGTATGTCGCGAAGTAGCTCGAGGGGTTTCTGCGCTGCATTAAATCGACTGATCATAGAGGGGGGGTAATGGCTCAACAAACTTTCTCTCTCTTCCGAGTAGATAGAGATTCTTTTAAGAAAGGCATCCCTATCTTTATCGTCTCTGCGATGTTCGATAAGGGAGCGCTGGCTGATTCTTCTCTGTAACTCTTCCAGATCCTCCACTTCTAACAGGATCAGCTGGACAACCTTAACATATTTCTCTAGTTCAACTGCTTGAGCTAAGGTGCGGGGAATGCCGTCTAAGAGGAGGAACTGTTTATCGGGGAAGTAACGATGGGTGGCCACCAATCCTTCTACATAGCGGTGCCAGATTTCAATGGCAAGCGAATCGGGTAGGAGTAATCCTTTGTCTGCATAGCTATGGTAGAGTTGTCCTAGAGGAGACTCCTGGGAGATCTTTCGAAAAATATCTCCGGAGGAGAGATGGTAGTGGCCAGTTATCTGGGATAGAGAGCTGCACAGGGTTCCTTTGCCTGAGCCGGGCGGTCCAACTATGAGGATTGCCGGGTAGGGGAGCTGTTCTTTCCATGCTATGCTTTCATAAGGAGGAGCGCCCTCTTCTGAAGTAAGGATGGAACTGCTCTTCTGCGGTGCTTCTGCTGTTTCAACGAACGCTTGGGAGCTGCTGCATCCTAATAAAAAAAAGAGAAGGAGGGATAAAGTAGGTTTTTTCATATGTGGCGGATTTATATCTTTCTGCTTTTTATCTGGGTAGATAAATTTTTGCTTTTTACTTTTTTAGACCTTCCTTCGGTAATAAATGTCATTCTGCCTCGAACTTGTCTAGAAACGCCTACTTAATTTTCCGCATGAGCTTCTGCAGGTTGAATGGGCACACTATCTTTTTCCGCAACTGCTTTGGCTACTTTGTTGGCACCTGGAGAAATTTGGATAATCATACACACTTTGGGCCAGCCTTCTAATAAAGCTTTGTTGCTGAAGTTGGGAGAGGGATTTTCTAATAGAAGCATCACTACCCAGGTCTGCAAAATGCATATGAGTAAAATAGTAGCCACTGCCATGTTGGAGAATCTTATTTTTTATTGGTTTTTTCATACTTCGGTGCATACTAATCACTCTCATTCTTTCACAAAAAGTCACATATTTTTGTGCAATTTGGATCTAGTTGTCCCCGTATATAGTTTGGGGATGCTATTGGAAAGCTAGATGATGGGAGTAAAAAATGGCTATAGTTAAAGCAACCATTTCCTTTAAAAAGCGCTTTTGGGTAGCAGATTTTGAACGTAGAGACCAAGAAGGGTATGCAGTGGCATCTCATGTTTTTGCTGCTGAACCTTCTGACTCTGAAGTTCATCAGTGGGTTTTAGAGCATTATGTAGAGCTAAAATTTGGGGAAGCTAAAGAGATCACCATTCAAATTCAGCGAATGAACCCCAAAAGAGTTCAGCGCGAAGTTCGTCGAGAAATGGAAAAAATGAGAGAAACATCAAAGCGATCAACTTTAGCAGAAGAGTACTTGCGAGAAGAGATTGAGAAGAAAAAGAAAGAGAAAAAAAGCATAAGCAGCGTTGAGAAACAGGCTCGTAAAGATGAGCAATTTTCCCTCAAACAGAAAAAACGGAAGGAAAAACATCGTGGTCATTGATCGAATCAGCATATCAGATGCTTCCATCTTGGTGACAATGGATTGCAATATGACGCCTTTCCTCAATGAGTCACAGCTGTCACAAAAGTGAGATAAGAAAAAGGGATGGCTAGACGGTTCGTTCCATTTTGCAATGGGTAAGCTCCACCTCCTTTCCGACGGTCGTTTGTTGAGTTACGATTCTCAATGCCCATTTTTCAAAAAGTGGATTTGTGGTGAAGAAAACTTCAGCAAAAATGAGGTGTATATCGCTCTATTTCTTTCTTTGAAAGATTTTTTTCACAAGAAGAGCTAGTGATGAGTCTATGTTTTTCCTTAGGGAGGGTGGAAGCTGCCTATCGATTGCTTCTTCTTGCGAAAGTATCAGATAGCTATCTCCAAAACCGAAACTACTCTTACTGTAGTTACGTCCACTCTAGTGCGTAAATCCACTGTATGGATCGGAAAATCTTCGCAAATGATTTGGATATATCAGTCATTGAAAAAAAAGAGTTCAGTCGTGAAACTGAACTCTCAACTTTGGAGGTGGAGAGATTTGAACTCTCGTCCTAAAGCGCCACCCTATCCATGAATACATGTTTTTCGCCTTCATCTATTGTGACAGATCTTGCTGGAAGGCGCCCCACTTCGGATCTATCATGCTTCTCTATTCTCGGCTACTTTTCCTGAGAAGAGGAGAGGAAGAGGCCACACCAAGTTTGATGACGATAGTTCTAACGCTCTTGGTATAGCTTTAGGCTATCGGCTACTTGCCGCGGTTAAGCGACTAAGCAGCTAGGAGAAGTTGTTCTTCGCCAGTTATCTGTTTTGCCGATCGGTTTAGGAGGAGATCGACAACCTCCACATGCCACGAATATTCTGACTCTCTAGTCGAAACCTTTCACCCCCTTTTGACCGATTGTATCATAAAGGGGGATTAATGTAGCATGGGGAGGATTTTTTAGTGGGGTTCTGATGTTTGGTAGAATTAAAGAAGAGGGGTTTGTAGCAAGAGAGGAGCGAATATTGGCATTTTGGGAAAGAGAGCAGCTTTTTGAACGTTCTCTCAAGGAAGCGGTAGATCGGCCTCTCTTTACTTTTTATGATGGGCCTCCCTTTGCGACAGGGCTTCCTCATTATGGTCATATTTTGGCTGGAATTATCAAAGATGTAGTGCCTCGCTTCTGGAGCATGAGGGGGTATAGGGTTCCGCGCCGTTTTGGATGGGATTGTCATGGGCTTCCTATTGAAAATGAGATAGAAAAGAGTCTCCAATTGTCGGGTAGTAAATCAATCGAGGAGTTTGGCATTGCCCGCTTTAATGAGGCGTGTCGTGCCATTGTTTTGCGTTATACTCAAGAGTGGAAGTCGACGGTTCGTCGGATGGGTCGTTGGGTCGATTTTGACCACGCATATAGGACGATGGACCTCTCTTTTATGGAGTCGGTCTGGTGGGTTTTTGGCGAGCTTTATAGGAAGGGGCTGATCTACGAAGGTTTTAAAGTGATGCCCTACTCTACTCGTTTAGCTACTCCTATTTCTAATTTCGAATCGCATCTTAATTATCAGGAACTGGATGATCCTTCCCTGTTGGTTGCTTTTTCTTTGGAGGAGGCTGACAACACTTATTTGGTTATATGGACCACTACTCCCTGGACCTTGCCCTCTAATTTAGCGATAGCGGTTCATCCTGATTTTAATTATTTAAAAATTTGCGATCTCTCTTCAGGGAAATATTATCTGGTAGCGGAGGCTCGTGTTGCTGAATATTTTAACAATTATCGTGTGGAGGCGATGGTTAAGGGAGAGAGTTTGAGGGGAAGGCGTTATCGTCCTCTTTTTCCCTATTTTGTTGATCAGGCGCACCCTGAGCGTTTTCAGATTGTAACAGATTCTTTTGTCTCTGCTGACGAGGGAACAGGGTTGGTGCATCTAGCTCCTGGCTTTGGTGAGGTGGACTTTTTTGTCTGCCAGAGAGAGGGGATAGAGAGCGTTTGTCCAATAGATCCGGATGGAAGGTATAGGGATGAGATAGTTGATTATAGAGCGATTTTTGTTAAAGATGCGGATCCTCTTATCATAGAGCGGTTAAAGAAGGAGGGGCGTCTTCTTTATCATGGCTCTATCCGCCACCGATATCCTTGTTGTTGGAGATCAGATACGCCTCTTATCTATAGGACAGTAAAGAGTTGGTTTGTGGCGGTAGAAAAGATTAGAGAGCGGCTGATCGAGGCGAATGGGCGGATTAACTGGGTGCCTGATCATATCAAAGAGGGGCGATTTGGGAAGTGGCTCCAGCAAGCGCGTGATTGGTGTATTTCTAGAAACCGCTATTGGGGGACGCCGATCCCTTTGTGGCGTAGTAGAGATGGAGAGGTTAGGGTGATTGCTTCTGTTCGAGAGTTAGAAGAGAGAAGTGGGCAGAAGCTGGGCGATCTTCATCGTCCTTTTGTAGATGAGATTACTTTTATGGAGGGGGGTAAACTTTTTCGTCGTATTCCAGAACTGTTTGACTGTTGGTTTGAGTCGGGGTCGATGCCTTATGCGGAGGGCCATTTTCCTTTTGATTCAACTAAATTAGAGGGGTTTCCTGCTGATTTCATTGGAGAGGGGCTTGACCAGACGAGGGGCTGGTTCTATACGCTTACCATATTGTCGGTAGCCCTTTTTGATCAGCCTGCTTTTAAAAATGTGGTTGTCAATGGGATTTTGCTTGCCGAAGATGGCAATAAGATGTCGAAGCGGCTGAAAAATTATCCGGAACCAAGCGAGATAATGAATAGGTATGGAGCCGATGCACTGCGTCTTTATCTTCTTACTAGTTCTGCTGTGGTGGGGGAGGATCTCTCTTTTTCTGCTGAAGGGGTGGAGTTGGTCCTGCGTCGATTGCTAATTCCTTTCTGGAATAGCTATCTTTTTTTGGCTACCTATAGTTCGGTTTACCGATGGGTTCCCTCTCTTGCTTTCTCCCCTCCGGGAGCTCAGATTGATCGTTGGATTCTCTCTTTAGTTCAGGGGCTTATAGCTGAGGTGAGGGAGGCGATGGAACAGTATCGACTGCAGGAGGCGGTGGCTCCTCTCTTTGCTTTTGTCGATCAGTTAACCAACTGGTACATTCGGCGCAATCGGTCGCGATTCTGGTCTGAAATTGTTTCTCAGGATCGGGAGGATGCTTTTGCCACTTTGTATAGGGTGATCCATCTTTTAGTCCATCTGGCAGCTCCCTTCATTCCTTTTCTTTCCGATGCGATCTATCGGGAATTGAGAATGGAGCATGAGCCGATCTCTGTCCATCTAAGCGGTTTTCCAGTGGTTCAGAGTGAGCTCTGCGATCTTCAATTGGAAGAGGAGATGAAGCAGGTTCAGGAGATAGTCGCTTTGGGTCATGCGGTGCGTAAGGAGCATAAGATCAAGGTGCGTCAGCCGCTCTCAAAGCTCTACATTATCTCTACGAAGATTTCTCCAGATCTAGTGGCTACTCATAGAGAGTTGATCTCTGATGAGCTTAATGTGAGGGCGGTAGAGGTTCTTCAAGAAGAGGGTAGTTTTCTGCGTTTTCGAGTGAAACCTAATTTTCGCCTACTTGGGAAAAGGATGGGAGCTTTGGTGGAGCCGCTGCGCAATAGCATGGAGCAGCTCCCAGAAAGCGAGTTGAAACAGCTATTGGAGGGAAGGTCGATTCAGATAGCAATTGGGGGAGAGAGGATTAGCATTGCTCCTGAAGAGGTGGAAATTGAGAGGAGGGTGAAGGAGGGAATGGTAGCAAAAACAGCTGCTGGAGTGACAGTGGCTTTTGATATTCATTTAACCGATTCTCTTATTTCTGAAGGAATTGCACGGGAGTTGATCAACAAAATTAATACGATGAGACGGGAGTTAAAGTTTGATCTGACCGATCGAATTAGAGTGAAGATAGAGAGTCCTTCCCAGCTGAAGGAGGCTTTCTATCTTTACGAAGCGCTGATCAGGGGTGAGGTTTTAGCTACTGAGGTGATCTTCGGCTCCTGCCCCGACGGCAAGTCTTGGGAGATTAATGGTTACTCCGCCTCTATCGAGATAGAGCAGATATAGTTAGCCTTCGTCGAAGTTGAGTGGTAGCTTGCTGCGCTTTAGGTGGATATAGTAGCTGGTTCCTAAAGTTATGGAGATGATCAGCCAGATGATCATGCGCGAGCTGCGAAATGGAGAAGAGGAGCTTTGAGGAAGAGCACCCCAGCGACCAGGTGGCCAAAAGATGTATAAGGGTCTTCCTCTGAGATTGGCCTCTGGAACCCATCCAAAGTCGCGGCTATCACGACTGTTAGAGTGATTGTCTCCCAATACCAGGTAAGAGTGGGCGGGTACACGGAGTCCATATTTGTTGATCCGATCCCGATCAAGCTCTCCTTCTAGCGTATAAGGTGCTCCTTGGTCAATGAAAGGAAAGTAGTGGGAAGAAACTTTTGCTCTTCTCTGCTCTCTATTAACAAAGTCGATCAGAATAGGATCTTCTTTGTCGAAGATAGGAGCTCCCATAAGGTAGAGGTCACCATCCCTGAAATAGGCATAACGGGAAGGAAGGAGTCGCTGGTTCGGAGGATTGAAGCGATTGTCAAACTCTATTCCTAAGTTGAAAATGGTTTGTATATCTTTAGGCTGCAATTGGTAGATCGGGTGAGAAGGGAGCAGTTGCTTCCTTATGCCGCCCCACTGAATTTGGTAAGCAACTCCATAATAAAACTCATATGTTCCGTCAGGAATCTGGGGCAATTGGGGTGGAGAGGTGTACCCTTTTTCGCTCGGAGGCATGCTATAGGGATAGCAGAATCCATGACGCACTAGGAAGCGGGCGGTATATAAGTTGAGGATCAATTTTTTAAGCTGCTGCTTTTCGAGGGGAATGATCGATAGAGAGCTGCTGATCGAAGGTCTCATCCGACCATATTCGTCCCACCCCATCTTGGGAGGGGAAAAGCTTGGGTGGTGATGGAGCTCTAGATAGAGGGGCGCCTTAGGGAGCTCTTTAATGTTATGATCTGCAGCAGCTTGCTCTTCGGTTAGGATCCGTGCCATAGCGAAATTATCTATGCCCCAGATCTGGTAATGGCTCAATGATGGATATTTCTTCTTTATTTCTGGGGTAAAAGAGCCTTTCGGTATTCCTACTCCTTCTAGCTGGATAATCGGTTGATTCATCTGATAAATGGTCACGGGAGAAAAAATGTTGTTACCTCTTTTTTTCGCCGAAATTCTGGTTCCTTCAAATGAGTCGAAGGGAATATGTTCTATTTTCTCTAAATTTTTTGGCTGAAGATCTGGGGAAATGTCGACTCCTTTTTCGTCAACTCCATATACTTTGCCTCCATAAAAATAGAGCTGATCTCCAGGCTTTCCTATCAAACGTTTTACTAACATTTTCTTTCCTGGAAAAATGCCAAAATAGCGGGTATCTCCATCGGGGAAATCGAGGTTTTTTACGGTAAAGGTGATCAGCTGGTTTCTTTTAAGTGCCTCTTGGTCAAAGTGGAAGTGACCAGGAGTTAATGGATAGTTAATGCCAAAGTCTACCTTAGAGACTGCTAACTTATCTTGTTCTTCAATCGTGGGGCGCATCGATCCGGTTGGAATTTCGTAAAGTTCAAACCATAACTGGCGGATTAAAATAGCGACAGCTAGTGCGCCTATGCTGCCTAGGATAGAGTTGCGAATTCGTTCAAATAGCGATGGTCGCAAAAATTGGTTGAAACTATCTTGAACTCGAGAGTAAAGTTCTCTTGTCTTTTCCCGATCGCGCTTCAAAATCGCCTCCTCTAAGGCGAGCAGTTCTCTCTTTATTCTCTCTTTTACTGAAATTTCAAGGGAATCTCTCTCTTTTTTGTAGCGTCGATAGCTGATCAAAAGAAGCTTGTGCGCTTTCCTAAAAATAGCTCTTCCTTTCATAAGGGTTTCACCTTATCACTATCCACCAATTGTTTGCTAAATAAATTATGTGGAATCTTTGTTCATATCGATCGATCAACGAAAAATTAAAAGGGCGGCTAAAATTAAATAAATCATTGATCTTCAGTAGTTTGTGATAATTTTTTTTATCCTAACTCTACCCGACTAAGCTGTTCATAGCTTAAAGAGGTTTTCAATAAAAACTGATTTTTTAGCGTGAAAGAGAAGGGATATTTTTTAGAGCAATTGACTGAGGAGAAATTACTCCTTCTCCCGAATCTACGCTGCGAATGGTAGCCGTGTAGTGTGGGCTTTTGATTTCAATCCAATATGGAAAAGAAAACTGGGTAAAGTATATTTCTAATTCGCAATTCGCAATTATTGACTGATCATTAGGCCAACGTCCGCGCCACGCCGATATAGAGGAGGGCTTATCTATTTTTTTTCCTTCAAACATTATTGTTGGAAGCCATAGGGAGCGTCGATCAATTTCTCCTTCCTGCGGTTCCATGCCGATTCTTTTTCTCTCTGAAAGGGGTACTTTTTCTAAAGAGAGTCCAAGTATTTGGCTAAAAAAAGATGCTGAGCTTTGGTTTGAAGCGGCGCTTTTTTCAGAATAGGAGTAGCTATGAATTACACAATTTTTTTCTAAGTCAACCGTGTAGGCGATCCATGATGTATGAGCTGGGGCTCCCTCTTCTATCCATTGCTTCCATGAATCGGAAGAGAAGAGCATCTTAGGAATGTTTATCTCCTCTAATATTAGCTGAGAATCTGATATTTCCCTGATGAGCAGTGCGGTGTAACAGCCGAACTGTTCTGTAACAACATAGTCGCCGCTATTTCCTCTGGTTAACTTATCCTTGAGGGAGAAAGCGCTCAAAAAACTTATATAAAAAAGAGAGGCTACTACGACTATTCTACGCATTCCTCCCTCTTCTAACATAGCATCTTGATGATAGCAACAGTTTTTTCTATCCAACCTTCCATGAGCGGTAACGGGCAGTTAAGGATTGTTGTAATATGCCTAAGCTCATGGAGGAGAGCCAGTAGATATTAAGTCCTGAAGGGAATCGGTAGAAAAGGAAGGTGAAGAGAAAGGTCATCATGTTGGCCATAAACTTCTGCTGTTTTTGCTGCTCTGTTACTACTGCAGCTTGATTGGTAGAGAGTTTCTGTTGGAGAAACATTACTCCTCCAAGGAGGAAGGGAAGGAGGTGAAATGAGTTACCTATAAACCAGACGGGGGTAGACCAACTAAAGAGAATGTCGGGAGCTGCTAAATCGGGAATCCAGTTGGGAATGAAAGGAGTTCCCCTTAATTCGAAAGTAGATTTAAGAAGGTCAAACATTCCAATTAAAAAAGGCATTTGGATAATCAGAGGGAAACAGCCTCCTAGGGGGTTAATCCGATGCTCGCGATATAATTTCATGATCTCTAACTGACATTTTTTTGGATCTTTCTTATATCTACTCTGGAGAAGAGAGAGTTTAGGGGCTAACTTTTGGAGTTTAATGCTCGACTGAATCGACCAGCTATTAAGAGGGTAGAGAAGGATTCGAAGCGCAACAGTAAGTAAAATTATAGATCCTCCCCATGAGTGAAGAAGAGAGTAGAAAATTTTCATTAGGAAGAATAGAAATTGGGCAAAAGGTTCTGAAATAAATGAAAACCATCCATGGAAACTTTTGCTTGCAAAATAATTTTGTTCATACACCTGATCGATCTGCTTAAGAAGGTTGGAAGCTAGAGGTCCAGCGAAAATTCGGAAATGGTAGCTATTGGGTCGGTTTTTTAGATGGATCCCTAAATTGTAGCCTGGATAATCAGATGGTTTATATAAATGGTTTTCCTCATGGATCGAAAGAAGGCGTGTGGGGGCCTCTCTTCCTTGAATACGATATGCGGTAAATCCAGCATTGATTTCAGTTTGAGGGTCTATGATGATGCCAAAAAAGCCGTTGGAGTTAAGAATCCAATCGGGTGAGATGGAGCTGGTTGTTGTCACAGCTTTAGGTAGAGAGATAGGTTCTACTACTTTTTTCTGGTTTTTCTCTATCCGATATTTTAAGGAAGGTGTCGGGTTTCCTGATACGATTTCCACCTCTGGTATGCCGGTCATCAATGTTAGATTGGAGCTTTCTCCCTCTATGATCAGCTCCATATCGAAAACATAGGGGGTTTCCGAGGGTTTTTCTGGTAGGGAATATCTTTTTATTATTCTGGTATTGTTGATAGTTCCCTCCATTTCTATCCAATTTTTTTCTAGATGTTTAAGCTGGAATTTTATGGGAGAGGAGGGCTCTTCTTTAAAAGCAAGAGCGGTCGAGTAATGTTCAACGGGCACCCCTCTTCTTAAAAGGGGGTAGTAGCCGCCCCTATTTTTTGGTTCGAAGGAGCCCTCGTAGCTGGAGTAACTTGCTTCCGGAAACAAAGATTGTTTAGGATATTCTTTCTCCAATATTAAATCTTCTCGTATGGGGAGAACGAGCGCATCTGGATTCTCTTTAGTTTGAAAGGGTAAATTAATCTCTGCTATCGATCCATTTATGCTGGATATAACTATTTGCTGATATTGATTCTCAATAAGATAAAATTCTTCATCAGGGTTGATCTTATCTCTCTTGGTTTGATTTGGAGTAGGAATGGGGGATAGTTGCTCTGAAGGGGGAGGGGTTGCTGTTTTGAGTGGTAGAAAATAGTTGACAGCAAAAAAAGTAGATAACATAAGCAGAAAAAAGAGCGCGGAGCGGTTGTTCATCTCTAATCTTCCTCTAGTATTTCACAATCAATTCCGCTACTACTGCTTAGTTCTGCTGAATATTAGAGAGAAAGTCGTGAAATGCAGAAGTCATCCTCACTCCCTCTAACCACTCATCATCTAAGAGATCACCTATAGCTGGTAATAGCTCAGCCTGATATGATTTGTTGAGAAAGAGAATAGCTCTTTCATACATTCCTAGCAAAGAATAGAGACATGCTAATGGATAAAAAGCATCTTCGCTTCCTAGTAGGGAGGCACTAATAAGGACCTCTTCTGCTCTTCGGTAATAGAAGAGAGATGTCTCCAACTCATCGATTCGTTCGGCAATGTCGATTAAAGTCACTCCCCAGTCGATCAAAACAGTCTCATTTTCCTCTTCCTTAAATGCAAGTCTATAAACATAGATCGCCTGATATAAATGTTCTATCTCTCCTAGAATTTCGCCCAAATGGGTATACGCTCGTGCAATGTAATAGGCAAGATGGGGTAGTTTTCTGTCGATCCTCATTACTTCAGCAAAAACAAGAAGTGCGTGGGAGCAGAGTGTGCTCTCTTCTTGTAGGGTGGATAAGAGATCAATAGCTATTCCATATTGACACAACCATTTGGCTCGGTAGAAGGGATCAACATTGATAAAATCTATTTTTTCTAATTGAGATATTGCTGCTTCCAAGAGAAATCCATCCCTTTTAAGATCACCTAACTGCGTCAATGCGGTTGCATATTCAAAACGGTATCGGGGTGTGGAACGAATAAGTAGTGCTTTTTTGTAAAAATAGATCGCTTTTTCTAAGGAAGAGAGGTCGTTTTCTATAGATCCTATCTTTGTGTAGATTTTGGCCATGTAAAACCAATCTTGGTGCCGGGTTCGATCAATAGAAACAACTTCTTGGAATTTTTCAATAGCTTTGTAATAATAGTCGATGTCTTGGAAATAGTTTGCGTAACTTAGAAAACAGCGTCCCTGTGCATGTAAAAGATCTATCTGACGAGGTTCGGAACGATCGATTATTCTGTTGATTTTCTCTTCTGCTTTTCGAATGAGTTCCACCTGCTCTAATCGCTCTCCAGAGATTGCTGAGGCAATCGCCCAGATCGCTATTAGTTCTGCTTGTTCGCTACGAAAAGGCTCTTCTGTGGCGCACTTTTCTATAATCAGTTGTAGCCATTTTGTGTCTTTAGAAAAGCTGCTTCTATCTAACAATGCAGAGCCCCATCCTATTAGCCACTCCAAATTGTGAGGCTGTAGCTGATGCGCTACAGAAAAGCAATGGTTCGCTTGAACAAAATGATTTTCGTCAAAAGTGTGCTGGTAGAGTAGATAGAGACTTTTTGCCATGAGCCACCAACTTTCAGCGGAATGATGGGTAGCGGTGATCGATTTTTTGAAACATTCGAAGGATTTTATTGCAAATCTGATGTCATTAATGGAAAAAGCCAATTCTAAGCAGGTTGAGCCAAAATCGATCCAAAACTCCTCTGGCGCTGCGTTAGAGAAGAGATCCTCACTTTTCTGAAAAGCAACGAGTGCTTTCTGAAAGTCGCCAATTTCCTCTGTTTTTCTTGCCCGATGAGACCAGAGAACGGCTCGAGTCCAATAGCACTCTGCTACGGCGACAGCCTCTTTCCCATCGATTAGCTGAAGAGCTCTCTCGATTTTTTCATCTGCCTCTACTAGATGGTCTACACTTCCATAGATAGATCCTAACATGGAAAGCGTGTTTCCCCATGTTTTCCACGCCTCAAAATAGGAGGGCATTATTTCTACAGATTTTTTGAATTTTTTTCCTGCGCTGATAAGAGCCTGTTTATCTTTAAAAAAATTTCCATATTCGAAAAAAGATATTCCTTGGCGACAGAGGATTTCAGAGTTATATGGGTCTAATTCAACAGATTTATCAAAAAAACGGAAAGCCTCTTCTATTTCTCCTTTGAAAAGCGCTTTTTCTCCTTGGATTGTGTAGAAAAGGGAGAGGGGTAGCTTCCCTTCGATTGCCTTTTGGGCATCGCTTTCATAAGCGGTGCGAAATAGCAGTTTCTCTATTTTTTTTGAACTCATGTTGTATAAAAAATCTCTAAAAATTCGCATATGAAACTCCACCCATGCTGAAGTATAAAGAGCTATTCCATTTAGCACAAATCATCCTTTTTCGACCTCGTCTTGACCCAGCTGGTATGCTAATTTTTTTAATAAATCGCGATCCGGCTTTAATTCGTATGCTTCCGGAAAGGGAAATGCTCTAAACGGGATTTTATATTTCGGCAGCTCGTTTTCAAGTTTTTTTTGAATGACACCCAATTGTTCTGGTTTTTCTAAGAAAATTACTGGTCGAGCTCCAAATTCTCGATCTGGGTAGGGCACAACTACCACTTGTCTCACTCCTGATTTAAGTTGGATAATCTCTTCGATCTCCTCTGGTTGAATGTTTTCTCCCCCAGAGATAAAGAGATGATCTTTGCGTCCTGAGATAGAAAACATGCCTCCTTCCCATGACCCCTTATCTTTAGTTGGAAACCAGCCCTGGGAGTCAAGTGAAAGATCTATTTTCCCCTCATGATAATAGCCCTTAAAGAGCAGATCTCCCCGAACTAAAATCTCCCCAGATGGATCAAAAGCTAACTGAGCATAGGGATGAAGCTGATGGTTAGTAACTATTTGAGAGCTCATTTCAGTCATTCCATAGCTGTTTATGATGTTCCATTGAGGTCCGTATTCTAAAAATGAGGGTCCTCCTCCTAGAAGAATTGCCTTCAATCTAGGCAGCAAGGAACGATCTTTTATCATTCGGTAAAGTTGGGTAGGGACTAGTGAGAGATGAGTGGCACTCTCCCAATTTTTAGAAAGAAGCACAAAACTTTTAGCCAAGTAAGAGCGAAATAGAATAGCGATAGCTCCAATGTGGAATAGAGGCAAGCTAAGAGCCCATCTATCCTCTCGGTTCAAAGGGATCATTGAATTAGATCCTAATGCACTGTAGATATGGTTTTTGAGTGTGTGGCAAGCAATTTTTGGATGACCAGAGGATCCAGAGGTGAATAGAAAGGTAGCCAGGTTGTCTAGATTCCAAGAGTATGGAGTAGGAGGTTGTGGATTGGGCATAATTGGAGAAAAAAAGAAAGCATCCATTTTTTTCACATAAGCAGTCGTGGAAGGTAGGCGTATGTTTAAGGGACAGGCAATTTTTCCTATTTTCCAGATGGCAAAAAAGGTGAGAATCGTCTCGATTTTTGGATAAGCTAAAAATGCTATTCTGGGATGAAGAATTCTTCTAATCTGTTCGCACATTCCTTCTACATAGGCTTCAAAGGTGTCATGATCCCATTCGCAATCGTCACTGATCAACATAGGCTAATTTTGTTTTCTCTGATTTTAAGCTTCGGGGGAAGAAGAAGAGCTCCTTGATCAAAGACCAGAGGCATTTCTAGAAAATCCTCTTTCAGCCAGAGATAGGTGCCGATTCCTAGATGATGCTCTGGGATCTGATAATAAAAATTGACTCCAATCATATGAGCAGTTCCTACTCCTGTTTCATAGCTGCTGCTCAAGATAATGGGCCTTTTTTGTTGAGGGGCTCCTCGAATCATTGGCTTCCAGACAACATATTCTGGCTGCCCCGTTAGCGAAAGAGCATCAGAAGCTGCCGGGAAAGGGGAAACATTATGAGCTGGATCTTCTATAAATTGAAAATCGGAAGGTTTAAATTTGGAGCAAAATCGATTCATTTGGGCCCGATCCCATTTGCCTTCAACATCTATCCGTAATCGAAAAAAATCATTCAACTCCTCGGCCAGTTCAATAGCCTCTCCTACTTCTAAATCACCTACCTTTAATTTCGCGTATAGACCTTTTTTTTGAGATTGATATTGCAAAGCTTTTTTTCTAATTTCCGATCCGCTTCCTTGAAAAAAAAGAGCCATAGGGACTCTACGATTCACTAGAGAATCAAGATCCCACTTCAATCCCTGAAGGGCAAACCAGACTGAAGGGTAGAGAAGGTGGGTAGGAAGGTTGCCCTCTTGAACCATTTTAAGCTGAGAGAAAACCTGCTCCAAAGTTTCTGAACTGCGCTCTGGAATTGGTGCTGCTTCACCCCAATTTCCTCTCTTGTTTTTTATTAAAAAACCCTCTTTTTTATCACACACACCAGGAAAAGAGCAGCTGAAATGATAGATCTTAAACCTGCTTATAACTTGCCTCGTTAATAATATTTTCTATCTCTTCCGATTAAGCAGGATCTATCCTTTTCTTTTCACTTGAAAAATGTAGATAAGCTGCTCTTTTCATTTCACTCCACAAGCTAGATAAACCGTTAGCACGACCCACAGAAAGGAGATGATATAATCCTAGGTCATTAAAAAAAAGAGGAGGGGTTTCGATAATTGATGAGGCGAGTTCTCCCGAATAAATAAAAATTAAGATAGCTGCTAATCCCTTCGAAATGAGAGCAGAAGAATCTACATTAAAAAAAAGCTTTTGATCTCTATAAACAGTTTCCAAGTATAAGAGCGATTGACATCCCTGGATAATGTTGGAATCGATACGAGAAGCTTCGTTAAAACGGGGAAGTTTCTTGCCCCAAATAATGATCTCTTCGTAACGTGCGCCGGAATAGGGTATTTTTTCGAAATGCTCGACAACAATAACCTGTTTTCTTAAACAAGGATTTTCGTAAACCACCTCCTGATTTTATCTGAAATAAGTTGTAAAAATAAAGCAACTTTCTCTTTAATAGCTCTCTTTGGTAGGATAGGCGGATCATTTGCCGGGTGGGTTTATATTTTATGACTAAAGAAGACACGATAAAGATAGATGGAACTGTTGAAGAATTGCTTCCTAACATGCATTTTTCTGTGCTTCTTCAGAATGGAATGCGCATAGTTGCTCATCTTTGTGGCAAAATGAAGATGAGGAATATTCGTGTTTTGGTAGGTGACACAGTTACTGTGGAAATGTCTCCTTATGATTTAACAAAGGCTCGTATCACTTACAGACAAAAATAATGGTTTATTTTGAAAATATGGTTGAGTTTATTTGCTCTAGTGACTAACCTCAGTGGTTCTGAGGAGGGTTGGTTGCTATTCTAGTTTCTTTGTGAAGCTAGGTTGCTGAGTGCCCGAAATGCCCAGGTAGCTCAGTGGTAGAGCACTTGCATGGTAAGCAAGTGGTTGTAGGTTCAATTCCTATCTTGGGCAAAGAGATAATCAAATGGAGGCAGTAAATGGCGAAAGAGGCTTTTAATAGAACGAAACCGCATGTTAACATTGGCACGATTGGCCATGTAGATCATGGTAAAACTTCTCTGACATCTGCTATTACTCAAGTTTTGTCAAAAAAGGGAATGGCTAAAAACAGAAGTTATGATTCGATTGACAACACTCCTGAAGAGAAGGCGCGGGGAATTACGATTAATGCTTCTCATGTTGAATACGAAACAGAAAAGAGACATTATGCACATGTTGACTGCCCTGGCCACGCCGATTATGTGAAGAACATGATTACTGGTGCTGCTCAAATGGATGGTGCTATACTGGTCGTTGCAGCAACTGATGGTGCTATGCCTCAAACTAGAGAGCATATATTGTTGGCTCGTCAGGTAGGAGTTCCTGCAGTTGTTGTTTTTATCAACAAGATGGACATGGTTGGCCCCGATGATCTCGAGTTAGTTGATTTAGTCGAAATGGAGTTAAGGGAGCTATTAGACAGCCAAGGCTATAAAGATGTCGTTATTGTGAGAGGTTCTGCTTCGAAGGCGCTTCAAGGGGATCCTAAATGGGTGAAACCAATAGAGGAGCTTATGGAGGCGGTTGATCAAAGGATTCCTACTCCGACTCGTCTAATCGATGAGCCTTTTCTAATGCCAGTAGAGGATGTGTTTTCTATTTCTGGTAGAGGAACAGTGGCTACTGGTCGTATTGAAAGGGGAAAGGTTCATGTTAATGACACAGTGCAGATTGTAGGGTTAAGAGATACCCAAAAGGCTGTAGTAACAGGTGTTGAGATGTTTAATAAATCTCTAGATGAGGGAATTGCGGGTGACAATGTGGGAGTTTTGCTTAGAGGAGTAGAGAAAAATGATATTGAGAGAGGAATGGTGCTCGCCCTTCCCGGAAGCTGTACGCCGCATAAAAAGTTTAAAGGAGCTGTTTATGTGCTTAAAAAAGAGGAGGGAGGACGTCATAAGCCATTTTTTAATGGATATCGACCTCAGTTTTATTTTAGAACCACTGACGTAACTGGGACAGTCACTTTACCTGAAGGAGTAGAAATGGTTATGCCTGGAGATAACGTGGAGGTTGCTGTTGAACTTATAGCTCCGGTTGCTATGGAAAAGGGAATGCGTTTCGCTATTCGAGAGGGAGGAAGAACTATAGGTGCTGGGACAATCTCAGCAGTTAATTAATAGGGTGAGATTAGCCAGAAGGGTGTGTAGCTCAGTTGGTAGAGCAGCGATCTCCAAAGTCGCGGGTCGGGGGTTCGAGCCCCTCCGCACTCGTAAAATTTGAGTTCTTTTTGTTTTTTATTAGCTGAGGGGAACTATTTAATGGAGAGATCATCAGGTGATTCTTCTAGATAAAAAGGGAAAGGGTGGTTTTTTAGAGAGGCTAAAATCAGAGCTTGGAAAAGTTTCGTGGACTGATCGAAAAGAGTTGATTTTTATAAGCAATCTAGTACTATTCTCTACTTTTGTGTTAGGCATCATTATTTATGGAGTCGATCTTGTGATCAAGTTGTTTTTAGCTGGTTTTGAACGTTCTATCTCTTTCATTTTTGGGTGATAAGGAATGCACAAGTGGTATGTAATACATGTTTTCTCTGGGCAAGAGAGAAAAGTTAAGAAGCTAATAGAGGAAGGACGTTCCTTTCGAGGTCTATCAGATTCGATTGTTCAAGTCTTGATGCCAACTGAGAACGTGGCTGAAGTAAAAGGCGGTGAACAGCGAGTAAGCGAGAAGAGGTTGTGGCCTGGTTATCTGCTGGTTGAGATGACCCTAAATGACGAAACTTGGTCTTACATCAAGTCTGTTAGCGGTGTGGTAGATTTTTTGGGAGGAGTGAAGCCTATATCTTTGCTTGAGAGCGAGGTGAATTCTATCCTTTTAGATATAGAGGCGAAAAAGAAAGAGGTAGTTCACAAACACAACATTCAGGTGGGAGACAGGGTAAAGATAGTGGATGGTGTTTTCGTGAATTTTGTTGGTGTAATAGAGGAAGTTTTTAGAGAAAAGGGATGCTTGAGCGTTTTGGTTTCGATTTTTGGAAGGGAAACGCGTGTGGATGATCTCGAGATATGGCAGGTAGAGCGTGTTGCAAATGAAGAGTGAGATTTTTTATTATAATATGGATTTTTATGGCAAAAAAAGTTGTCAAAGTAATTAAGTTGCAGATTCCCGCAGGAAAGGCAAATCCAGCACCTCCCATTGGTCCTGCGTTGGGTTCTGCTCAGGTGAATATCAAAGCGTTTTGCACCGAGTTTAATGCAAAAACTCAAGGTCAAGATGGGGATATTCTTCCTGTTGAGATTTATGTTTTTTCTGACAAGAGTTTTTCTTTTATTACGAAGCAGCCTCCTGTTTCACGTATGATATTAAAAGCGATGAATATCGAGTCAGGGTCAGGCGTCCCTAATAGGGATAAAGTGGGAAAATTAACCCATTCTCAAGTGCAGGCGATCATAGAGAAGAAGAAGCCTGATATGAGAGTCTATTCAGATGAAGCTGCATTTAGGCTTATAGAGGGAACCGCTCGTTCTATGGGAGTGGAGCTAGTAGAGGGATGAGATGAAAAGCAAGCGTATGCAACAGATAGATCAGTTAGTTGATCGTTCTAAAGAGTATAAATTAGAAGAATCTATCGCTATTTTGAAAAATTGTCCATCAGTACAATTCGACCAGTCGGTCGATTTGGTGATAAGAAGTGGAGTTGATTCTAATAAGTCGGACCAACAGGTTCGCGGTATGGTTTTATTGCCTCATGGGACGGGGAAAAAGAGAGTGGTGTTGGTTTTTGCTAAGGGAGCAGCTCTTAAAGAAGCTTTGGATTCGGGGGCAGATTTTGCTGGGCATGAGGAGTTAATGGAGAAGATTCAGAAGGGGTGGATTGGTTTTGATTCCGTTGTTGTTACTCCTGATTTAATGCGCGATGTGGGCAAATTAGGAAAAATATTGGGACCGAAAGGGCTGATGCCAACTCCTAAGTCAGGTGGAGTTACCAATAATGTTGGCGCCGCAGTGCGAGATATAAAAGCAGGTCGAGTTGAGTTTAAAACAGATAAGTTTGGAATTATTAGCGTCTCTATTGGGAAGCTCTCTTTTTCTCAAGATTGGCTCGTCAGTAATATCAAGTTTTATATCTCTGCTGTGGAAAAATCTAAGCCTCAATCAGTTAAGGGAAAATTTTTCCTTTCAGTCCATCTTTCTTCTACTATGGGGCCTGGTCTTAAAATTGACTTAAGTGAGTTTTCGGAGAAACGGTTATGAGATCGGAAAAACAGCTGCTGCTTGATGATTTTAGAGAGAGGATAGAAAATTCTCACGGCTTTATTCTGACTAGATATCAGAATATGGATGCTAATTTAGCTTCTGAGTTTAGAGCGTTTCTATATCATCGTGATGCTGATTTTGAAGTAGTTCGAAAACTGGTTTTCTTAAAATCACTAGAGGATTTTTCTTCTATTGATACTTCTCTTTTGGATGGGCATCTGGCTGTTATTTTTGCTCGTAACGACCTTTTGGCCGTTGCGAAAGATCTGTTTCAATTTAGAGAAAAGCATGAGGAGCTTTTAGAGGTTGTTTTGGCGCGTTCCGAGGGGAAAGTTTATTCTGCTAAGCAGGTGGAATGGTTCTCCAAATTGCCCTCTAAGCAGGGAATGCGCGCAGAATTTTTGGGTGTTCTTGAAGCTGTTGCTCTCCAAAATGTGATGGTTATGGAGGCTCTTTTGAGAGCTATCTGTTTCTGTTTGGAGCAACAAAGCACAAAATAAAGGGGTGAACAAGTGAGCGAAATTTTAGAAAAACTTGTTAAAGAGTTGAGTTCTTTGACTGTATTAGAAATGGCAGAGTTGAAAGGTATGCTTGAAGATAAATGGGGTGTAAAGGCAGCCGCTGCTGTTTCAGCTGCTCCTGCAGCGGTCGCTACTGCCGCGGCAACAGCGGTTGTTGAGTCTACCGAGTTTCAGGTAACTCTAGAGAAAACTTCTGATGATAAAAAAATTAGCGTCATTAAGATTGTTCGCGAGATTAGCGGGTTGGGTTTAAAAGAGAGTAAGGATTTAGTGGAGTCTGCTCCGAAGGTTCTTAAACCAAGTTGCAGCAAAGGGGAGGCTGATGAGATAGTTAAAAAGATCATCGCTGCAGGTGGCCATGCAACCGTGAAGGGATTGTAGTTTTTCAACACCATAATTTTTAACCTAAAACAAACCATCATCAAAGGTGGTTTGTTTTAATGATTACAAGGAGCTTTTGCCAATGCTCAAAAGAGCCCATAATCGAGTTAGCTTTAAGAAAAAAGAAGAGATTATCGACATTCCTAATCTAATCGAAGTTCAATTAAAATCCTATCGCGATTTTTTACAGGAGGATTTGCTTCCTAGCGAAAGAAGGAATATAGGCATCCAAGAGGTGTTTAACACAGTTTTTCCTGTTAGATCCAATGATGACAAGATAATATTGGAATATATCTCTTACAGCTTGGGCAAACCGAAATATAGCCCCATGGAGTCGATCCGAAAGGGAATTACTTATCAGGGATCTCTTAAGGTAAAGTTTCGTTTGACTGATGAGACGGGAGTAAAGGAAGAAGAGGTCTATATGGGATCTATTCCTTTTATGACAGAAAATGGGACTTTTGTTGTCAATGGGGTGGAGCGAGTCGTTGTATCCCAGCTGCATCGCTCTCCAGGAATTTTTTTCGAAGAGGAGCGCCATTCTAAAAGTGGTGTTATCTACTCTTTTCGTATTATTCCTTATCGAGGAAGTTGGCTTGAGGCTGCTTTTGATTCTACTGGAGTGGTTTACATCTATGTTGACAGAAAAAAGAGAAGAAGAAAGATCCTTGCAACCTCTTTTATCAGAGCTCTTGGTTATTCCAGCGACTCCGACATAATTGCTGAGTTTTTTCCTGTAGTCACCATGACCGTTCGGTTAGAGAAAGATTTTCCTAAATGTGTGGGAAAAATCTTGGCAGAGGATGTAACAGATCCTTCTGGATCTACTGTTTTTGGAGTAGCAGGAGAGAAGCTAACCACTGCGATGTTGAAAAGGATAATCGATTCTGAGATAGAAACTATTAAAATTGCTGAGGGTGCCGATGATCATTCGCCTATTATAAAAATGTTAGGCAAAGATCCTACCGATTGTTATGAAGCGGCGCTGAAGGATTTTTATCGAAAAATTCGTCCTGGTGAGCCAGTATCTCTTTCAAGTGCTCGTTCTGCAATGATGCGCCTTTTTTTTGATCCCAAAAGGTATAATTTAGGCAAGGTGGGTCGTTATAAAATCGACCAGAAGTTGCATGGCAAATTTTCTAGTCAAGAAAGCGACGTTTTCATCTTAAATGCGAAAGATATCATTCAAGCTATTCAATATCTGATCAGATTGAAGTCTGGAGATTCTGATGCCTCTGTTGACGATATTGATCATCTGGGAAATAGGCGCGTTCGTTCTGTAGGAGAGTTGGTGCAGAACCAATTTCGTATAGGACTCATTCGTACTGAAAAGACCGTCAAAGACCGAATTAATAGTGTCGACTGGTCGATGGATGTTTTGACTCCTGGAAAGATTGTTTCCATTAGGGGAGCAATGAATCCTTTAAGGGATTTTTTTGCTCGATCACCTCTTTCTCAATTGTTGGATGAAACCAATCCGCTTGCCGCTATTACTCATAAAAGGCGTCTTTCTGCATTAGGTCCCGGTGGATTAAGTCAGGAGCGTGCGGGGTTTGATGTTCGCGATGTTCACTCTAGCCATTATGGTCGAGTCTGTCCTACAGAAACGTCGGAGGGAGCCAACATTGGCCTTGTTGTTTCTTTAGCATCTTACAGCAAAATTAATGAATTTGGCTTTATTGAAACCCCCTATCTTGTTGTAAAGGAGGGATTAGTTACCGATGAGATCGAATATAAGACAGCTTCTCAAGAGGAGAATTGTGTTATAGCCGAAGCATCTACTCCTTTGGATGAATATAATATGTTTGTTGATTCCACATGTTTTGCTCGGCATAAGGGCGATTTTAACAAAGTTTCGATCGCTGATGTTACGCATATGGATGCCTCTCCTAGACAGCTTGTTTCTGTAGCGACTGGATTGATTCCTTTCTTGGAACATGATGATGTTAATCGCGCTTTGATGGGATCGAATATGCAACGGCAAGCAGTTCCTCTTTTAATTCGAGAGGCTCCCGTTGTGGGAACAGGATTAGAGTCTCGCATAGCTAAAGATTCTGGTGTTTTATGTATAGCCAAGGAGGCGGGAAAGGTAGAGTATGTAGATGCATCGCAGGTGGTAGTGGCTACTAGTGCTGATCCATCTATTAAGCGTAGATATTCTCTTAAAAAGTTTATGCGTTCTAACGCAGGAACCTACTTAAATCAGACTCCTATCTGTGAAGTGGGTGATAAAATTCAGATGGGAGATGTTCTTGCCGATGGACCTGCGACCGATAGAGGAGAGTTGGCTCTGGGCAAAAATGTTTTGGTCGCTTACATGCCATGGAAGGGGTATAACTACGAAGATGCGATTGTTGTTTCAGATAAGCTATTTAAAGAAGATGCTTTTACCTCTATTCATATTGAAGAATTTGAGATAGCGGCGCGTGATACTAAATTAGGAAAAGAAGAGATTACCCGTGATATCCCTAATATACCCGATAGCGCATTGGCTAATTTGGGTCCTGACGGTATTATTCGAATAGGTGCAGAGGTAAAGCCAGGGGATATTTTGGTTGGAAAAGTAACTCCTAAGTCTGAAACAGAGTTAGCTCCTGAAGAGAGGCTTTTACGTGCTATTTTTGGAGAAAAAGCTGCCGATGTTAGCGATGCCTCGCTCGTCGTTCCCCCAGGCACCGAAGGAGTCGTTATCGAAGTCAAGGTGTTTAGTCGTAAAGATCATTTCTCTAGAACAGAGGATGAGCTTATAGAGGAGACTAGATCGGTCAAACAGCTGTACCAGGAATACAAAAACAAAGAAATAGATATATCGATCAAACTGCATGAGCAGTTGGGAGCATTGCTCTTGGGAGAGCCGGCTCCAGATGCAATAATGGATCGCAATTCAGGAGATCTTATCGTTGCAGAAGGTGCTCCGATTTCTGTAGATACTATAGAAATATTAGAATCTACTGACACTAACAGCTTTATTTGGTCTGATCGAGGCGTATATAAGGATGCTAAGAGAATTATATATGAGCATACGCTTCTTTTAGAGCAGTTAAAAGAGGAGTATAAACTTGATGTAGATCGCGTGCATAAGGGAGACGTTGAGC
>CAYNKV010000008.1:0-40669 GCA_964397905.1 uncultured bacterium
ACGTGAGACGGCTAAACTATACACCACGCATTATTCTACGATGATAGAAGGCAATCAGCTAAAACCTGATGAGATCAAAGAGGTCATTCAGCTTCAAGGCCATTTTCCAGGCAGAGAGAGGGATGAGCGTGAAGTAAAAGGCTATTATGCTGCGCTTGCTCAGTTAGAACAATATGCCTCACAAAACTATCCAGTTACCGAGAAAGTGATTCAAAACTTGCATGCTCTGGTGATGAGCGATGGTAGGATAGGTATTAAACCAACGCCTTACCGAGATGGACAAAACGTTATCAAAGAGAGTGGTAGAGGCGCAATCGTCTATATGCCTCCGGAAGCCAAAGATGTTCCGGGGCTTATGCGCAATTTAGTCTCATGGATCAAAGAGAATGAAGAGATACCGTGCCCTATTATCGCTGCCATTGCCCATTACCAGTTTGCAACCATTCACCCCTATTATGATGGTAATGGGCGAACAAGCAGACTGCTGACGACACTAATTTTGCACCTTGGAGGGTATGATTTAAAAGGCTTGTATTCCCTTGAGGAGTATTATGCTAAAAACTTACTCGGATATTATCGTGCGATTAGCATTGGTCCATATCATAATTATTACTTTGGGAGAGCAGAAAGCGATATAACCTCTTGGGTGGAATATTTTATCGAAGGGATCGCTTGTGCTTTTGAGAAGGTTATAGCCCAGATGATTGCAAGCAATGAGAAAGGTGAAAAAGATCATTCGCAGTTGATGCGCAGGTTAGATCCCAAGCAACGTAAATCCTTGGAATTATTTAAAGGGTATGATGTCGTAACGGCTAAACAAATAGGTGATCTATTTGGCTTCCAGCCTAGAACGAATGGTGCGCTTTGCAAAAAGTGGGTCGAAGCGGGTTTTTTAGAAATAGTAGATGCCTCTAACAAAGCGAGAAAATATAAGCTGGCAGCGCCTTACGAGGTTATTGTGAGGGAGAGTCTATGACCCGATTCCAAATTTAGGGAGATGAGTAGATGCATATAGAATTTAGATCCACCCCAGCAAGCGCAGAGATTGATTTTCTAACCCAAAAAAATTAATCACAGTGAGCTTCTTGCCAAAGGCGGACTTTATAAACACTTATGGGATGCACAAGTTGGCGGCTTTTTGGGTGACGAAAAAACGGAGGACATACTAAGGGTATAGAAAAGCGATCTGATTTGCAATTTTTAGCTTATCAAGTAGCTCCATCTAATCCTGCAGCAGCGGAATAAGCGAGCTTTTCTCGGATAATGGAGGAACCGATTTTTCGATTTTTTGCCATTCTTGCGCGCTGTAACTGGCTGCTTCTGGACAATTACTTGTCGGCACTCTCCCAAGATTTGCGCAGCCGCTCAAGCAGACCAGGCTCGCCCCGATCAGGATAAGAGTTATTTTGTTCATCCAGTTGTTCATAAGATTGCTCCCCTTTAAACTTTGATAGCCGCTGCTGTTTAACGAAAACCGATAAGGCGCTAAAGCACGCATCATGGTAAGGCCCCCACTCCACTTTCTATTCTCTAAAAAGTGAGGGGGCAAAAAACAATAATTCTCTAAAACCTAGGCAAATAGAGGGTTTGACGAGATGCGTACCTTCGGGCCGAGTGTTCGCATCTATCGGAGATGGAGAGCAGAAAAATGGAGATTTTAGGGGTAAAATGGTGAAATTGGAGAAAGTGAGGTAGGGGTCTAACGGAAAGCTAATCAATAATGGGGTTTTGAGGGGTGCTAACACTAGAAAAAAGAGGTGAGAAAAGTTCTATTTAAAAAAGCTGATGGAGATCGGTTTACCACAACCTAACCAACTCCAAACTGGGCCAGACTGGGGTGGTATGGTCATGTTTTCACTCTCTGTGGCGATTATGGAGGCGTACCGAGAGAATGCCAAATGAACCATTTTGGATTCTCTGGAAAAGTTTATCGTCTCCATAAAATCTCTATTTTCGCGATGTTAAGTGCATCCAACATCTCCCTAAAATTAGACTATATGTAACTTTACGGACATACCGTCACCTATTTGTGATAAATTTCGTCACTTTTTTCATATACAAAAGCACTCGACATCCTATCGCACTCTTGTTTTGATAGGCCAAACTTTGTTGCCACCTGCCTCCATTGTTTTACGCTCGATGCCACTTCTTTAATGATGAGCCATGCCTCATCCTTTTTTAGGCGAAATTCTTTAGCAACCCGCATAGCTGTCTCTAAGGATGCAGTATGGTCATTAAAATCGATCGATGTTGTAAGAACATGGGGCGCTATTTCAAGTGGTGTTGGGTTTATGTCATAAGCAGGAGACAATCTCCACCCCTTATATCGTTCGTAAACAAATCCATGATTACGCAAATGATCATCGGTGTTTGAAACCATAATGGTAAACACAATGCGGCGCCATAACTCTTTCATATCTTCTTCTGGGGAAGCTCCATTTTGCGCTAAAGCATAAGCGATCTCAAGGTAGCTGTGTTGTTCGTTATCATGCGCACCAAGCATGCTCATTGCTGAAAGGAACGGAATTCGATGACCATCATCACGATCAAATCTGCTAATAATCAGGAGAGATTTTCCGAGAATAGTTTCTAAACGATGCTTTGGAACTCTTATTCCACCATTTTTCGCTAAAGTTAATGTTACCGCCTCCCAGACTACGATATTAAACTCATCATCTTTCCTTGGGAATTTAGCAATCGCAAGAGTGCTATCAAAGTCCCTAATAGATGCTTTTGGGCGCGCACCACCAAGTGATGAACCCGGTGCCAGTAAGAGCCTTAAATCTTCACTGCTTTCATGGTCAGCGATAAACCTCTCTGTAGCTGATAGTAATTTAGACAAATCAACAAGCGGGGGAATGCTGATTTTTTTCTTTGAGGCTAGAAATATATTTTCATCTGGTGGAACAGAAAAGCGTAGCGCCCCCTGGCGCGCTTCATCATTAACTCCAAGCAGGTAATCTATCTCAAAAAGAGTTGTGGGGAGCCGATTTTGCTCTTTTGCCTTTGCGACCTCAAAACGTCGCATGAGCAGACGCCCCCAACGATCTGGAGCAGAGTCGCCAAATCCACCAAATAAACTCGAAGCCTGACCTGTATGAAAAGAACCTTCCGTTAGCTTTAAAGCCGGATCAAGTGCAAATCTTTCAGGATGATTGAGCCATTTTTTATCATATTCAAAGGAAGCGCTCTCTTTATGACCCTTTAGATGGAACCATAGCTTTCCAACACGGACATTTTCTGACCCTAAAGAAACCGAAACAATAACTTCTCTACTACTCATCGCGTTTCTCATTTATTTTATGAGGGAGACGAACTCTTTGGGGTAAATTTTCATCCTCAAGCCTTCGCCCAAGCAGATCATGCATGCTATCGACTAAATCACTCAGCCGTTTTTCCATCCCCAGAATAAAGAGTACTGCGCCGTAACTACCCATAGAGGTAGTTGGATCTCCCTTTTCAATTTTTCCAATAGTGGACCTTGATAAGCCAGCGCGCTCCGCCATAAGTTGGGCGGTGATACGCCTGCGTCTCCTTGCATCATTGATATCCTGCCCTAATTTTCGCAAAGCGCTTATTAGAGGAATGGGTAAACTTGCCATAGCCTTCTCTTAAGTGTTTTATAGCCGTCACAAACGGCATTAATGACTAGCATAGCAAACATTAAGCCCAAAGTCAAGCTATATCGATTTAAAGGCTTTTATCGCAATCCTTATAGTAGATAAAGACTAATATACGCGACATTAAATAGCAACACCCTAGTGGGATCGACCGCTATCAAACGCGTTAAATTTCTTTTAATAGAATAAGGGGAAACTCATACAATTTTTTACCTGAATCTAGTTTAACTTCACACCCCGATCTGACTGCCGGCTTTAATCAGATTTCCTCCAGCTATTGCCATCGCTACTTTTTTCATAACATTAAGGTTCAGTTATTTACTGCGCCCCAATCTATAGCCATAACTTTATCATTAACAAACAAAAGATTATTAGGTTTGAGATCGTTGTGACACATTGCACGGTTATCATTTTCCTACTTTTTTAAGGATAAAACCTTAACAAATTTATTAAGAATTTCTTGAAGCGGTTTTTCACCCTCTAAAAAGAGTACTCCGCTGTTTGTTCTCTAAAAAGTGAGGGATCAAAAAAGCTCAATACTCTGAAACCTAGGCAAATCAAGGGTTTGAGTAGATGCGTACCTTCGGCCGAACTGTTCGCATCTATCGAAGATAGAGAGCAGAAAAAGGGAGATTTTGGGGGTAAAATGGTGAAATTGGAGAAGGTGAGGTAGGGGTTTAACGGAAAGCTAATCAATAGTGAAGTTTTGTTGGGTGCTAACACTAGAAAAAAGAGGTGAGAAAAGCGATTCCTCAGAAAGCTGACGGAGATCAGTTTACCGCAACCTAACCCACTCCAAACTGGGGTGGTATAGTCATGTTTTCACTCTCTGCAGCGATTATAGAGGCGTACTTGGAGAGTGTCAAATTGATTTTCTACGATTAGGCTATAAAAATGACATGTCCTGAAAATGACAAAAATCATCACTTTAGGGACATGGCAATCTTGAATGCACTTGACTTTACAAATCATCAGATATACAATGTCCTATATGTGACGAAATATATCACTATTAGGGCATGTTATGTTTATTGAGTATCTTGAAAAATTACGATCTGTCGGGAGGAGATATTTTACTTCTCAAGATCTAATACTCGCTCTCAACCTTTCAGGTGCTGCTGCAAAAGCAGGTTTGTATCGGCTAAAAAGGGATGGGAAGCTTATTAGTCCTTTTAGAGGGCTGTACGTTATAGTGCCTCCTGAACACAAATCATATGGTTCTATTCCAGCTGAAGAATTAATCCCTATTTTAATGAAGCACATTAATGCTGAATATTATGTTGCTCTACTCAGCGCAGCAGCATTTTATGGCGCTTCGCACCAAAAACCTATGGTTTTTCAAGTGATTACTAATAAAAGAATCAAGCATTCATTGAAATTTGGACAGGTTCATATAAAACTGATCCACAAAAAATCTTTAACTGATTTACATGGTAAGGATTTTGTTGTGAGTACTGGTTATTTAAAAGTTGCAACTCCTGAATTGATATCTATCGATTTGTTGAAATTTCCAAAACATGCAGGTGGCATGAATAACATCGCGACTGTCTTATCTGAGCTCATAGAAAATATTAATGTTCATACACTTATAGAGCTTGCTGAAAAGATAAGCGAACCCTATCAATTGCAACGCCTAGGCTACATTATAGAGAAAGTAGATGTGATGGATGATGACATAAAGAGAAATATTATTGAGGTCCTTGCAGAATACGTATCATCTAATGTGAAATCCTATACCCCACTGGCATCTAGCATATCAAGGATAGGATATCCGCGATGTAGAAAATGGAAAATTATTGAAAATAGTGATTTTGAGAGTGATTTATGATCCCAGAAAATTTTATCGAACAATGGAAAAGCTCTGTTAAATGGCCGACACTTCCACAAATAGAGCAAGATTTAGTTATCAGCAGAGCTTTAGTTGACTTATACAATGAACCTTACATAAAAGATGCGCTTGTATTTCGTGGAGGCACTGCACTTAATAAATTATTTTTAAGGCCCCCAGCAAGGTATAGTGAAGATATCGATTTTGTGCAGAAAAGGTCTGAACCTATTGGAAAAACAATTGATTTAATCAGAATATTGTTAAAGCCATGGTTGGGTGATCCACAATGGAAAATTACAGAGCGTAGTGCGAAGTTAATTTATAAATATGAATCTATTAATAAAGCACCAACCAAATTAAAAATCGAAATTAACACTACTGAGCATTTTCAGGTATTACCTTTACGTGAAGAAAAATTTGATGTGCAATCTGAATGGTTTAATGGCTCTGCTGACATTATAACTTACGAAATTGATGAGCTTATGGCAACTAAGCTACGCGCTTTGTATCAGCGCAGGAAAGGGCGAGATTTATTTGACGTATGGTATGTGACCAAGCAAAATTTGATTGACTTAGATAGAGTGTTTGAAATTTATTCCAAATATTGTGCTAATGACCAGACCAATATTCGAGGAAAAGATTTTTTAAAGAATTTGGAATTAAAAAAGAATCACCCAGACTTTCAGTCCGATATGAGCTCATTATTACCCATAGAGTTAAACTGGAACTTCGAAGAAGCCTACACTTTTGTTGTAGAGAAAGTGATTAGCAAAATGGTTTAGATACAAAATTTAAGATGAATATAACGGACCACCATGATTGAAACAGAAAGGCTTATTTTAAGAACCTGGCAGAAACAAGATGCGGATGCCTATTTCCACATTAACCAAGATCCAAAAGTGATCGAATTTTTACGTGGACCATTAACGATAGAGCAAGTGAATGATTTCATCCCTGCAGTGAATAGTCATCAAGATAAATATGGTTATACTTTATGGGCAGCATGCCTGAAAGAAACCGATCAACTGATGGGTTTTATCGGTCTCAATTACACTGATTGGGAAGCATCATTTACCCCCGCGGTCGAGGTGGGTTGGAGGCTTGGATCACAATTTTGGGGAAATGGGTATGCAACGGAAGGCGCCAAAGCTTGCTTGGAATACGGATTTAAGAAATGTGGCCTTAAAGAAATCGTTTCTTTTACGGCGCCTGCGAATCTTCGATCTTTAAGAGTCATCGAAAAGATCGGATTAAAGCGTGATCTCAATGGCGATTTTGCTCATCCTAAATTATCTACTGATCATCCATTGTCGCAACATATTTTATATCGGCTAACAGCTGATAAATATTGCAACCAGGAACATAAATGAGCAACATACAATACTCTATTGAAAATACCCCTGATGCTTCCGATCATCCGTAATGGGATAGTTGATTTTAATGCCCAAATCATAAAAGAAAAAACATCCCATTTCAGCGTGTTTCCAAAAGATGGTGATCAGATCATAGGCACTGCTTTGATTTGGAAACAGAGTGATCTGATCTACTCTGGTGCAATGAACAATACCGAAAACAAGGCATCGGGACAAAAATTGTCACCATTGATGGATGATGTGGCTAAAAATAAAAGATCGCCTAAAATATTTTTCCATACTTATGAATTTCAAGCTCAAGCTTTTTATGAAAAGCATAGTTTTTACTGTATAGGGACGATACCCAAATATCTGAAAGATTATGATCCTATTTTCATGAGAAAAGATATCTCATGAAAACGTTTGAGTACAACATCATTGGCTGCACTGCGTGGTAACACTCACATTACCTGCCACAACTACCGTGAAATAATACAAAAATTAAACCCTGGTGCACCAGTATGGCAGGATGATTTTGATGAGATGCTTATCAAGATTTCTACTTTACTCAAGAAGTTTGATATCCCAATTGAGAGTGATTTAAATAATGAAATCAGCTATGTCTTATGGGCGAGAGTTCGCCAGAAAAGGAGTGCCCTTTCACTCCTTTGAGTTGTGGATTCAGTGTTTCTACGATATTGCTAAGCAAATCAGCTGCAGTATGGTAGCGAGCATTTGTTAACCTTCTCTTTTGGTCCACAACTCCATAAACTTTTTGGGCTTCCACTGTTTCGGCTGCTATAGCTCCTATATAATGCCTTATTTGATCCCCATGCTGTGCAACGTGGATCAGAGCAGCTTCTAAATGATCGTTTCTGATAACGCCATGATCTGAAGGTTGACCACCACGCTGCGGATAAAAGGCTGTTTGATCAAGGATAATAAAGATGCCTTTCTCATCTTTTCTTAACTCTTGAATCAAGCCTTCAAAATCAAACTGATAGGCATCTTGGAGGTATAGTTTTTGATTCATATATTTACCATTAATTTGTTATTACATATCAGTATTATCATTGAACAACCAAAGAATAGGTATAACTATAAGATCCTAAAATAAGGATATGCAAACCTATTTATCCTGCTATTATCATGAAATCAAATGGTTTCTCTATTTCGAATGCGGATCGCTACTCCGAGTTGCGTTCTCTAAAAAGTGAGGGATCAAAAAAGCTCAATACTCTGAAACCTAGGCAAATCAAGGGTTTGAGTAGATGCGTACCTTCGGCCGAACTGTTCGCATCTATCGAAGATAGAGAGCAGAAAAAGAGAGATTTTGGGGGTAAAATGGTGATTTTGTGATTCTCTAAGTACGCATGTGTCGGCTGTTACCATAAGCGTTTTTTAGCAAAAGCAGGTCCAGAACCAGACTTCAAATATTTTTCAAATTGCCTTGCTTTGGTCTCATTTTTAAAGCCCATATAGACAATTAATCCCCATGGTTTGTATTTAGCTGTATGCACAGAACCGCCAGAATTATGCGTTTCTAGGCGTTTTTAAGATCTTCAGTAATTCCAACAATCTGATCTGAGAATGAAGTTGAGCGAATTGAATAAACATAAAACATAATAGTCTTCCTTCACTAAGGCTTCGGCGGACAGCTTTCGTTTTTAAGAACTGGCCTGCCAGCTGAAGTTCGCAGAACGAAAGCTGACGGAGATCGGTTACCGTAACCTAACCAGCTCCAAACTGGGCCAGTCTGGGGTAGTATAGTCATCTTTTCAGTCTCTGTGGCAATTATATAGGCGTACTTGGAGAGTGTCAAATGAACCATTTTGGAATCTCTATCAAAGCTTAACGTGTCCATAAAATCTCTATTTTCGTCATTTTAAGTGCATGCGACATGTTCCTAAAATTACGCTATATGTAACTTTACGGACATGCCATGACCTATTTGTGATAAATTTCCTAACTATTGGGAGAGAGCCACTTATTTCTGGAGGTGGTGATAAGGATTTCTATTATTAGCGATGATCATCTAAGTCGATAATAAGATGTTTTTATACTTTCTCAGAAGATGACATCACGCTTTCTTATTATCGTATATTGACTTATTCGATAATAAGCGGTATACTGTATCTGTTATCAAAAACAAAGGGTGTTAAATGGATATAGAGCAATCACCAAGCGGTCAGATTATAAAGGCTTCTACGGGATATAAAGCCTTCATCCCAGCGGCTTTACCACCAAAACTTGAGTGGGATGATGCGCTTGTCTATAGTCTATCGCGCGCTGATTTCTTGCTTGGGAAATTGGCCCGTGAAGGCAGTAGATTGCCCAATCCTCACCTTCTATTGCGTCCATTTATAACCAGAGAAGCTGTATTATCCAGCAGAATAGAAGGCACTCAGGCGACTTTAGGTGAAATTCTAGCAGCAGATAGCGGCGTGAGCGTCAAACAAAATCCAGATGATTTGCAAGAAGTTCAAGACTATATCAAGGCATTAGATTATGGCATCAAAAGATTAAAAGAATTGCCCTTATCTTTGCGGCTTATCAAAGAAATCCATGGGTCTTTGATGCAGAGCGTAAGGGGCTCTCATGCAACACCTGGAGAATTTAGACGCACGCAGAATTGGATAGGTTCACCTGGGTGCACACTGAACACAGCCAAGTTTGTGCCTGTACCTCCTGATCATTTGATGGATGCTTTAAGCAAATTAGAGAGTTTTTTACATAACAGACAATTGCCGCCTCTTATTCACATTGCGCTGTGCCATTATCAATTTGAAGCTATACACCCCTTCTTAGATGGTAACGGACGTGTTGGGCGACTCCTTATTACCTTATTACTTATCGAGCAAAAAATGCTTCCTTCTCCTTTGTTATATTTATCAGCATTTTTTGAAGCAACGCACGATGAGTACTACCGCCAGTTATATAATGTGAGCCGAGATGGCTCGTGGCGCGACTGGCTCATCTATTTTCTTAATGGTGTTGCTGTTCAATCTGAAGATGTTTTGTCCAGGGCGGAGCGCATCAATGAATTATTAGAGGCATGGAAAATAATGGTGGCAAGCAGTGGTTCATCAATTGCAGTAGATATTGTAGAGCGACTTGCGGTTAATCCTTATGTAACAATTAATAAAGTTGCTGAAGATTTAGGGGTTGCCTATAGCACAGCACAAAGAGGCATCCAAAAACTAGAGGCAGCAACCATTATTCAAAAGAGTTCTGATAATAAGCGTGACAAAGTTTATTACGCAAATCCAATACTGCAAATCTTAGAAGAGCCTACAAGAATTAGCTCGGAAGCTGATGGTTGATATATGAACATTTTCTAATCCAACATCATCAGCATTTATGGAGAAAAAGGTCAAGCCTGGTTAAATGAAATACCAGAGCGTGTTACGGCAATATCTTCAAAGCTAAATTTACCTCATTTAAAAGAAGTCACTAATCTTACTTACCGCTATGTTCTATCAGGCTTCCAGGACGATAATCCTATTATCATCAAGCTTGGCCTTGATAGCGAAGGTTTAGCTCGAGAAGCCTTGACGCTCAAGTGGTTTGCAGTCCGTGGTGTAGTTAAAGTGCTTGCCGAAGCTGACGGAGATCAGTTTACCGTAACCTAACCAACTCCAAGCTGAGCCAGACTGGGGTGGTATGGTCATGTTTTCACTCTCTTTGGCAATTATAGATGCGTACTCGGAGAGTGCCAAATGAACCATTTTGGAATCTCTGTAAAAGGGGCGTCCTCGAGCGCCTATCTTTTCTTTACCATCTTGACTAAGAAAAGATAATCTGATATAGTTTCTTAGCGTGGACAGCTTAAGAAAAGATGGCTTATGAATAAAAGAATAGGAATATATATTACACAAAAGATCTCTGGTGAGTCATATAAAGCATATGTTCCCGCAAAACTGCCACCTGAGCCACCTATAGAACTCACGCTGCTTTATCCTTATCTTGAAAAAGCAACGCTGGCTTTAGCTGAATTAAATAGTATTCATAAGACTATTCCTAATACCGCGCTCTTTATCTACATCTATGTACGTAAAGAAGCTCTGCTTTCAAGTCAGATTGAAGGAACGCAGAGCTCTTTCTCAGATCTAATGCTATTTGAACATAATCAAAAACCTGAAGTCTCAATTGAAAATGTAGAAGAGGTGTCTAATTATGTTAAAGCTATAAACTATGGCTTAGAGCGCTTAAAAGATGATTTTCCTTTATCTCTTAGACTTTTAAAAGAAATACACGGTATTTTGCTTTCTGGCGGGAGGGGATCAAGTCAAACGCCTGGAGAATTTAGAAGATCACAAAATTGGATTGGCGGCACAAGGCCAGGCAATGCTCTTTTTGTCCCTCCTCCAGTAGACCATTTAAGTGATTACCTTAGCGATTTTGAAAGGTTTCTTCATGATGAAAGCCTACCGGTTCTCATAAAAGCAGGATTGGCTCATGTTCAATTTGAAACAATACACCCTTTTTTAGACGGTAATGGTAGACTTGGCAGGTTGCTCATAACCTTGCTTCTATGTACGAATGGTATGCTTGATGAACCAATTCTTTACTTAAGCCTTTATCTTAAGCAAAATCGTCATACCTATTATGAGCTGCTGCAAGAAGTCAGAGAATCTGGCACTTGGGAGACATGGCTAGAATTTTTCCTCATTGGTGTAGAACAATCTTCAAAACAAGCCATTAAAACAGCGACACGAATTAATGATCTTTTTGCAAAAGATAGTGAGAAAATATCTCATTTAGGTCGTGCTAGATTTTCATGCCAGCAAACATTTGAATACATGAAACGCCTACCTCAAGTGACAGTTCCTCTCCTTGCCAAGGAATTGCAAATGACTCAGCCAACAGCAAGAAGTGCATTAAATCACTTGAAGTCTATTGGAGTACTTGCAGAAGTGAGTGGTAAGAAACGTGATAAAGTGTATATCTATCGTAATTATTTGAATATTTTGGAAGATGGCGCAGAACCCTTTTCTTCAGAGAAGTGATAATGAACGTCTTCCGCTCCGACATCATCGGCATTTACCAAGAACAAGGCGAAGCTTGGCTAGACGCATTGCCCCAGCTTGTTACGGAAATATCTTCAAGGCTAAATTTAAGTGATTTAAAAGAAGTCACCAATCTTACCTACAACCATGTGCTATCAGGGTTTCAGGGTGATAACCCTATCATTGATCCGGAGTGTTCGCATGTATCGGAGATAGAGAGGGTAAAAACAGAGATTTTGGGGGTAAAATGGTGAAATTAGAGAAAGTGAGGTACGGGTCTAATGGTAGACAAAAACCTTGGAAAGCACACAAATGCTGGGGTTTTGAGGCGCGCTAACGCTAGCTCAAAAAGACTTGAGAAAAGTTCTCTTTGAAAAAGCTGACGGAGATCAGTTTACCGCAACCTAACCCACTCCAAACTGGGGTGGTATAGTCATGTTTTCACTCTCTGCAGCGATTATAGAGGCGTACTTGGAGAGTGTCAAATGAGGGATGTTGGACTCTCTGTCAAAGCTTCGCGCGTCCATAAAATCTCTATTTTCGTGATGTTAAGTACATGCAACATGTCCCTAGAATTACACTATATGTAACTTTACGGACATGCCGTGATGACCTATTTATGATAAATTTCGTCACTATTAGAACGTGATATGTCCCTTAGGTATCGAAATTTGAAACCTAGAGGACATGATGTGTAGTATCATCGAATCTCAAGAAGATAAAAACATCATATTGAGCATTTGTTCTTGATTTAAGCAAATGCTCAAGATAAGATATAAAATATCTTAAGCATAATGGAGGTTGCCATGCCCAATCCGGTATTTATTGGCCGAAAAGCTGAATTAGAGAGGCTAAAAGCTTTATATAAAAAGAAAAACTCCAGCCTTGTCGTTGTTAAAGGACGAAGAAGAATTGGAAAAAGCAGGCTTATAGGCGAATTTGCTAAAATATCTAACACTCAAACATTTTGGAGTTTCGCAGGACTTGCGCCAGAAGATGGTATTTCTGCACAACAACAAAGGGATAATTTTGCGCGACAATTAGCATTGATGCTCAAAATCCCTCCCATGACTTTCTTGGATTGGAGCGATGCATTTGAGCATTTGAGCCTACATATCAAGCCTGGGGACATCATTCTACTTGATGAGATTTCGTGGATGGGATCAAAAGACCCTAGCTTTATACCTAAACTCAAGGCTTGGTGGGATAAGCAAACGATGCATGTGTTGCTTGTGTTTTGTGGATCAGTATCAACCTGGATTGAAGAAAATATCCTAAAGAGCACGGCATTCTTTGGGCGCATCAATTTAACTATCAACTTAGAACCATTATCGATTCCTGAAAGCGCAGAGTTCTTAAGGACGCTCGGCATGCAGCTTTCTCATTATGATATGTACAAGTTGCTCAGCATTGTTGGCGGTGTCCCATGGTATTTGGAGCAATTTAGTCCTGGTATGACGGCTGATGATAATATCAAGCAACTTGCTTTTGAGAAAAGCGGATTACTTGTTACCGAATTTGATCGTATTTTTTATGATCTGTTTAATGGTAAGGGTGCCACATATAAGAAGATCTTAGATAGCCTTAAAGACGGCACAAGAACTTTATCAGAAATCAGGCAGAGCATAGAATTTTCTCACAGCGGCACGTTAAGCCAAATGATGGAGCATCTCATTGTGGCTGGTTTTGTGATTAAGCAATCCTTGTGGTCATTTAAAACGGCGGAACCCCTAAAGCAAAGCTTATATAGAATCTCAGACCCATATATGAGGTTTTATCTCAAAGTAATTGAACCTAATCTGGGGGCTATTGCTGATGGTGGATTTGATCAAGTGCCCTTATCTACCATGTCCGGATTTGAAACGCATATGGGATTGCAGCTCGAGGCATTGCTTTTACAAAATCGTTTGCTGTTACTTCAAAAACTAGGTATTTCACCCGTTGATATTGTACGTAGCGGTCCTTATAGACAAACGAAAACCTCAACTCAACAAGGCTGCCAAATTGATTATCTCATACAAACAAAAACGAACAGCTTGTTTATTTGTGAATTCAAATTCAAAAAACGTGAAATAAGTGGCGAAATCATCTCTGAAATGCAAGACAAGATATCAAGGTTAAAGGCTCCAAAAGGATTTGCAAAGGTAGCGGTACTGTTTCATTTAAGCGGTGTCGCTTCTTCTGTTGCCACAAATCCTTATTTTTATCGCATTGTCGATATTGTAGATTTTTTGGAAACTGAGAAATAAGATATAAACAATTTAATTGAGGAAAAATATGACCACCATTATTGAAACAGAAAGGCTTATTTTAAGAACCTGGAGAAAAGAGGATGAGAATGCCTATTTCAAAATCAATCAAGATCCAAAGGTCATGGAGTTTGTGCTTAGCCTATCAACTTTAAAACAAATTAATGACTTTATTAGTATGGTTAATAATCATCAAGATAAGCATGGTTATAGTGTATGGGCTGCTGAGTTGAAGAAAACCAGGGAATTAATAGGTTCCTTTGAAAGAGCAAGGCCATGGATGTGTTTACCAAATTTCTCTTTCACCAACTCCAGCGTATACGTCACATCCTGATCCCACCATTTTTTGACGTGCGGCGTCTCCAGCCACTTTAGCAGTAGCGGAAAATGTGATTCATGCAGTGGTTCGAAAGTGATGGTCATGGTCTACTCCTGCTTTGCGAGTGTCTGGAATGCTTTTGGCACAGGGTTATCATCTACGAACTTGAGTATCAGGCGGGCCGCTTCAAAAGGAGAGATAGCAGTTGTATCCACCTTAAAATCATATGAATTTAAAACGCCTTGGTGCACTCTACCAATCTGATCATTTGAGAGACCAATGCACCGATCACGTCTTAAAACTTCGCGTCCTTGCATAACTGCTAGATCGCAGAAAACACCTATGTAATAAACTGTGTGCCCCTTTAACTGCTGGACATAGGCTTTTAAAGCCTCTTCATCAAATAACACTTCGTCGATAATAAGGTTGTTTCCATGGTCTGCTAGCATTTCAGCAAATTGCGGCATAACGCTAAATAGCTTGACGCCTTCTGGCCCAGAATCGACATGCATTGTGGGTCCATGCTCATTTTGTCCCGGAATAAATTTCAAGTATGGCTCTGGTCTTCCGAAGGGGATCATATCAATGAATGTATCAACGCCGAAACTTAACCAAAGCTCTGGGCTTTCATGCCCTATAGCCTTTGCGATGGAAGTCTTTCCGCTAGAACCACAGCCGTTTAAAAAGATAATTTTACTCATGCTGCATCCGCTGTTTGTTGTTGTAAAATGCCGCGCAAATGCTCATCAAACCCTTGTTTATTTTCCCCTAAACTTTTGAAAAATGATTCTTCGGCCGCAAGGAGATCTTTTGCTGCGCCTTGGATTTTAGCGCTACCTGCATCTGTTAATTCTGAAAATTTAGAGCGCTCATCACCTTCTTTTTGGGAGCGCTTGAGTAATCCTCTCTTCTCTAGAGCACGCAACACCTGAGACGTCATGGTCACATCAAAGCTCAAAAACTTTGCGAGGTCATTTTGCGATACATCCGCCTTATCTTTCTTTAAAAACCCTAATGTCATCAAAAGCATAAACTGAACGTGAGTGAGATCATGAGGTAAAAGAGTGCTTTCAATCTTGCGCTTCCACGCAAAATAAGCAGAATAAAGCATGAAGCCTGATACTTCGTTCATGTTGATCCAGTTCGTTTTTGATGACTTTTTCATATGAATCTCTCCGATTAATTGCTTGGTACATGTTGTAGGTTGATAGTGACTCTGTGCTGATACATGTAAATGATCTCCTTTGAAACAATTATTTTACGCGTTACATACTGTCTACGCACAGAATATATTTGCATAAAACAGCAAAGTATGTCAAGATAAAGCTGCCACAAGGGGCAAGAAAATAATTTTGGATTTGATGAATATGAGGACCTTCTTAAAATGCTTTTTACTTATTATATTTATTTGGAGCGGCAATACGACTATGGCATCTGATAAGACAACAAATTCGCCGTCAATGCTTTTTAATTTAAGTGGCAAGACGGCTATCATCACAGGAGCATCCCAAGGCTTAGGTAAACAATTCGCCATTATTTTAAACAAAGCTGGTGCACGAGTAATTTTAGCTAGTCGCGATATTGATAAACTTAATGCTTTTAGTAAGGAACTTAAGAACAGCAAAGCCATACAGATGGATGTCGCTAACTCAGCATCAGTAAAAGCAGCGTTTGCTGCACTGGAAGAAGCCGGTGAAAAGATTGATATCTGCATAAACAACGCAGCGACTGGGGCCTTGACTCCTGTTTTTTCAGAGGATGATAATGGCGATTTTGAGCGAGTTATGCAAACCAACGTAATGGGCGTGTGGTATGTCACCAAAGCAGTCGCAAATCATATGAAGAGCCATAAAATCAATGGATCGATTATTAATATCGGCAGTGTAAATGGTGATAGCTTCCCTTACAAAGAGCTAACGGCTTATGCCGCAAGCAAAGCTGCAGTCATACATATGACAAAATCTTTAGTAACTGAGCTATCGCAGTATAAAATCAGAATTAATACAATTAATCCAGGACCGGTTCAGTCAGATTTGCTGGGATCTCCAAACAAACATGACCCTAATTTCTGGAAAGATAAAATACCTGCAGGATTCATAGCCGAGCCAAGTGATCTTGATGGATTGATACTATACCTTGCTTCAAATAGCGCCTCTAAATATATCACCGGTGCTACCTTCGCCATAGATGGCGGAATTTCTTGGGGTGGTAAATCGTGATAGAGAAGGAAAATAATATGAATAAACAGAATATTGCTCTCGTTACAGGTGCATCTTCTGGAATCGGCGAAGCATTGACTCGGGAGTTGATATCCAAAGATTGGATTGTCGTTGGAATAGCTCGTAGGGTAGAGAAACTGAATGCAATAAAAAATGAAATGGGGTCCTCATTCATCCCTATTATATGCGATATTTCAGACAAGTCTGATATTCGTAGAGCTTGCCAAAATATTCTTGATCAAGGTCTTTGTCCCAATCTTTTCTTCTTGAATGCAGGTATCGCAGGTGAAAAAGTTATTGAAAACCCTGAAGCGTTTACAGTTGAAATACATGAACGCATTATGGCAGTCAATTACTTTGGCGTTTTAGCCTTTGTTGAATTTTTTGAAAAACCATGCCTGCACAACGGCGGGGCTCACTTTATTGTTACAAGTTCGGTAAATGCAATTTTTGCACCACCTACAGGGAGTGCTTATTGTGCATCAAAAGCAGCTATTTCAAAAGCTTTTGAGAGTTTATCGCTCACTTATTGCGGAAGAAACTTGATCTTCTCGTCCATTTATACGGGTCCCGTGGCAACAGATGGTCTTAAAGGCAACTTTCCCTTTACATGGAGTGCTGAAAAAATGGCGAAGTATATGTGTAAGTTCTCTGAGCTCAAAAAATCACGAGGTTACCCATCTCTTTTCTATTTTATCATTAGCCATCTATTACGCGTTTTGCCTGATGGTGTAGTGATGCGTATTTTAAAAAAGATGTAAGAATTTTCTGAGGAAAGAGTTATGAATGAATTTATACACATCATTAAAGGAACGCCATTATACGTTTGGACCATATTATGCTATTTATTGTTTGTAGGCATTAAGAGTATAAAAACGAGGTTTGTTTATATTCCAAAGCTCTTTATCATTCCATTAATATTGCTGGCTATTAAGTATAAAACGCTTCTTTCAGATGATGCTTTGGTATTTTGTCTTGTAATTATGGGAGGCAGCATAGCAAGCTTCTTTATAAACACAGGAAATACATTAAAGGTTATAAAAAAAGAATGTTCAATTGAAGTGCCTGGAGGTTATGGAACGCTTATATTATTGATTTCCTTTTTTCTTGTTAAATATTATTTTGGCTATTTAAAGTCGACAGATCCAGACTTGTTCCTTAAATACTCTATTATTGAAAGTGTAATAAGTGGATTATTTTCTGGCTATTTTATAGGACGGGCACTCACGTTTACGTATAAATATTTGAAGGTTGCAAAATCATCATGATGATAATACCACATTTAATTTTAAGAAAAGATAGCAAAATTCTATTAACGAGAAGAAGCCCGACTAACAAAATCTGGGCCTCTCACTGGCATTGCGTGACAGGAAGTATTGAGGCAGGTGAATCACCAAAAGAAGCCATTATTCGTGAAGCCAAAGAAGAAATCGGGATTAAGCTTCAGGATGTGACTTTAGAAACAACAGTTTTCCTTATAGAAAAAGATTATTTTGATTTTATGAAAAAATTTTATGCATTAGAACTGTTTTTTGTTAGTGATTTGGGCGACGCTCAAGAACCGACAAATTTAGAGCCTTCAAAGCAGGATTCTCTAGGGTGGTTTGATCCATATAAGTTACCAGAGCCCATGATTCCTGGAGTGGCTTTTGGCATCAAAAGCTATTTTAACAATCAACGTTATGTAGAGTTTAGAAATGTCTAAAGAAATCCAAGTCGTTCCCTATGATCCAAACTGGCCTCATATTTATGAAAAAGAGGCGACGCTTATCAGACAAGCCTTGGGTGGTAATTGTTTAGCGATTCACCATATTGGCTCAACGGCGGTACCTGGTTTAGCTGCCAAACCTAAGATAGACATGATCGCTGTTGTGCAGAGTGGAGATCTATCTATTGCTCAGCTTAAGACAATTGGATTTTCTTATAAAGGCGAGTGGAATATTCCGTTTAAATTTGGATTTACCAAGCGCGGCCAAGATGAAATAAACCTCCACGTTTTTGAATCAGGTCATCCAGAAATTGAACTTAATATTCTTTTTAGAGACCATTTGCGCTCAAATCCTCAAAGCCTTAAGGAGTATGCGCAAATTAAAGAAACGCTGATTGAGGACGAGGCTTCATTTCAAAAACAAAAAGGCAGCATGTTTTCAGGTTATAATTTAGGAAAAGATCGCTTTATTCGTCAGATTTTAAAAACAAGCGGATACAACGGACACAGATTTTTGAAAGTAACTCATATCCAAGAATGGGAAGATTATCATCGTATTCGAAAGACAGAAATATTCGATCCTATTGGAGTTGTTTATGATCCTCATCATCCAAGCATCACGGCGAACGGCGCTTATCACTTTATATTGTGTCATGGAATAAGAAGTCCGGACGGTTGCTCATATTGAATTTCTGAGTGAATCAGATGCAGCGCTCCGCTCTCTTGCAACAGATGCCAAATTTCAACGCCAAGGCTATGGGGCAGAAATGATGTTTCTACTTGAAAAGTGGCTCAAAAGAGAAAATATAAAAGTACTCAAAATGCATAGTCGTCTTAGTGCGGAGCCTTTTTACAGAAAACTAGGCTTTGCAGAAATGCCGTTTGACGATCCTTCTATTCAAGAACAATACATAGATCTCGGGAAAGCGTTATGAAAAATCAAATTACACAAACAACTCTTACTCCAGAACTAAAAGCGTCTATCTACGAAGCTTTTGCAAAACATGCGATTGAGTCTGTGGGCTTTGATGGTTTAGCACGAGAGCCAGTAGCATTCGAGATCATGGAAAACGAAGTATCGCTTGGAGTGGTTGTTTGCCAATTATTTTGGGGCAATTTGCATATCAAATATTTATTCACCAATAAAGAGCGTCGTGGGCACGGTATAGCAAGAGCTTTAATGGAACATGCCTTTGATTTTGGCAAAGAGAATGGATGTCATTTTGCATTTGTGGAAACTATGAGTTTCCAAGCTCCAGAATTTTATCAGAAACTTGGATTTGAGATCGAACTCAAGAGAGATGGTTATGCAGCAGGCACTTCATTCTACTATTTAAAGAAGGTGTTATGATAAAGATTAAAGCAATTGCACCAGACTTGGCTGAAGGACTATGCCGCAAAATTACAGTTGATTTACCGGAGTACTTTGGTTTGCCCGAAGTGAATGAGCATTATGCTATTGGAGTTCGCTCTCGGCTCAATCTGGCTGCATGTATAGGTGAAGAACATGTTGGTCTTATTTCAATAGATTTCCCTTATCCTGAAAATGCCAATATTTATTGGTTAGGTATCTTACGAGATTATCACCGAACAGGTATAGGAAAAATCTTATCTGACGAAGCTTTTAAGCATGCCAAAAATTCAGGCGCTAAAACAATATCTGTAGAAACTTTATCGCCAGAGGAAACGGATGAAAATTATTTAAAAACATATCATTTCTATAAATCATTAGGCTTTGCTCCACTTTTCAATTTAAAGCCTGAAGGCTATGAATGGAATATGGTTTATATGCTCAAAAGCCTTGATGATCTTTACGTCAGCAAAACAAGTGACGTATTAATTCGTTCTCTTAGTGAGGAAGATATCAAAGCTATTGTGTCTAGCTTTCATCAGATCGGCTGGAATAAACCAGCATCGCTTTTTGAAGGATATTTAAAAGAACAAGAAGCGGGTGAGCGATTAGTTTGGGTGGCTCACTTCAAGGGCGAATTTGCCGGTTATGTGACCTTAAAATGGCAATCGCAATATCCGTCATTTAAAGCGCAAAATTTCCCAGAAATTATGGATTTAAACGTATTGCCTTCATTCAGAAAAATGGGCATTGGTTCCTTGCTGCTTGATACAGCGGAAAAAGAAGCTGCAACAAAAAGCCAAATCATTGGTATCGGGGTTGGCCTATATGCAGGCGCAGATGGTGGCTATGGAGCTGCTCAAAGGCTTTACATAAAGCGTGGGTATATCCCTGACGGCAAAGGCATTACATACAATTACCAACCAGCAATACCTGGCAATAGCTATCCGCTTGATGATGACCTGGTGCTATGGTTTACGAAGAAATTGAGATGAGAGAGTTGTTGAACATTGATAAATAACGTGTATGTTTTTAAGAAAATTAATTAAAAAAATAGGTGGATCATGAAAAAAGTTATTTTATTGTTATGTTCTATTATGTTATCAGCCAACTTAGCGTTTGCCGATAGTTGCTTTATAGCCAAGGAAAACAGCAAAGTTTTAAAAACCGAGGGTGATTGTGATAAGCGCTATGCCCCTATGTCTACTTTTAAAATTGCTTTAAGCCTCATAGGTTTTGATTCTGGCATTCTTGTCGATGAAATGCATCCTGTATGGCCTTTTAAAGAAGGCTACGTTGATTGGCGAGATGTTTGGAAGCAGGATCAAACTCCAAAAAGCTGGATGAAAGAATCTTGTGTTTGGTATAGCCAAGTTTTAACCACAAAGCTTGGGATGAAAAAATTTCAAGCTTATGTTACAAAATTTGATTACGGAAATAAGGATCTAACAGGTGACAAGGGACAAAACAACGGCCTTACAAATGCTTGGTTATCAAGTTCGTTACAGATTTCAAGCACAGAGCAAGTCGCCTTTTTACAGAAGATGCTAGCGGGCAAATTGCCTGTTAAGCCGCACGCAGTGGTAATTACAAAAAATATCCTATTTGTAGAAGAGTTAAAAAACGGCTGGAAGTTTTATGGCAAAACAGGAATGGGCAGCTTATTAAATGCTGATGGCACAAAAAATCCTGATTTATATCATGGCTGGTTCATTGGTTGGATTGAAAAAGGCGATAGAAGAATTATTTTTTCAAACCACATAGAAGACGATAAAAAAGAAGAGATTGGCGCCAGTCAGCGTGCCAAAGCAGATGCAAAAGAAAGATTAACGAAAATTATAGATCAAATCGAAGGTAATAAATGACAACAATAACATATGAAGAATTTGAGCGTGTGAATTTACGCTCTGGTACGATTGTGAAAGTAGAAGAATTTCCAAGAGCAAAAAAACCGGCATTTAAGGTGTGGGCAGATTTTGGACCTGAGATTGGGGTATTGCAGACATCAGCTCAGGTGACTGTTCACTATACGCCCCAGACTCTTATTGGGCGCCAGATTGTGGGATGCGTTAATTTGGGAGAGAAGAATATAGCGGGCTTTACCTCTCAGTTTCTGCTTGTGGGATTTTCCGATGAAAGCGGCTCTATATGTTTGATAACAGTTGATCCAAAGGTTCCAAATGGACAAAAAATGCATTGACATGAAACGCTTCATCTTCACCGGTACTCCAGGTAGTGGAAAAACGTCTGTCATCATCGAACTCGAAAAATTAGGGCATGCAGTCATTCATGAAGCTGCAACAGATGTTATTAGCCAAGAGCAAGCTAAGGGTCTAGAAAGACCATGGGAAGAGCATGGGTTTGTCGATAAAATTACACTTATGCAAAAAGAGCGCCAGATGCATTCTACCGGAAATATCCAGTTTTACGACCGGTCACCTTTTTGCACCTGCGCCCTTGGTAAATATTTGGCCAATTGGAAAAATACAGAATTTAAGTCTTCGCCTGTGTTGCTTGATGAAATTGATCGTTGCCTCAAAAACGGCGTTTACCAGAACCAGATATTCTTTTTTGAAAATCTAGGGTTTATCGAACATACCGATGCCAGAAAAATTAGCTATGAAAATGCTTTGGTTTTCGAACAGATTCACCTGGATGTGTATAAAGAATTTGGCTTTGACATCGTGATGGTACCCAAAGGGCTGACGGTTACACAGAGATATGAGTTTATTTTGGAGAGAACGTTGTGAACATCAAATCATTAAAAACCCATGATGAAATTGCGCAATCATTTGATGCATTTTTAGAATTACGTCCCCATTTGCGAAGTAAAGAGATTTTTGTGGCCCAGGTCATGGAGCAATATAAAGAAGGTTATGAAATCATTGCTGTTTACGAACAAGAAGAGGTTGTAGCGTGCATAGGATTTCGTTTCCTTACAACCCTTGCATGGGGGAAAATTCTGTATATTGATGATTTGATCACAAAAGAAAAAACCCGCGGCAAAGGATATGGTAAAATTTTATTAGATCATGTCATCCAAATTGCAAGGGAGCATTTGTGCAAAGAAGTTCATTTAGACACAGGTTATGCAAGACATGCCGCGCATAAAGTTTACCTAAAACAAGGGTTCGAGTTTAATTGTCATCATCTGGCGCTAAAACTTACATAGCCATCAGTAATTTTAAAGTAAGAATTTACCCCTATCTCTTCCAGAAAATCCGCTTCATGGGAGATGACGATCATCGCACCGGGATAAGATTTCAAAACCTGTATGACGTGGTCTTTTGTTTCTAAATCAAGGTTGTTGGTGATTTCATCAAGAATCAGAAGTTTTGGTGTTTTGGCTGCGATTTGTGCCAAGCTGAGCCTTGCTTTTTCTCCACCGGAAAGCGTGCTCACAAGGGCATTGACCTCTTCATTTTTACGAAATAAAAAGTCATTCAAATGACGACGTACTTCAATATGGGACCAATTTGGCACCAATTCAGCAATGGTCTCTAATACGGTCTTTTCCGCTGACAAGGTATCATAATGCTGATCCAAATACCCAATATCACTGATCTTAGGCGCATACCAGTTGCCAGATTTTATAACACAGGTATCATCCATAATTGCCTTAATCAAGGTTGATTTTCCGCTAGCGTTATCACCTTGTATAGCGATACGATCTCTTGAGCTTATCGAGAGACTGATTGTTTGAAGTAGAGGCTCTTGCTCCGCATAGGCAACACTGCCGTCACTAATCGATACAATCGTTCGATCACCAATATCCGCACTATTTAGCGAAAATTTTGGCACAATAATTTCAGGCAGGCGCAGCTTGGAAAGCTGATCGGTTAAATCCTGTTTTTTATGATCGATGGCAGATTTTTTGCGGCCAGAGGTTTCCTCAGCTCTACCGGCTTTGGCTGTACTTACAATCGTTGGCCATTTTCTTTGATGGATGCTTTTTTCACCCTTGGCTTTGCTTTTAGCAGCTCGTTTTTGCTCTTTCATTAAAGCATGATGCATATCTTTTTTTTGCCGATCGAGGCGTGTTATTTCTTGCTCTAAGGCGGATCTAGCTTTGCGTATTTCGCGGATATAATCATCGTAGTTGCCGGAAAATACACGGATTTGCCCATTATCGATATGCCATAGGGTATCAATGCAATGACGCAGTAACTCGGTATCATGAGACACGACAATGAGTGTGCCAGGATAAGATTGCAACATTCGCATCAGGCTTTTACGGTTATGTCTGTCTAAATGATTGGTTGGCTCATCGAGCAGAAAAACATTAGGTTCAAGGCTCAATGCTTGCGACACTGCCGCATTTAAGCGCTGCCCACCACTTAACGAATCAAATTCTTCAACAATTTGAGGAACAAAGCCAATAACCACATCGGCTGCACTTAAGACATCACCACTTGTAGGTTCCACCATGCCATTCAATATTTTGAGCAACGTCGTTTTTCCACACCCGTTACGACCAATAATGGCAATACGGCTACCATAAGGCACTTGCACACTAAAATCGTCAAAACAGGTTTTATGCGGGAAGGACAGCTGAAGATTTTTGATCTGAATCGGTTTATGTATCATATGAATCTCTTTAAAGTATTTAGGGCTATAACGAATTAAGACGTAAGCTGAAGAGCTTTGGTCTTATGCCCTTTGTAGGGCTACTTTAAGAGATAATTTTCATGATACGGACAAAACCTCAAATTGATTTTTCTGACATACTATCTTTACATAGTATTCTATTTTAGAAAATAATTCAATCTCAATATTTTTGGCAAGCTTCCAACTTATCCAGCAAATCCATATAGTCTTGCAGCGCTGGGATCAGCGGGCTTTGTTCTGGTAATTCAGCGACTGACTGCTCGATCTTATGCCATTCTTCTTGGGTGTAACGGGGATAAGTTGGGCAGCTACTTTGGCTCTGCATCCCTACGCTTGCGCAGCCGCTCAAGCAGACCAGACTTACCCCGATCACGATAAGATTTATTTTGCTCATCCAGCTTTTCATAGGTTTCATGGAGCTCTAAGTTTTCCTCTGCTTGTTCACGTTTCAACCGTTCCCGACCCAGCATATAAGCTAAAAAAGTTTGGCTGAATTCGCGAATAGCTGCAATCAGTGCGGATAGCCAAAGGGGCGTCATCGCTCAAGACTTCTGATCAATTTTGGCCTGCGTGTTTTTATTCATCACGCGCCCTACAACGTAGGTAATGACCATGGCCGCAATACTGGCTACGGATGCTTCATTGAGCAGCCCGTTTTAGCCGCAGCCAATTGATATAGCCCATGAGAGGCAACTCAGTGTAGGCCGTAAACAACCGATGAAAATGATATTTTGAAAAACAAGCGATGCAGCAAAGCTCATCCAGCTCAAGCTCTTTATCAAGATGCTTGCCTATGAAATCAATCACTCTGTCGCCTCGTTCTTTTTAACTCATAATATCCTAACGCTTCAGTTGTAACCGTCTACATGGATAAAAATACGACGTATATGTTTTTTATGCTTGACCACCATTGCTAATCTTCATTCAGTTATACTGCCATATGTAAAAGTTTAAGTAGCTTGCGAACAGAATCCATGACAGATAAGGAATCATCAGTAGCGATACGGCTCTAATCTTTGGATATGTGAGATAAATTATCGTGCCGACCAGAATATCCATGGCAATCAAAACTACAAGGGAAAGTCCAGTTAAGTGGTAATGGAAAAACAAAGGAGTCCAGCTCCAGTTTAAAATGAGCTGAGCCACGTATAAGGTTTTGATAACACTTAGCTTAGGAAATGCTTGAGCGCACCAAATGAGCCAGCCGCAAGCGCCAATAATGCCGTATAAAATAGTCCAAGCTATTGGAAATACATAATTTGGCGGCGTCAGGGTGGAGCGGTTTAATGCGCTATACCAAGCGCTAATCTCTGGCTTGGTCAAAGATCCAATGACTCCGCCAATTGCGATTAGCGCCACGATCCAGATGATTAAAGAGAGGTGGTTTTTATTTTCTGCATTCATACACAATAGACTCATCTTGGTTAGCCGGCCCTGAAGATTGATCAAAGGCTTTGAGCGTTCTGATGTGTTTAAAGCCTGCGGATTTTAGCATTTCCATCAGCTGATCCTGCTCATAAATCTTCACTCTCAGCTCTTCAATTTCTGTATGAATAATCTTTCCTGCCTCCATCAATTCATATTTGCAAAGGCTGGTACAGATATCACCTTGCATTGTAGCAAGCTGGCTTAGGATAATCTTTTTGCCGTTTGGTTTAGGCCATACCGAACCACGCCATATACCTGCTTGAGGCACTGCGTGGAGAGTTTCCGCTTCAAACAAGAAAATACCACCTTCAGCTAAGTGGTCATAAATGGCTTTAACTGACTTCTCTACCTGCACAGGGTCGATGGTTAAACAGAAAGACCCACTGGGAATAAAAATCAAATTGTATTCTTCTGGACGCTTTAAATCTTCAACAAAACCCTTCCAAACCGTAGGTTTTAGATTTTTAGGATTTGCTTTAGTATGCAATGCTTCAAGCATATGCTCGCTGGCGTCAAAGCCATGCACATCAAATCCCTCTTCGAGCAATGGTAGTAAAAATCGTCCTGTACCACACATCGGCTCTAAAATAGGACCATTTGCTTTCATGACATAATCACGATAAAAAGCATAAGCATCTTCCGGTGGGTTCGGTTTGCTTAAATCGTAAACCTCCCTACAAAGACTGAGATAAGTGTCTAAAGTTTTATCCATTAATAACCTCATCAATAATTCGTTTTTGCAAACCTGCTTCAGGGCTATTCTTATCTGCTATCTGGCATAACTCAAATGTTGCTTTCCAAAGGGCCCAGGCACGTGCACGAAGCCATGTATCAGAATCCATATCCATTTCAGCAATAAAAATCTTACGAGCTTTGCCTGATAAATAAGTCCAAGCGATTACAAGATCACACGCAGGATCTCCAACAGCAGCGCCGCCAAAGTCAATGACTGCGGATAGTTTTCCACCATCCATAAGTATATTTCCAATCGCAAAATCCCCATGAATCCATATGGGCGCCTTATTCCATTTTGTAGCACAAGCCTTGTCCCATAAAGCTAGTGCTTTGCTTGCATCTATGATCTCAACCAGCTCTGCTATTTGTTCTCGAGCTCCTTTGTCGTAAACGCTTACATGATCACCGCGCCACCAGTTGTGTTGACCCGGCTCAGGACCTTCAACATCACTAATAGACTGCAGCTCTTTTAAAAACTTGGCGAGATCAAAAGCAAGTTGTTCTTTTTCTTGGTCGGTTAACGTCAGCAAATTGATACTTTTCCCCGGCAACCATTTATAGATAGAAAATGGATAAGGATAATCTTCCGACGACTTTCCCATTTTAATCGGAGCCGGAATGCTAACGCTTAAACGTTTTGCTAATTGCGGCAGCAGCTCTTGCTCTTTTGGAACTTTTAAAGCGTAATCTGCAGCTGTTGGCATACGAATGAGCATATACCGCCCGAGCCTATAGGTACGGTTATCATGCCCTTGTTTTTCAACATCAGTTATAGGTAAATCACTGAATTCTGGAAATTGCTCCGCTATGAGTTTGCCCGCAAGATCTGGGATTGGGGTAAATGTAGTGGTCATAAGTATCCTTTAAAAATTTTTATCTACTAATTCCTTATGTTTTGTACGCTCAAGTTCCCAACTACTTAAGATTTCATTGCGGGATGCATTGGGATTGTCATTTAAGTATATTTTTACAAAATTAATATAAGCCCATTCCGCTTTTGGTGCGCTTCCATATGTTTTTCTAAAAGCATATTCTTTACTCCACATATCAGCAAATTCTTGATATGTAGGTGGTTTGCCATCCATCCAGCAACTCTCTATGCGTTAATAGAAATAGAGAAAGACCCAGGGCTTACTATATCTAAATTAGGTGCGTTATTGTTGATGTCCATTTCCAGAGTATCAAGATTAACAACATCTTTATCTAAGAAAGGCTTGATTGAATTTAAAGAAGGGTTAGATAAACGTGAAAAATATCTTTATCTTACAGCAGAAGGGCAAGCAACCGTGAAAAGTATCGATGATTTTTCTGAAGAAAAGATAGAAGGTGCTTTTAAGTTTTTACAAGAATCAGAAATGGTAGAGATCATAAATGCTATAGACAAATACTCAAACGCACTTGAGCAAAATAGGCTACTCGGTTCAGATATTAAAATTGCCACCCTTTCAACTTCTCGCGTCATACGTAAGCAAATTATGAGTATGATTTCTGAAATACAAGAAAATGAGTTCTCTATACCAATTAATAAAGATACTAATATATGTATTTTAAAAGCAGAGCATTATTTTTATTACGATAACTCATATAATTTTTGGTATGCTGTGGCTGATAATGGGCAGATCATTGGTAGCTTGGGTTTAATAAAGATCAATGATTGTTGCGGCGAAATTAAAAAGTTCTTTGTGATCAAGGAATATAGGGGCACAGGAGTTGCCAAAAAATTAATGCTTACACTTCTCAATGCCTCTCTAAAACATAGTTTTAATAAGCTGTATTTAGGCTCAGTGGACATCCTTAAAGCTGCTCACAATTTCTATGAAAAGTATGGCTTTATAAAAATAGCTCGCTCTAAGCTGCCAAAAGAATTTGAGCTATGCGAGCTTGATTCTGTATTTTATGTAGGCGAGGTTGAAGAAGTAATGGAAAAGCTGAGTAAGTAATATTGCTTATGCTCCGTTTCGAATGCCAATCACTACTCCGATTTCTTGTCTCTAAAAAATGCATCAGCAAAAAACATCAATCCTCTAAAACCCAGTTAAATCCAGGGTTTGGGGACATGCGTACCTTCGACCGGAGTGTTCGCATGTATCGGAGAAGGAGAGGCCAAAAACAGAGATTTTGGGGGTAAAATGGCAAAAACGGAGAAAGTGAAGTACGGGTCTAACGCAGTTAAAGTCTCTTTTTTGCAAAGGCTCTGCCTGATGATGTCTTCAAATATGCTTCAAATTTTTCTGCTTTAGATTTATCAATAAACGCAGTATAGCTAACAAGCTTCCATGGCTTGAACTTGTTGGTATGTATGGACTTTCCAGAATTATGTTCTTCTAATCTGCGTCCAACACCCAGAGTCAAGCCTACATAATATCTATCAGGATTATTTTCACTTTGAATCGAATAAACAAAATACATAAACGGCCCGTCTTCGTTTCACTACGACGTGGCATCACGCCATAGCGCGTTCCGCGCGTCGGCGTATGACGGAGGAGGTGGGATTCGAACCCACGAAACGGGATTAGCGTTTACACGCTTTCCAAGCGTGCTCCATCGGCCTCTCGGACACTCCTCCAAGGGAGTCCAGGGTATGGTTCTGCTTAATAAGTAGCAAGATTTTCTCTCTCTCTTTATGATGTTGGGGATGAAAAAAGGTTTCTTGATCCTTCTATTTTCTCTGATCGGATGCTCTAAACCGGCTCGTCCGGTAATATTGGTCACGCTGCCGCTTCATGCATCTTTTGTCGATCTGATAGGGGGAGCTCTTTTCAGTTCGGTAGTTTTGATTCCTCCTGGGGCCAATCCTCATAGCTACGAAACGAAGCCTCGTCAATTACAACGGGCATTAGAGGCGAAGGTATGGTTCCGCTTCGGGGATCCTATAGAGGAGCAGCTGCTCCCTCTATTTAGAGAGCACAAAATGGAAGTGGTAAACCTTTCGGAAGCGATTCTGCCTAACGAAGGGGGGGCATCTTTCAATCGTAGTGATCTCCATCTCTGGTTAGATCCTCTGTTAGCCTTAAAGCAGGCTGAAATAATAGCCAAAACGTTATCGCTCCATTTTCCTTGCTATAAGGAACAAATTGCTAAAGGGTATGAGAAAATAGGGGAACGACTTATTTCTCTTCATCAAGAGATCGTTCAACAGCTGGCTCCCTTTAAAAACCGCTCTCTGCTCTCTGCTCATTGTGCATTGACCCATTATTGTGCCCGCTACGGGCTTTTGCAGCTATCTATTGAGCAGGGAGGGAAAGAGGCTTCTCCTCATCAGCTGAGCAAGCTTACGGAACAGGCGCTGGCGGATCGAGTTCAGCTTATTTTCGTTGAGCCTCAACACTCTAATAAGGGTGCGCTCCTTATCTCTCGCTCTTTGCAGATTCCTATTTATACGATCGATCTCTATGGAAATGATTATTTTGAGCTTATGAGTCGTCTAACTTCCGCTATCAGGAACTATTATGGCCATAATGGCAACTGATCTCTCTTTTGGGTATGATAAGGAGTTAATTCTAGAAAATGGCTCTTTTCTTATTGAGCAGGGAGAATATATAGGGGTTTTTGGTCCTAATGGAGGGGGCAAAACCAGTTTGCTCAAACTGCTTGCGGGTCTGCTCAAACCGGTGAGTGGCAAGATCGAGATTCTAGGAAGAGAGCCTCGATTTTCGAAAGGGAAAATCGGCTATTTGCCTCAAAACAGCTCTTTCGATGCGGATTTTCCTATTTCAGTATTAGAAATAGTTCTTATGGGGGCTCTTCTGCCCAACATTTTTCGCTCCTATTTGCCTTCTGCTCAGGAAAAGGCAAGAGAGGCGCTCAAAAAAGTGGGGTTGCTCAGCTTACAATCTGCCTCTCTAGCCACTCTTTCGGGTGGACAACGGCAAAGGGTGCTCATCGCCCGAGCATTGGTGAGCGAGCCCTCCATTCTGCTCCTCGATGAGCCTACCGCTAATACAGACTCTGTCGCAACAGAAGAAATATATGCGGTTTTAAGAAATTTAAAAGGATCGGTCACCATAATTATGGTTTCGCATGATCTAGAAAATATGATCGATAATGTGGATCGCTATCTCTATGTTCATAAAAACATCTCTGCCCATTCTCAAGAAGAAATATGTTCCCATTTTATAGATGGCCTTTATCATGTTCCTTTTTCTCATAAGACAAAATGATGCAACTATCATCCCTATCTTGGTTAATAATCCCTCTCTTAGTTGGAGTTTCCGCTTCGATTGCAAGTGGAATTATTGGATCTTATGTGGTGGTCAAACGAATCGTATTTATTAGCGGAAGTATCTCTCACTCGGTATTGGGAGGTATTGGGTGTGCGCTTTGGTTAAAAGAGCGGTATAATTTATCCTGGATCAATCCTCTATATGGCACGCTCATAGCGGCGGTTGGATCAGCTTTTTTGATCGGATCGATTCATCTGAGATATCGACAAAGGGAAGATACGGTGATCGCAGCTATCTGGTCTGCAGGCATGGCGATCGGCATTGTTTTTCTCTCATTCCTTCCTGGATATAGTGCTGAATTGAGCAATTTTCTTTTTGGTAATATTCTATGGAGTTCAAAGAGCGATCTCCTTATATTGTCCCTTCTTTCCGTAGTAATCGTTGCTACTGTTTTACTATTTCACTCAAAATTTCAAGCGATTTGCTTTGATCCTGAACAGGCAGAACTGCGAGAAATTTCAGTTCAAAAATATTACTTTTTCCTTCTTAGTCTGGTGGCTGTTTCTGTGGTGCTGCTCATCGAAACGGTGGGAGCTATGCTAGTAATAGCAATGCTGGCCATCCCACCGGCTGTTGTTAATCGATCGAGCCTTACTCTCGCTCATATGATGAAACGATCCATTTTAGTAGGCTCTTTCTGCACAACTTCTGGATTGCTCTGTTCTTATCTGCTGGACTGGCCCTCAGGAGCAACCATTACCTTATTTACTGCTGCCTTCTATCTCATATCACTATGTAAAAGGAAGCGGTAAACCTGTTTTAATGCTTGGGTTGTCCACCTAAGAATTTAAAGCCAGAAGCAGGGTTATGCCCCTCTCTTCTCTCCTCTTTTATCGGAGTTTTCTGTTTCTGATCTATTTGTGGAGAGAATTTTTCTTTATTATTCTTATTTAGTTGTTTCATACATCACCTCTATAAACATATATTAACCTGTAACTAATTTTTTTTAAATATAAATTTAAGATAGTTAATTGTTATAAACAATTGCGCAATTGAAGTAATTTCTTCTTCCCTAAAGCGAAAAAAAAGCTATACTGAGGATAATTATGAAAGAAGAGCAGCAGCAATTGGCTGATTTACAGAATCGGGTTTCTCGGTTATCGAGGTCTCTTTGAGCTGGATCAAAAAGAGCTAAGGGTTATTTTTTTAGAAGCGGAAAGGGAGAAAAACGATTTTTGGGAGAATCCCCAGCAGGCACATCTGCTATTATCTGAGTTGAATAGCCTAAAGCAGAGGATAGCCCCTATCCGAGAAATGGAGTCTCGATTATCCGATGTATCCTCGCTTATATTAGAAGATCATTTAGATAGTTCTCTTATGGAAATGCTATCTTCTGAACTTAGGATAATAGAAGAGAGAATAGGAGAGCTTGAAATCTCTCGCAAATTGTCCTCTCCTATGGATGAAAAAAATTGTTACCTCAACATTAATGCGGGGGCTGGGGGAACCGAAGCGTGCGATTGGGCGCAGATGTTATCACGAATGTATCAAAAATGGGTTGCAAAGAGGGGTTGGGATATGGAACTTCTCGACATGGTTCAAGGTGAGGTAGCGGGTATTAAACATGTTACTTTCAAAATAACCGCTCCTTTTGCTTATGGATATTGTAAGGCAGAAAAAGGGATTCATCGATTGGTCCGAATCTCCCCTTTTAACGCCAATGGGAAACGGCATACTAGTTTTGCTTCGGTAGAGGTTATTCCGGAAGTGGAAAACGATATAGAGATCCAGATTTCTCCAGAGGATTTGCGGATCGATACCTACCGTGCATCGGGGGCAGGAGGACAGCATGTAAACAAGACCGACTCAGCGGTCCGAATTACCCATCTGCCCTCAGGAATCGTCGTTTCTTGTCAACAGGAGAGGAGCCAGCTGCAGAATAGAGAAAAAGCTCTTAAAATTCTGAAAGGAAAGCTATATGAAGAGCAGATGGCACAGCGGCAGGAGCAGTTGGATCAAATCGGAGGAGAAAAGAAAGAGATAGGGTGGGGTCATCAGATTCGAAGTTATGTGTTTCAGCCCTACACTCTAGTAAAAGATCATCGGACCCAACATCAAGTAGGCAATATTCAAGCGGTGATGGATGGCGATCTCGACAGCTTTATTCTTGCTTATTTACGAGATCTTCGATGAAAGAGCCTTCTAATCTCAATATTCGCTACTCTTTTACCACTGATATTATCTACTTACGTCAATGGATGAAAGCTCCTTCTGTGATCCAGTGGTTTCCTATTACTCAAGAAAATGAGTTGGAAGATGCTCTCAAATGTTGGATGAATTTTATTCGATTGAACGTGAGCTTAACGGCTACAATAGGAACTACTCCTCGTGGAATCGCCACGCTTTTCTTAATGCCTTATCAAAAGGTCGCTCATCAAGCTTTATTCAAAATAGTGGTGCATCCTGAATATCAGAAAAGAGGCGTTGGATCTTCCCTGATTAAAAATATCAAACATTTGGCAAAAAACTATTTAAATCTGGAGCTGCTCGCAGCAGAGGTGTTTGAAAATAATCCTTTGATCTCTCTTTTAAAAAAAGAGTCATTCTACGAGCTATTTAGACAGGAAAAATATGCGAAAATAGAGGGAAACTATATCACGCGGATTTATATGGAATCGATTTTATGATGATTGAGATTCATCCTTCGATTGAGACGGAGGGTAGCAACCTAATTGGGTGGCTCTCTAATGATGAGACATTGGAGGGGTTTCCGATGACCTCTCTAGCTGAGGTGGATGATGCGGTTCGCATCTGGATGGGTTATATCCCAGTAGGATCTTGCTTAACTGCTTGGCAAGAAAAAAAGCCGGTAGGAATGGGGTTGTTATATATCAATACTTATCGCGCCTTAGCTCACCAATGCCTCTTAGCTATAGTGGTAGACAATCATCGTCGCAATCAAGGTATTGGGCAAATACTTCTTAAAGCATTGATAGAGCTGGCTAAAGGGCAATTTAAAATAGAACTGCTTCATCTAGAGGTATATGCAAAAAATCCTGCTATTCGCCTATATAGTCGGTTGGGATTTAAGGAATATGGAAGAGACCCCCGCTTTATTAAAGTCTCAACTGAATATCGGGAAAAAGTTTTGATGCAAAAATTTCTCTAATCAACAATTAACTAACCGCTTTATCACCGATTAGTTTAAAATTGGAAGATATTTTTATAAAAACATTATGTACCCACCTTCTCAAATTCGAAATATTGCCATAGTGGCCCATGTGGACCATGGTAAGACTACTTTGATCGACCAGCTTCTCCGTCAATCGCAGAACTTTAGGGAAAATGAAAAAATTCCAGAAAGAGCGATGGACAGTTTTGATCAGGAAAAGGAGCGAGGAATAACTATCTTTGCAAAACATACTACTATTTTTTATGAATCGGATAAATCGTATAAAATAAATGTGATCGACACGCCTGGCCATGCTGATTTTTCTGGAGAAGTAGAGAGAGCATTAAGATTAGTCAATGGTATTTTGTTGGTGGTTGACGCGCAGGAAGGTCCGATGCCACAGACTCGGTTTGTGCTCTCCCAAGCGCTTCAGGCAGGCCTTAATCCTATAGTGGTGTTAAATAAAATCGACAGAAGTGCTGCCTCTATCAACAAGGTTATCGATGCGATCTTTGATCTTTTTGTCGAGCTGGGCGCTTCTGATAAACAGTTAGACTTCCCTATTCTCTATCTTTCCGCATTAAAGGGCTATGCAGTTAACAATTTAAACGATCCAGCTGTTGACCTTAAGCCTGTTTTTGATACGATTGTCCGCTATGTTCCTCCCCCTCTGGGGGATCCGGAAGCCCCCTTTTTGATGCAAACGGTTAACATAGCACCGAGTGAATATTTTGGAGCCCAAGCATCGGGCTGCATCTCTCAGGGACGGGTCAGAAAAGGCGATCTGATCGCACGGGTCAATGGAGAGGGAAAAGTTTCTCAGCATAAAGTATTGCGCTTAGGAAGCTATATCGGTTTAAAAACAGAAGAGCTCGTAGAGGCAAGTGTCGGGGATATTGTTCAGATTGCTGGCATTCCTGATCTGCTGATAGGTGATACTTTATGTAGTATTCACCATATCGTCCAGCTACCTCGATTGCCTGATACGGAGCAGATGATAACGATTGCGATCATGGTAAACAATGGGCCCTTTGCTGGTAAAGAAGGGGTCCACGTAACTATGAATAAAATCAGAGAGCGATTGCTTAAAGAAAAAAGGGGCAACACTTCTCTTGCAATAGTAGAGCCAAGAGAGGATCTGATAGAGGTGGCTGGAAAGGGTGAGCTTCATTTGGCCGTTTTGTTAGAATCTATGCGAAGGGAGGGGTTTGAGTTGCTGATCTCAAAACCGAAGGTGATTCTTAAAACGATCGATGGAGTAGAGCAGGAGCCTTTCGAAGAAGTTTATCTCCATGTGGAGACCGATTTAGCTGGAACGATCGTCCACGAGCTTTCTCAGAGAGGGGGAATGTTGATACGTCTAGAAAATAATGAAGAGGGAAATAGCACTATTATTTTTCACGTTCCTGCTCGTGGGCTGCTCGGCTATAGGAATCAATTTCTTAATCTAACCAGAGGAAAAGGCATTTACAACTCCTCATTTCATAGCTATGCGCCTAAAAAAAACCTTCAGTTAGAACGGCCAAGGGGGTCTTTAGTTTCTATAAGTAGAGGCAAGGTGACTGCTTATGCTGCCTATAATCTGCAGAGCAGAGGAGCTCTCTTTGTCGAGCCAGGCAATGAAGTCTATGAGGGAATGGTTGTGGGTGAGCATGTGCACGCCAATGATTTGCTCATAAATATAACGAAAGAGAAGGCGCTTACCAATGTCAGATCTTCGGGAAAAGATAAGAACATTATTCTCACTCCTCCTAGAAAATTATCCCTAGAAACTGCTATCCAGTTTATTCGAGAGGATGAGTTAGTAGAAATAACCCCTCTATCGATCCGAGTAAGGAAAGAGAAATTGGGCGATCGCAAATAGAAAATCATAAAAGATGAAAATTAGAGAGTGGTTTCTCGAAATCAGATCGAAACGGTTGTTTCTTCTGATGGTTTCCATTATCTCTTTGCTCACCATCAACTACAACATCCTCAAAAGTGCACGCAACACTTTGGTAGTAATAGATATGGCAAATGGGGCCAGCTCGATACCTCTCTTTGAGCTCCTAGGAACGATGCCAGGGGCTATTATCATCACTTATTTATTAACTGGCATGGTTAATCGTTATTCGATGAAGAAAACTTTTTGGCTTGTTTTATCCTCTTTCCTTCTTTTTTTTCTTCTATTTGTGTCACTAATATATCCTCATTCCTCCCATTGGAAAGAAACGTTGATGCACTATGGCAACCCGTTTCCTGGCTACCTTTTGCTTGTTAGAAATATTCCATACTTTTGCTCGATGCTTTTTTTTGCTATGGGAGAATTATGGAAAATCGCTCTTCTCTCCGTCCTATTTTGGGGGTTGATTAATCAATATACGATGGTAATAGAGGCGAGGAAATTATACGCGCTCCTTATGCTGGGTGGGAGCTTGGGAACCATCATTTCAGGACCAATTATCTCCTTCTGTAATTCTGATCTCATCTCAAACAGCTCCTGGAATCGCTCTCTTCTACTAATGATGACCTCTTTAACCATCATAGGAATAGCTACTGGCTGCTTATACGCTAAATTACACAAACTTTTGGAACAGTCTAAAGAAACAGAGAAGGTTCAACCGGAAAAGGGGGGCCGATCCTTTATAGAAAATATTGCTCTTTGTCTACGCTCACCTTGCCTCACTTTTCTCGCCTGGATCACTGCAGTAGATTATATTGCCTTCTCGCTTGGAGAGGTGGTTTTTCTAGATATTTTAAAGGAGAAATTTCCTGATGCTCGACAATATTGTGATTATTTGGGACGCATCTCCTCTTGGAGCGGCATTTTAACCCTGTTTACCTTGACAGTAGCTCCCTATCTATTAAGTCGCTATCGTTGGAGCGTAACCGCACTTGTAACGCCGATCTCTCTATTATTGACTGAGTCAGCCTTTTTTCTTGTTCTATGGATCTATCCATCTCATATCGAATGGATAGTGGTTTTGGGCACTCTTTTTGTTTGTATCGTTAGAACGGCTAAATCTGGATTTCATGACCCAGCTAAGGAGTTAGCTTTTCTTGCGCTCCCTGCCGAAGAAAAGATGCCTGGCAAATTGATCATTGATGGAATCTGCTCGCGCATTGGAAGAGGAACTGCTGCCCTTTTTTCGATTAGCTCCAACCAGCTACTGGGAACTGTCTGGTCTACTGCCTCTCTATTAGGTCCTTTAGCAATAGGGTTAGTGGTAAGCTCTACTTTGGCTACTTGGAAATTGGGCAAGTTAATAAATAATAAATGGGTGGCATTAAAAAGTTAGCTCTCTCTAGAAGAGCCTATTTTTAATAAATCTAATATGGTAAAAGAGATTTTTTTATGGATAAGGGCTCTATTATCCCAGAAATGTTTGACCGGATTGCCCCCAGTTACAACTTTCTCAATCATCTCTTCTCCTGCGGAATCGACCGGTATTGGAGATCTAAGTTAGCCTCTTTCCTCCCCTCTTCTACAATCCATCTTTTGGATTGTGCTACAGGAACAGGAGAGCAACTTTTAGCACTTCTGCGAAAAAAACGGACGATCGACTTAGCTGTAGGTATCGATCTCTCAGAAGAGATGATCAAGATAGCAAAAAATAGATTGCTTCGTTATGGATCGAAGGTGGTTTTAGAAAAAGCATCGGTCTGCAAGATTCCTTACAGTAGCTCTTTCTTTGATGCAGTAACTATCTCTTTTGGAGTGAGAAATCTGCACAATTTAACCCAATCTCTTAATGAAATGGTAAGAGTGTTAAAGCGAGGAGGAGTTTTACTTGTGCTAGAATTTTCTCTACCTCAATCTCCCTTAATTAAAGCAGGATATCTCTTCTATCTTAATCATATTCTTCCTAGAATTGCTCAATGGATATCTCCCTTTCCCAACGCCTACTCCCACCTATCTGAGACAATACAAAGCTTTCCTTATGGAGATAGATTTGCTCATATAATGGAAGCGGCTGCTCTTTATAATATTTCCTTCCATCCTTTAACCTCTGGTATTGTGACTATCTATCAAGGCTATAAAAAGTGATTGCTTCTTTTCCCCCATCTAATCTAATTAAAGAATTCTCTTCTCTTTCTCCTTATCTAGAGACTTTCTTAAAAAGCAAGCAGTTCCCTAAGCTTTTTTGGAAGCCAGCGGGCGCTCCTCTCATTACCATAGGAGAAGGAAGTCAGCCAGCCGGTTCCTCCGCTTTCGAAATCTATCCTTTTTTTTCTGGAAAATCAGAAGGTATATGGAAAAACCTTCCCTCTTATCTCTCCTATTCACCTGCCACTCTCAGTTATTTACCGTGGCAGCCGAGAAAAGAGAGAAGTACGGCAAATCTGCCGTTGCTAGTAAGAAGATTAGATCAACCTAATTTCAATTTATGGAAGCAATTGGTAGAAAAAAGCCTCTCATTAATAAATAAAGGAGAGTTGGAAAAGATAGTATTAGCAAGACAAACAGAGTTACAATTTAGAGATCAAGTAGATCCGTGGCATATTTTGTCTTTGCTCTATCCTTTAGGAACTGTCGCTTCTCTCTTGCTTTTTCAATTTTCACCTGAGATCGCATGGATAAGCGCCTCGCCTGAATCTCTTTTTCTACGTCAAGATCGTTTTATAAGAAGCGAAGCTTTAGCAGGAACCAAAAAAAAAGAGTGGTCTTCTAAAGAGCAGCTGGAGTTAGAAATAACAAGAAAATTTATAGAAGAGCGTCTCCTCAGATGTTGTGATCAACTTGTTCATCTAAAACAACAGGAACGTTCTTTTGGAGATATCTCTCATCTGTTACAGAGAATTAATGGATCTTTAAAGGAGGGAGTATCTGACCGACAACTAATCTCGCTGCTTCATCCCACCCCTGCTCTTTCTGGTTATCCGCAACAGATTGCTCTATCCTACTTAAAAGAGATAGAACCTTTTGAGAGAGGATGGTATGGAGGAGCTATGGGAGAAACTTCATTGAAAAAAAGTAGCTGGGCAGTCGGAATTCGTTCTCTTCTGATTCAAGGATCGACCCTCTATCTATTTGCAGGAGCAGGCATAGTCGAGGGTTCAAAGGCAGGATCAGAATGGGAAGAATTAGAACGAAAGATAGGCCACTTTATGTCCTATATATGAAAAAAATTGAGAGAATCTCTTAACTTAACTGATTATTTTTTATGAACGACTGGTTTGCTCAACAGATTATCCATCATCTAGTAGAATCTGGGGTACGCCATTTTTCCCTCTCTCTTGGATCGCGATCTACCCCTCTCACATATGCGCTATTTGGTCAAAAAGGGATAGAAAAAATGGTCCATTTTGATGAAAGGGGCGCCGCCTTTTATGCCTATGGTTATGCCAAAGCATCGCAAAAACCGGTTGCTCTGATAGTTACCTCAGGAACCGCTGTAGGCAACCTTTTCCCTGCTATTATGGAAGCTGCTGAGGAGAGAGTGCCTTTGATTGTGATTACTGCAGATCGGCCACCAGAATTGCGCGCATGCGGAGCCAATCAAAGCTCTGATCAGGGAAAATTCTTTGGAACTTATGTGAAAGCGTATTATGAAATTCCCTGCTTTGACAGCGCCATCCCTAAGGGATATATCGGTTCTACTATTGCCCAAGCTGTCTATCAAACGAATCGCTCTCCCAAAGGAGTTGTTCACTTAAATTGTCCTTTTCGTGAACCGTTTCTCTCAGAGAAAAGAGCTAAAAGAGAGGATTCCACCTTTTATGAAGCCAGCTTTTCTACTCTTTCTCCTTTGACTCTTCAAAAATGGGCAAAAAAAATCTCATCCTACTCGGATGGAATTATCTTGATAGGTTCTTTAACAACCACCCGCCCTCTAGGTCCAATTTATGCTTTTGCAGAGCGGATCGGATGGCCTATTTTAGCAGATATTAGTTCAGGAATAAGAGGAGCAGGTCAGATGATTATTCCCTATTATGAATATCTGATAGAAATGGGGAACAGTCTCAAGCCGAAGTGTATTCTTCATCTAGGAGATCGCCTCTCGTCGAAGCGGCTGCTAGAGTGGATAGAGGATCTCCTCCCTGAGCTATATCTTATGGTTGCCGATCACCCCTATCGCCATGATCCTTCCCATATTCTCTCTCATCGTATCGAAACCGATCCTGCCCTCTTTTGTGAACAGCTACTTCCCTTAATAGAAAGCAAACCATTTTGTTGGTTTCAAAAGTGGAAAAATAGGGCTAACAGGATAGAAAATTGGATCGATGATTATATCCCTACCCACTCGGAGCCAGGATTGATTCGATTTCTTCATCATCATCTTCCTCCTCATTTTGCACTTTTTTTTGGTAATAGCATGCCCGTTCGAGATGCAGAGGTGCTCTTTTTCCCTTCGCTTCCAAGAGGGCCCCTATTTACTAAAAGAGGCGCCGCTGGGATCGACGGAAACATCGCTACAGTAGTTGGATTGGCAGAGGGCTCAGGATCCCCCATTCTAGCAATATTAGGAGATCTTGCTGCACTTCATGACCTCAACTCTCTTGCTCAAATAAAAAAGAGCAGATTTCCCATAATTGTGCTGATCATCAACAATCAAGGAGGAGGAATTTTTTCTTTTCTTCCTATTGCTCGCAATCCCGAATTTGTAGAAGAATATCTATCAGGCGCTCATAATTGGGATTTTGAGTCCGCTGCCCAAATGTTTCACCTTCCCTATGCTTCTATCACTCAAATGGAAGAGTTAGGACAGCTTATCTCCCAAGAGCGCTCCATGCTGATTGAGTTCAAAAGCGATCGCGCGAGCAATTATGCCCTGCATCAAGCCATTAAAAAAATATTAGAGAAAATATAGCAGAAGAGATCACTATTTATCATTGAAGGAGAAGAAAAAATGGGTAAAACAGTGCCCTGGAATAAGGAAAAGCTTTATACCGACATTCGATATAAAAGTTATGCTGGCATAGGAAAA
>CAYNKV010000009.1:0-38516 GCA_964397905.1 uncultured bacterium
TTCAGTAAAATATCGCCAACTTGTGATCACGGCTATTATTTTTATTCTGATAGCTCCCATAATGGATTTAGAGAAGATTGAATTAGCAGAGAGTAGGGTTCACTCTAATGTCTCTGAATTGGAGAGAGATTGTCTGCTTATATATGTTCGTTCTGACGAGACTATTTGGTGTAAAGATCGATTAATTCCTATAGATCAGCTTTTTAACTTTCTCGAGGAAGTTCATCGTCAGGGAGGTAAAAAAGTTCGTTTATTTCAGGATAAACGAGCAACTTTTGGCATTTATCACAGGGTGAAAAACATAATAGAGAGTGCAGGATTTGAGAGAATAGATCTGGTTTTAAAACCTGGGTAAATATTAATGATAATATATAAAAGCTGTTATTCTGCTGTTTTTCTCATTCATTTTGTTTTTTTGATCTCTCTTCTTTTTTTATCACACAGTTTTTCTCTAAAAGTAAAAAAACCGATATTAGTTCAGATAGTCAATTCTGAAAGTAGCTCTTTTTCTCAGAACGTTTCTTCCATAAGCGCTGAAAGGAAGGCAAATGACTCTAAGGTAGCTCCAATGATGAAAGTGAGCAATAAAGATACTACTAAAGTCACCTCTCAAGCTTCCTCTCAAAAAAGTTTGAGTTCAAAAAAAAGAAAAAAAACAGCAGTATTCAAAAGATCTTCTCCGAAGAGTGGACCTAAATCACCACTCCAAGGTAAAGTCGAAAAAGTAGTGGAAAAAATCGCTCACGCTCCTTATCCTCGGGGGGGTATCGTGTTGAATGTTCCCCGTTATTTGTCAGATAGCCCTACTCTCTTCTCTCATTTGCAAGATATGGGAAATGAGATGAGTGACCGGGATAAATGTTTGGAGGCTTTTTTTCGCTCTTGTTTGTCTCTTCCTGAGTTAGGAGAGGTAAAAGTTCAGCTGAAAGTTGCTAGGGATGGTCATGTGATGCAGATAAAAATAGTAGATGCTGATAGTTCGAGAAACAGCGATTATTTGGAAAAACAGTTGCTCCATATGAAGCTTCCTTTTGCGCTCGATCAAGAAGAAACTTTAACTTTCACTTTTTGTAATGAAATATAGTTGGGTGAATCATTTTTTATTGACGCTGTTTGTATTGACTGGCTCTCCTTTTCTCTTTGCTGATCTGAATAGAGGAAATGAGATGCGTGTCTATCTAACCACTTCCTCTTCTTTGGAATCGCTATATATTGGAAAATTTATTAAGGAAAACTCTTCTTTGAGCGATTCTTATATCGCTCAGTTGGAGGAAATATTCCGTTTTGATGTTAGTCATAACTCTGCTACCTCTCTAGTTTCAGTTGATCCGCAAAAAGATCAATTGTTGGAACGAATGCAGGTATCGAGAGAAAATGATCTCCTTTCTTGGAAAAATTGGGGAATTGTTTACCTAGTTAAGGGGGTTGTTTGCGGATCTTCTCTTAAGCTTATGCTCTTTTATACGGATGGAGGAGGTTCAATCGCTTTCCAACCTATTATTTTGACCGGCATCTTAGAAGAGGATCGCCGATTGATACATCGGGCAGCCGATGCTATCTACCGTTCTATATATAAAGAGGAGGGAGTAGCCAGTTCCCAAATTATTTTTTCTCTAAAGAAAAAAAATTCCGATCGATGGGTGTCAGAGATCTGGTCTTCTGATTGGGATGGAGCAAATCCAAAGCAGATCACTCAAGAAAATAGCTATTGTTTGACTCCTATAGCAATTCCTTTCAAGGATTATAAAGACCGTTTTTTTTATGTTTCTTACAAGTTAGGGCAATCTAAAATCTATATAGCATCGCTTAACGAAGGGATTGGAAAGCGAGTGGTTGATCTTAAGGGAAATCAACTTTTACCTGCTCTTTCTCCTCAAAAAGGTAAGATAGCTTTTATCTCTGATGTTGCGGGAAGTCCTGATCTATTTGTTTACGATTTTTTCTCAAAAGATAGAGCAAGAGCTATCCAGCTTTATTCCTTTCCCCGTTCTAGCCAAGCATCTCCTACTTTTAGTCCGGATGGTTCTAAAATTGCTTTTGTCTCCGACAAAGATGGGACGCCTAGAATCTACCTTATTTCTAGCGAGCATAAAGGGAAGAGGGATACCCCTATCCTGATTACTAAGAGAAATCGGGAAAACTCCTCTCCTGCTTGGTCTCCAGATGGTAAAAAACTTGCTTATAGTGCGAAAACGGGAGAAACAAGACAGATTTGGATCTATTATTTTGATACTGGAAGGGAAGAACAACTAACCGAGGGGGCGGGGAATAAGGAAAATCCCTCTTGGGCTCCCAATAGCAAGCATCTTATTTTTAATTCAAGCGATAAAGAGGGTGCTGAGTTATATTTAGTTAATCTTAATCAACCTGAAGCTGTTAAAATTTCTAGAGGAGCTGGTGAGAAGAGTTATCCAAGTTGGCTTCCATTAAGGGGAAATCGATAGATGAGGATCTATATATGAAACAATTAAATATACTGTGTCTATGTTTGTTTTTTATAGTAGGATGTCAGCGAAATTCGGGAAATATCTGGAGGGACAACCAGACTGGAGCTGCCTATTTTGACAAATATTCTCCTTATGAGCAGAAACAGGAAGTAGCTGCTCCTAAAACTTTTCCATATGATGATGAATTCATTGGGCTTAATGAGGAGGATTTAAAGAGCCAGTTTCACGAAGCTCCTGAATATCAGTCGAAAGTCGATCTTGGAGAAGCTGATGTTCCCTCTATAGATCAATTTATTTCTCCCAAAGGGGAACTTAAAGCGATTTTATCCCCTATATTTTTCGATACCGATCGTTATACGATTAATCCGATGTTTTTAGAGGTTATACGTAATATTTCCGTTTATTTAAAGAAACGTCCCAATATGTATTTGATTTTGGAGGGCCATTGTGATGAACGAGGACCGCAAGCATATAATCTATCTTTGGGAGACAAAAGAGCGAACGAAATTCGCTCCTTGTTGATTAAAGAAGGAATATCTCCTGATCGGCTCTATCCTATTTCTTATGGTAAAGATCGACCTTTTGTTACCGGTCATAGTCCAGAAGCTTGGTCACAAAACCGAAGGGTTCATTTCAAGGTGAGCAGTAAATGATTAGAATAAAAGAGAAATGGTTCTTTTTGTTTCCGTTTTTGTTTCTTTTTTCCGGTTGTTATAATAAGTTCAATCCTTTTCATCGAGAGAAACCTTTCGTAAGCGATGCATTGGTATTGGAAGTAGAGGAGATTAAGAGAACTCTAACTGCTAATCAGGCAGATTTAAGGCTAGTGGAAGAAAAGGTGGAAAAGGAGAATAGGAGTGATGTTCCTCTTCGCAAAGAGGAGCTTCATAGAATTGAGAAGAGGCTGCTTTTATTAGAAAAAGAGATAGAACGAGTTAATAACTATCTTAAATCTTTTATTAGCTATACACAGGAGACTTCTAATTCTTTTGCTCAATATAAGGAATGGATGGCTCAGGTAGATGGAAAATTGTATGAGCTCTCTTCTTTAAAAAATAAACATGAAAAAGAGAGGTCGTTGCAATCCTATTCGGTTAAAGCAGGCGATTCTCTAGAAAAAATCGCACGCAAATTTAATATTTCTGTCGAAAAAATTAAACAACTCAACAATCTCGATACAGATAAAATTCTTGTAGGTCAAGAACTACAGATTGCAGAGTCTCTTCGTTAGAAATCTCACATGTTTTATGGAAAAAGAATATTTTAGGAATAGCATTGGAGTTTTTGACTCTGGGTTAGGTGGGCTAGCGGTCGTAATGGCTATTCGAAACCTTCTTCCTTATGAAAATATTGTCTATTTTGGGGATACAGCGCGCTTGCCCTACGGTAATAAAGATAAAGAGACTATTGTTCAGTATTCTATCGAAAATGTGGCTTTCCTTTTAAAAAAAGGAATAAAAGCTTTAGTAATAGGCTGTGGAACCGCCTCCTCTTGTGCTCTATTTGAGCTAAAGTCTAGATTTAAGATACCGATAATAGATGCAGTATCAGCTGTAAGAAATAGCATTGTTAAACATTCTCTATATAAAAAAATATTGATATTAGGAACAAGAGCGACTGTTAGATCAAGAAGCTATTATCAAGCGGTTGAACATCTTCCTGATGCTGAAATTATCTCGATAGCCTGTCCTCTTTTGGTCCACTTGGTGGAAGAGGGTTATGCTAAACATCAGATCGCCTCTCTTCTCATTAAGGAATATTTGGGAATTTATCAAAATGAAAAGGTAGATCTGGTTATTTTAGGATGCACCCATTTTTCTATTTTGGCTGATTCTATTAAAGCTGCTTTTTCTTCTGATACAGATATCATCGATGCTAGCTACTGTTGTGGAGAGGAGTTAACCCGTTTGTTGACTAAAGATCTTTTGTTGAACAGAGATGAAAAGGCTTCTTCTTATCAGTTTTTTGTTTCGAATGATCCAGAGCAGTTTAAAAATGCAGGTTCTACTTTTCTCTCTTTTCCATTGGATTATGTTCATTTGGTAAGAGAAGAGGAAAGGTAAAGGATCACTTTTTTAATTTATCAGACCTAACTTTTTAACTATTTCTTTCAGAATGGTGCAGCATTGTACAATCTCTTCTTTGGAATTATAAGGGGCCCAAGAGATGCGAAGGATTGACTCAAGACCGATCGTTTTTAATAATGGTTGCGCACATATATGTCCTGAACGTAAAGCTATCCCTTCTAAATCTAATAGGGTAGCAACATCGAAAGGATGGCATCCCTCAATAGTAAATGAGATAAGAGATCGAGGATAATCCTCTCTTTTTTTTGCTCCTATTATTTTCACTTTATCTATCGATTGTAAACGGGAGAACGCTTCGTGGAATAGAGAGGTTTCATGTAGGATAAGCTGATCCTTTGGATAGCTAAGCAAGTAGTTTATAGCGGCACCTAACCCTATCACTGAGCCGATCATAGGGGTTCCTGATTCAAATTTGAAGGGAGGTTTTTGAAAAGATGTCTCCATTAAGGATACAGTTTCTATCATATCTCCTCCACTTTGGAAAGGAGGCATCTGTTCTAAAAGATCCCATTTTCCATATAGAACTCCTACCCCTGTAGGTCCATATATTTTGTGGCCAGAAAATGCGAGAAAATCGCAATCCAGATCTTCTACATCTATAGGAATATGAGGCACACTTTGGGCTCCATCGATCAATACCTTAGCATTCACCTTGTGCGCTTCTTCAATGATCTCTTTGATCGGGTTAACGATCCCAAGAACGTTGGAGATATGAGTAATCGCAACCAATTTGGTTTTGGGCGATAGTAATTTTTTATAACTCTCTAAGTCGAGGGAATGATCTTCTTTAAGAGGAATATATTTTAGAATCGCTTGCTTCCGTTTAGATAAAAGTTGCCAGGGAACTATGTTGGAGTGATGTTCCATTAAGGAGATGAGAATTTCATCTCCGGGACGAATAAACGCTTCTCCAAAAGAATAGGCAACTAAATTGATCGACTCTGTTGTGCCTTTGGTGAAGATGATTTCTGCTGGAGTAGCCGCTTTTATTAAATTTTGGAGCTGGATGCGCACAGAATGGTAGATCTGGGTCGATTGATGAGCAAGAGAGTAGATGGCGCGGTTTATAGTGCTATAACTATTGCTATAATATTCAGAGAGGCTATCGATTACCGATTGCGGCTTCAAACTGGTGGCAGCAGAATCTAGATAGATTAAAGGGTGTCCATGCATTTTTTGCCGAAGCATAGGAAAATCAGATCGGCGAAATGACATCTTGTTCTATTTTTGCTTTGAGGGATGGAATCGATATGGAGTCTACAATTTCTGCCATAAAACCATAGAGTAGCAGCTGAATCGCTTTCTCTTGCTCGATTCCTCTGCTTCTAAGGTAGAAGAGCTCTGCTTGCTGGATCTGCGAACTGGTAGCTCCGTGGGATGCGCGTACATCGTCTGTATAGATCTCTAATTTTGGCTCTGTTTTGGCTAATACTTTCTCTCCTAAAAGAAGATGGCGACTTGATTGGTATGCTTCCGACTTATCTGCTTTAGATGCAACTTGAATCGTTCCCTCAAAATGGGATTGAGCAGAATCTGATAAAATTCCTTTAAGTTTTTGATTGGAATAGGTAGCAGATGCTTGATGTACCACTTTAGAATGAAAGCAGAACTTCTCTTCTTCTTTTAAATGCCATAATCCTTGTATGTTTAAGGATGCTGATTTTCCTAATAAATAGGCATGCACTCTACGATAAGCTTGACCTATATCAATGGTGACATAGTTGCACTTACTCTCTTCTTTTAAAGTTATTTGAGAATCTTCTATGCTCCATCCTTTGCCTCTATAATGGATATAATTGATCTCTGCCCCCTTTTCCAGGGCGAAATCGAAGGAAAACTGATGGATATGGGCTCCGATAGGTGAGATAATCCAATTGATGCGGCTTTTTTCACCTAGATAAAGATGAATCCTTGCAGGATGAAATAATTTTTCTCCCTGATGATAAAATAGAAGCTGAACAGTAGAAGAGAGTTGAGGAGGAATGTAGCAGAATAATCCTTCTCTATCTAGTGTCAAATTGAGTAACCCTAAAAGATCATTCTCTTTTTGAAGCTCTCTTTTCCAACGCTCTTCTAAGAAAGAACGATAAGAGCGGATCGCTCTAGCAATAGGTTGAATTACCATTCCTTCAGGGATTTTAGACCATTCTGGGATCAGTTTGCCATTGATGAAGAGCAGATAACTGTTGCGACATTCTGGGATCAGCTCATCCTCTATTAAGTTAATCGTCTCTTTTTCTTCGAGGGGAGTTAAAAAAGATTGAGAGATCTCCTCCATAGGAAGTTGATCATAGATTAGAGAGGGAGAATTTTTTCTATTTAACTTAAGAAGCTGATTCCATGCTTGTTTGCGAATAGATAAAATAGGATCCTGTGCGAACCTCTCCAAATAGTAATTTTCTAGTTGATCGAACAATGGCAGCTTAATATCCATGAAAACCTTGCTTTTCTAATTTGTGCGCAATTTCGCCTCCCCCTCTCTCTACTATCTTTCCATCGATAATCACATGGATCTGGTCAGGAGGGATCTGATCTAATAGCTTTTTGTAATGAGTAATCAATAATAGAGAGCTATTCTTACGGCTAAATTGTGAAATACCCTCTACGATAACATGGATTGCATCAACATCTAGCCCAGAATCTGTTTCATCTAAAATAGCACAGCTCGGCTCTAATAGGAGAAGTTGCAGAATCTCATTCTTTTTTTTCTCCCCTCCAGAAAATCCACTGTTGAGATGCCGTTCTTTGAAAGAGGGATCCATTCTCATTAGCTCCATTTTAACGCTCATTTTTTGTGAAAACTCTTCCATGCTTATCGCTCCTTTGCATGCGGTATAGGCTGCATGAAGAAACTGAATATTGCTGATCCCAGGAATCTCTGTAGGATATTGAAAGCCAATAAAAAGCCCTAACTGGGCCCGTTTTTCTGGCTCTAATTCTAATATATTCTTGCCTAAAAAATGGATCGACCCCTCAGTCACTTCATAAGAAGGATCTCCTGCAATCACCCGGGTTAAGGTAGATTTTCCAGAACCATTGGGTCCCATGAGGGCATGGGTTTCTCCTTGACCCACCTCTAACTGCAATCCCTTTAATATTTTTTTGTTGCCAATGGAAACATGCAGGTTATCGATATATAACATATAATCTATCCTTTTCTAACAATCGATCTGATCGGAATTACCCTACGGAGGATTCTAGCTTCATCGCAAGAAGATGTTGTGCTTCTGTAGCAAACTCAAGCGGCAGTTTCAATATAATATCCTTACAAAACCCTCCCACAATCATATTAATCCCATTTTCTCGGGAAATTCCACGTGTCTGAAGATAGAGGATCTGCTCTTCGTTCATTTTACAGGTGGAGGCTTCATGTTCCACCTCTCCTGTTCGGTTCGCCACCTCTATCGAGGGAAAGGTGTTGGCTGAACAGCGATTGCCGACCAACATCGAGTCACATTGGGTATAATTGCGTGCCCCCATCGCTTCCGCTTTGATGGTGACAGAGCCTCGGTAGGAGTTACGCGATTCATCCACTGCTATCCCTTTCGATAGAATAGTGGAGTGGGTTTTTTTTCCTATGTGAGTCATCTTGCTACCTGTATCCGCCTGCATTTTTCCATTAGTTACCGCAACAGAATAAAACTCCCCCATAGACTCCTCTCCCTCTAAAATACAGCTTGGATATTTCCATGTTATGGCGGCTCCAGCTTCCACCTGCGTCCAACATATTTTAGAGCGAAATCCCTTACATAACCCCCTCTTGGTAACAAAATTGTAGATGCCCCCTAATCCTGTTTTAGGATCGCCTGCATACCAATTTTGTACAGTAGAATATTTAATCTCAGCATGATCCATTGCTATCAGTTCAACAACCGCTGCATGTAGCTGATGGTTATCATAGGCAGGAGCAGTGCATCCTTCAAGATAGCTAACATAACTACCCTCCTCTGCAATAATTAAGGTACGCTCAAATTGTCCCGCCTTTTTGTCGTTAATTCGGAAATAGGTGGAGAGTTCCATAGGCGCACGAACCCCTTTGGGAATATAGACAAAAGAGCCATCTGAAAAAACAGCAGAATTAAGAGCAGCAAAATAATTATCATCTACAGGAACCACACTGCTTAGATATTTTTTGATTTTCTCTGGATAGCGCTGAATCGCTTCGGAAAGAGAACAGAATATGACTCCCGCCTTCTCCAACTCTTTCTGAAAAGAGGTTCCAATCGATACGGAGTCAAATACTATATCGATAGCGACGTTAGCTAACCGTTTCTGTTCTGCTATAGGAATACCCAACTTATTAAAGGTACGAATCAGTTCCGGATCCACCTCATCCAAACTATTTAACTGTTCTTTTTTTTTAGGAGCTGAGTAGTAACATATTTTTTGCAAGTCGATAGGAGGGTATTGAACATTGGCCCATAGAGGAGGTGACATCTTAGACCATCTCTTGAAGGCATTCAGTCGGAATTCCAATAGATAGGAGGGCTCATTTTTTTTTGCAGAAATAGCATAGATAGTCTCTTCAGTCAGTCCCTCTGGTATCGAGTCTGTCTCTATTTCTGTGGTAAATCCATACTTATAAGGGGAAGAAAAAGAATCTTTCACCATTTTATAACCCTATCTATCCAGAATTATTTTTCCTCTCAGTTTATCTAATGGCATCATAAAACTCTAGGATGAGCTTGACTAAGGTAGAGATCCCTCTTTTCTCTTCAGATCGATCGGAATTAGCTTCTTCTGCTATCGTCTATCCGTTTCACTCTGAGTAGGTTTCATTAATGGGATAACTGGGAGGTCCAATGATGGTTTTCATGATCTTGCAATCTTTTTTATTCCTTTTCATCGCCCTGCACGATTGGGTGGATGTCCCTCCACTTAACGATCTTTCTCGACTTAGGCAAAGTTATTCCTTTCGATTTTGATGCATCAGTTCTCTTCGATCGCTATCATCATCACTCTTCTCTACATCAACGCTCCTTGCCCTTTTTGGACTAAGCTTTTTCTATATGGAGTGATCGGACGATCACTGCCTGGTGGATTCCCTATTTTGGATGGAGAGGAATCAAGATCAATAGGGCGGAAGTGTATCGCAACACCCATTCATTCCTACCGAAGAGAGGGAAGAATCCAGTTCCTAACACGCTGCATATTATGATAAATGTTCAGGTTTGGATCTGCTTTGCTCTATCCCTTTATTGGCTGATCAGATGCCCCCTATCTTTCCAATCCTTGCGGGAACCTCTCTTTCATCAGAATAAGGTTAGCCTCTTTGGAAACGGAAAGTTTCAAGAGGGGAATCCTCAGTTGTCGATAGAAGATGGCTAAAGCGAGGGTAGTGAGAAATCTTCAAAGAGGCATCTTTTTTTCTTTGTTATTAAAAATGGAAATGAGCAGAGTGGATCTTCCTTGGTTTTTCATAAGAGAGGCTTGAGATGATCTATATTTTCTGGAGCTGTCGCGACAGAATGGAGGCGAAAAAGATTATCCATCAGCTATTAGATCAAAGGTTAATTGCCTGTGCCTCCATTTTTCCTGAGGTAGAATCTATCTATCGATGGCAGGGCAAGGTGGAAGAAGCGAGAGAGGTGAAAGTGATTCTCAAAACAGCTCCCAACCATTTTATTGATATCGAAAATAGCATCAAAACTCAATGCAGCTATACAGTTCCAGAGATAGTTCAGCTCTCTATCGACCAATGCAGCAGTGCTTATTTATCATGGATTCTCCATGAGTGCCGTTTCGACGATTAAATCTGTTTGGCTTGTTCCCTTCAGTTCCTTTTTTTCTCATCGATCGCCCTCTTTTTATAGAAGTGATAGTGGCGGATTCCTCTTTTCGAGATGAGCTATTTCGTAAGCTACAAATTAGGCTAATCGCTACGCCCCTTTCTTGGAGAGCAGAGATAGGAAAAAAGATTGCTCTTTGAAGAAGAGCGCTAGGTCAAGAAGTTAAACCGATTGTTTGGATCCCCGATATTGCTTCGGAAAAAGTTTTTGACAGATAAGACAATCTGCCCGATGTTTTCGTGCAGGACACCACTCTCTTCCATAGTAGATAATCTGAAGATGCCGCTTATACCACTCTTTTTTTTCAAAAAGCTTTTTAAGCTCCTTTTCTACAGCTAGAGTAGTGGTGGCTCTGGTTAGATTCCAGCGACGCGCGGAGCGAAATAGATGGGTATCTATCGGAAATTCAGGCTGCTTAAATGCTTCAGATCGGACTACGGCTGCTGTCTTTCGACCTACTCCAGGGAGCTGCTGCAGCTCTTCCATACTGGTGGGACATTGCCCCTGATGTTCCTCTACTATTTTCTTAGATAATGCTAGGATGTAGTGGGCTTTTCTGTTAGACAAGCCGCAAGGTCTAATAATAGTTTGGATGGTCGAAATAGGAAGTAGAAGCATCTCTTGAGCGGTCGAAGCAGAAGCAAAAAGAAGAGGGGTGACCCGATTCACATTTCTGTCACTAGATTGTCCTGAAAGAAGCGTAGCGATCAGTAGGGTGTAGGGGTTCGTATAATGTAAGCTCGCTTGCGGATCTGGGTATAGAGAATCTAATATAGAGGAGATAATTGCTATTTTTTTTTGCATCGCTCTCTTCATTTGCCTATGCAGAACTGAGAGAATATGGTCGACAAAAGCTTTTCAGGTAGATCTATCCTGATAATTGTGCTTAACGCTTCCAATCCGTTACGCAGGTGCAGGGCAATATGTTCAGGAGGGAGTCCATGGTTTAAGTTAATCACTGCTTCTTGCAGTTCTAAAGAGGCTTTTTTCACCGCTTCTTGATGCCGAAGATGGGTAAGAATCAGCTCTTCCTTGGAGGAGTAGTTGAGTAAACTTAATTTTTTTTCAATACTATCCCACAACCGTTCCAATCCTAGCTCTTGTTTTGCTGAGATCGGTATCGCCTCTTCTGGGATTAAATGAGGAGAGGGAAGGTCGACTTTATTCCAAACCAGTATCAGCTTATTAGGATCTGTAGCAGATAGAAGCTGCTGATCGATCGCCTGAAAACCGGTCGTTGCATCCAATATGAAAAGGATTAAGTCTGCCTCTGATGCTGCTTTGTGTGCTCTACGGATCCCCTCCTGCTCGATAATATCCTCTGTAGGTCGAATACCTGCCGTGTCTATCAGTTTGAAATAGTATCCATTCATAGGAAGAGCTGCTTCTATTAGATCACGTGTAGTCCCCGCTATTTCTGTAACAATAGCCTGCTCTTTTCCTACCATACTGTTCAAAAGAGAGGATTTTCCTACATTGGGAGCTCCAATTATGCAGAGAGTGAGCCCCGAATCGATTTTTCTTCCTTTTTCAAAACTTTTTTCTAATTGCTCCATAGGTTGAAGAAGCTGTTTAAGAGCCTCTGCTACCTCTTGATAGGAGCCTGTTTCGATCTCCTCTTCGGGAAAATTTATAGAAGCTTCCATTCTGGCAAGGATGGAGACTAGCTCTTCTTGTAGCTGGTTAACTTTTTTCGACAGATTTCCCTCTAGCTGATCGAGGGCTGATCGAATCGCTAAGCTGCTTTTTGCTCTTATCAACTGCTGAACAGATTCTGCTTGAGCAAGGTCCATTTTTCCATTCATGTAGGCTCTAAAGGTAAATTCTCCTGGCGATGCGGTTTGAGCCCCATTTTCGATAAGAGCAGAGAGAATCTTTTGTGCAATGAGGTAGCTGCCATGGCATTGGATCTCTACACTATCTTCTCCTGTATAGGATCGGGGGGCTCGCATTATGGCTACCATCACCTGGTCTATTATATCTCTATTGCGATCTAAAATATAACCTAGATGAAGGGTATGAGAGAGATATAAACTCAGATTGCCGGAATAGATTTTTTGAACAATCGAAATCGATTCTTTTCCTGAAACCCGGACAACAGCTATAGCACCCTCTCCTGGTGCTGTTGCAATGGCGGCAATCGTTGCTTCTGGTTGATAGGACATGATCGAGCCGATTGTACGATAAAAGTTAGATCGATCGCAAGGAGCGGGAAATTAACTCTGTTAAGGAGAGGTGGGGCTGGCTACTTGCAGCCTTGTAAACCGCTTTATTAGCCACTGCGCTACTATATCCTAAATGAATCAAAGCTGCCTCTGCGTCGCCGATCGTCTGGAGGTCGATTCCCTGGGTGAGCGGGTTAGGCAGAGTTCCCACCAGTTTTTCTTTCAGTTCTATAATCAATCGAGCAGCAGTTTTTTTCCCTATGCCAGGAATTTTTGATAGAAGAGCTATATTAGATTGAAGAATAGCCGTCGTGAAATCAGCTGTCTCGAGGTGTCCTAAAATGGCAATAGCCATTTTGGGACCAATCCCACTGATCGCGATCAGCCGCTCAAAAAGCTCTTTTTCCTCCAAAGAAAAGAATCCAAATAAACTGTGACTCTCTTCTCTAATGACAGTAGTGACATGAAAAAAAATCTCCTGATTTATAGGAGAAAGTTTTTGGAAAGTTTTTAGAGATATAAAAATAGCATACCCAATTCCATTCACTTCGACAGTAACTTTAAATGGAAGTATGCGAACAACTATTCCCCGGATGCTCTCGAACATCGATATTCACTTTCCTGTTTTTCGATTCTATATGATAAGCATGGCATAAAGCTAGAGCTAATGCATCAGCAGCATCAGTGGGATGGGGTAGTTTTGCGAGTTTCAAATGAAGCTGGACCATTTTTTGAACCTGCTGTTTAGTAGCCATTCCTTTACCTACCACTGCTTGTTTAGCTTGGGAGGGCGCATACTCAAAAATATCGATCTTATGCTTAGCAGCTGCAAGAATGGCAATGCCTCTTACTATTCCTAGGGTAAAGCTGCTCTGTACATTTTTACCAATGAATTGGGTTTCTACGGATAAAGAGTGAGGACGGAATTCTTCTATCAGATGAGAGATTGCTTCGAAGATGATCAGATAGCGATCATAGATAGATGCGGTTGCTGGAGGACGAATAGATCCAAAATCAAGAGCGCCCCATTCCCCCCTTCCAAATGATTTAATAAAACCATATCCTGTAGTTTTGGTTCCTGGATCAATTCCAAAAATAATCATGAGTTTAATTGGATCATGTCTTTAAGAATATTGATCACCTCTTCCTGTTGCAGATCGTAAGGTACCGCTTGAGTTAGCCCATCTCTCATCTCATCTATTTTTCTAAAATCTGGGTTTTTCTGGATACGATCGCTGCTTTTCGAAAGCAGCTCAGGAAGAAGAAGATTCCAGCGAGTCTCTTTTTTTTGTAAAAAAGGGAGATAATTGTTGCGAAACCAGAGATGATTGGGTTGCGGAATATCAGACAAACTATCGCTGTAGATAGAACTCACACGATCATTGGGAAGAGCATATTCCAAATACTTTTCTCCAATAGGATAATGAGCAAACAGGGAAGGAACTACTATATCTGCTTTTACTCCACTAATCTGAGTCGATCTGCCTGAAACGGTATAATATTTTCCTATAGTTACTTTGAAAAAAGAGAACGCTTGAGAATTGGTAATGGTTTGATACTGTATCGTTCCTTTTCCATAGGTTCTTTTGTCTCCTATTACTAAAGCTATTCCATAATCCTGAAGAGCCTGTGCTACAATTTCTGTAGCAGAAGCAGATAATTTAGAAGTAAGAACTATTAAAGGGCCATCATAGTAGGTTCTAGGATCGAGGTTGCGGATATATTGAACCTCTCCTTGTGCATATTTTGATATTGCAACAATCCCACTCGTAATAAAGAGGCTCGTTACCTTGATTGCTTGACTTAAAAATCCCCCAAGATTTTCGCGCATATCAAGGATAAGACCTAGCAACTTACCATTTTTTTTCAACTCTCTTAATCCATTTTTAAGATCTGCCTCGCAGCTGAGAGAGCCACCACTTTCATAGAATGAAGAAAGCTTTAAAATTCCTATGATCCCATCCATAAAAGGTTTATAAGCTAGTCCAACCCTATCTTCTTCCATCAAAATTCTCTCTCTTTTCAAATCAATACGGATCAATTCCCCATTTTTTTCTCTTCTCATTAATCCCAAAGAGACGGGTTGGTTAACTGTTCCTTTGAGTCGTTCCAAAAGATCCTGATAGGATAGATCTTCAGTAGGAGTGCCATCGATTTCTACAATTGAGTCACCAACTTGAACTTGGCCAGAACGTTCAGCAGGACTTCCTTTGATAATATTGCTAATTTCTATTCCATCTAATCCCTCTCTTAAACCTATACCTATTCCATCAAACTGTTTCTCTAAGCAAGATTTTATCTCATAAGCCTCTTCTTTATCAAAAAAAGCGGTATGAGCATCTAAGCTACGCGCTACGGATTTTATAATATGGGTTGCTAAACGATCTTCTCTTTCTCGGCAATCGGACAAATAGGCCTGTTCCTGAATGGCAGCTCTTTTTTCAAAAAGAGAGCAGATTTTTTTGCATCTTTTCTCGTTCCAGAAATCACCCTCTTGCTTATGGTTTTCTCTTAAAAAAGCCCTCAGCATGTTGCTTTTTATTCTTTTTTTTAGCTGTTCTAGAGTGTGAACATATTGAAAAGAGGGATCTGTTGGTTCAATGGTTAAATTTCCTCGTGTCTCAATAAAATCTCGATAGAATTCCGTTCTCCATTTTCTCGCACGGCGAATCGCTTTTTCTATAGTCTGATTGACCTTTTCAAATAGTGGATATTCATCTTTATAAAAAGAGTCAACAGCTTGTTCCAGCGTAGCAGAATTAAGATGGAAGAGATAAGGCTCCACTTCCGAAAAGATCAGATAACTTTTTTTAGGATCAAACTGTTCTATAAACATTTTTATAGAGCGAATAATCAAGAGAGGAGAGACATCTTTTGTTTCTATATGATAGCTGAGCATCTCTTCAACTATATTCCTAACATCTGTGATCTTTAGATGCTGACTTTCTGAGGCAATTGCACCCTTCAGATGGGAATAGGGGATAAGACAGATCAAGACGAATACCCATACTCTTAACATGATGCTCCCTTTTCTACTAAGATACATCGCTCAGATTAAAATTCACCTGGAATTTATAGGATAAAAAAATAGGAAGTAACAGCAGCTGTTCTTAATTTTTTGCTCTTCTTTTGCTAATAAAAAACTATTCCACTATAATGCGGGCTATTTTTAGAGTGATTGTGGAACCTCTACTACAAGGTTCAATCGAGGAGGTTAGGTGCCGACAATTAATCAGTTGATTAGGTTTGGTCGATATAGAAGAGATAAGAGGTCCAAGTCTCCTGCTTTGGATAGATGTCCACAGAAAAGGGGTGTTTGTTCACAAGTCAAGACGAAAACACCCAAAAAACCGAATTCCGCGTTAAGAAAAGTTGCTTGGGTCCGTCTTTCTAATGGAGAGGAAGTGATTGCGTATATAGGCGGCGAGGGGCATAATCTCCAGGAGCACAGCATTGTTTTGGTACGTGGAGGAAGAGTTAAAGATCTTCCTGGGGTGAGGTACCATATTGTCAGAGGTTCTATGGATTGTGCTGCAGTTAAGGATCGGAAGCAGAGTCGATCAAAGTATGGAGCTAAGAGGCCAAAGTAGATAGGGAAGTTTTTTCATAGGTTAAATATATTTTGAGGGGAATAATAGCTGTATGTCGCGCAGACGTCGTTCAGAAAAGCGTTTAGTAGATCCAGATCCGATATATAATAGTCATCTGGTTGCTAAATTTATCAACAAAGCCATGTGGGATGGAAAGAAGTCTCTAGTTCGAAAGATTGTCTATAATGCAATAGATAGATTTGCGAAAAAGGTAGAGTCTGGAGATCCTTTGGCAGCATTTGAGCAAGCATTAGAGAATGCCAAGCCCTCTTTAGAAGTGAGATCTCGTCGAATTGGCGGAGCTACTTATCAGGTGCCCATGGAGATCCCTTCGTTACGTCGTACTTCGATGGCAATAAAGTGGGTTATCCATTTTTCTAGAGAGAGGAAAGGTTGTTCTACAGAAGAGGGATTAGTCCGTGAACTAATTGATTGTTTTAATAGGCAAGGAGCTTCTGTAAAGAAAAAAGATGACATGCATAAGATGGCAGAATCTAACAAAGCATTTGCTCATTATAAGTGGTAAGAGTGGGTTATTACAATGAAGTTTAAACGTCCTCAAACTGAAATTCTGGAAAAAGTGAGAAATGTGGGTATTGTTGCCCACATAGATGCAGGAAAAACCACCACCACCGAAAGAATTTTATATTATTCGGGTAGACTTCATAAACTCGGTGAGGTTCATGAAGGTGCTGCCACGATGGATTTTATGGAGCAGGAGCGTGAGAGAGGAATTACTATCACTTCTGCTTCTACTACAGTTTATTGGAAAGGAAGCAAGATTAATATTATAGACACCCCAGGCCATGTGGATTTTACTGTAGAAGTAGAGCGTTCTCTGAGAGTATTGGATGGAGCTGTTGTATTAATCGATGCGGTAGCTGGGGTGCAACCCCAGTCAGAAACTGTTTGGCGTCAAGCGGATCGCTATCGAGTTCCTCGAATTGTTTTTGTCAATAAGATGGATCGAACGGGTGCTGATTACTTTTCAGCTGTTCGTTCTATGGAGGAAAAGCTGGGTGCTCACGTAATTCCAGTTCATTATCCTATTGGTTCCGAGTCTGGTTTTAAGGGTATGGTCGATCTGATTGAGATGAGAGCATATCTTTTTTTGGATGAGACTTTGGGTGCTCAATATCAGGTTGAGGAGATAGCGGCTGAGATGTTACCAGAATGTCAGAAATTACGTCAGCAGATGTTAGAAGAGTTAGCAACTGTTGATGATTCCGATGAAGCGTTCATGACAAGTGTAATAGAAAATCCCTCTTCACTGAGCAGCTCTGAGATCCACGCTATGATGAGGAAGGGAGTTGTTAAGAGCAAGATTATACCTGCGCTTTGTGGTACTGCTTTTAAGAACAAAGGAATTCAGCCTCTTTTAGATGCTATAGTTGCTTGGATGCCCTCTCCTATCGATAGAGGAGTTATCAGATCTGTTAATATAGATGATGGCAGTGAAATGGAGTTGTCTCCTAAGGATGATGCCCCTTTAGCAGCGCTTGCTTTTAAAATAATGTCCGATCCCTATGTTGGAAAGCTCACTTTTTTGCGTATTTATTCAGGTGTTCTTTCCAAGGAGACCCGTCTAGTTAATACGACCAAGGGAAAACGAGAGAAGATATCTCGCTTATTGGAGATGCATGCGAATCAAAGAGAGGAGCGAGAGGCCTTTTTTACTGGAGATATCGCCGCGTGTATTGGATTAAAGGATACTGTTACGGGAGATACGCTTTGTGCAGAGGGAAATGAGTTTTTTTTAGAGAAGATGGAGTTTCCCGATCCAGTTATTTCGATGGCGATTGAACCTCGATCTAAGGCTGATAGGGAAAAGCTAGCTCTCGCTCTTTCTTCACTTTCTATGGAGGATCCTACTTTTCGTGTTTCCACTAATTCAGAAACGGGTCAGACGATTATTTCTGGTATGGGCGAGCTGCATCTTGAAATTTTGCGAGATCGCATGTTCCGGGAATTTGCTGTAGATGCACATGTGGGTAAACCGGAGGTCGCTTATAAGGAGGCGATTACCATTGCTAGCGAGACAGAGACCAAATACGTTAAGCAATCGGGTGGACGAGGTCAATATGCTCATGTTTGTCTAGAAGTTGAGCCTCAGGAAAAAGGAAAAGGCAATATTGTAGAGAGTCGCATTGTCGGGGGTGTTATTCCTAAAGAATATATTCCTGCAGTGATTAAGGGTATTGAAGATGGCTTGATGACGGGAGTTCTTTCCGGATATCCGGTTGTCGATATTAAGGTGGGCGTTGTTTATGGATCTTATCATGACGTCGACTCGAGCGAGATGGCTTTTAGGATCTGTGGATCTATGGCTATTAAGGAGGCGATGCGAAAATCTGCACCCGTGCTTTTGGAGCCTATTATGAAAGTGTGTGTCACTTCTCCAGAGCAGTTTATGGGAGATGTTATCGGTGACCTCAACCGTCGTCGTGGCCGTATTCTAAATCAGATTACTAATAAAGGAAGTGTTGAGATAGAATCAGAGGTTCCTCTAGCGGAAATGTTTGGTTATTCTACGCAGCTTCGATCTATGACATCGGGCAGGGGTAATTATACGATGGAACCGGGCCACTTCGAGAAAGTTCCTAATAAAATTCAAGAATCTATGACGAAAAGGTAGTGATAAACAGTAAGGATTAGAAGTTGTATGGCGAAGCAGAGTCGTAAAAAAATTAGAATTAGGCTTAAAGGGTATGATCAGCGTGTGCTAGATCGGGCAATATCTGATATTGTCGAGGTCGCTAAGAGAACCGGAGCACTTGTAGTAGGGCCTATTCCTCTTCCTACTAGGAGAGAATTATATACGGTCCTTCGATCTCCACATGTAGATCGCAAGTCGAGAGAGCAATTTGAGATACGCACGCACCTTCGATTGCTCGATATTTTAAGTCCTACTCCCGATACGATAGATAAACTCAAGGTGCTTCCTATTGCTGCAGGGGTCGATATTAAAATTAAGGCTTAGCAGTTTTTTTATATCGTATTCGTGCAATGTCTAGAACTCCCCCCTCTCCTATCCTTATATCTGCTATTCTCTCTTGAGTCATAATTGACGAGTTCCAATGGTATAAGGGGGTAATAGGCATCTCTTCTACCAGAACTTCTTCCGCCTCTTCTAGGATGTTGGATCTCTTTTCTATTAAAGAAGGTTCCTCCGATGAATTGAGCAAGGCAACATATTGGGAGGATTCCCAACCTGGATAGTTTTTAGGATTATTGCTATACTTAAATCTTTCTAAAATACTCATTGGGTCATGATAGGTAGCAATGAGGGAACCAAACGCTATTTCGAAGATACGATTTTCGAGTAAAGAAAACATTGCTTGTCGATCGACTGCTTTCAAATCAATAGAAATAGACAACGTTTTGCGCAGTTGATCCTGAATTACAAGAGCGATTCTTTCGTTTAGAGAGGAGAAAGGATAGCTATAAGTGATGATCGGAAATTGAGATTGACCAATACCTAGCTCCTGTAAACCGATCTCGAATAACCGTGAAGCAGTTTCTGGGTCGTTATCTTTAAAGCAAGAACGGATCCTCTTAATGGTTGGACTAATTAAGTTTGTTGCCACTTCACCTGATTGAGTAACTTCTTGTACAATATCTGTTCTGTTGATAGCCATCGCTATTGCTTTGCGTATATTTTTATTGTTCAGAGGAAACTGGGAGTTATTGAAAAAGAGGGCCGAACTTCCTGGTATTGGGATCGAATTTATCTTTCCTTCATCTCGGTATTTGCTTATTAAATCGACAGGAATGGTAGAATAAGCATATCCGATCAGATCTAGTTGGCCATCATTGTACATGAGCAGTGCTGTTGATTCATTTGAGATTAAAGTAGCCGAAATTTCTTCTAGTTCGATGTGCGCTTGTTCCCAATACCCCTGATTTTTTTTCATTATGATTTCGCGTTGCTCTTTCCAAGAGCTTATTTTGAAAGGACCATTGGTAGGAGAGCTCTTGTTTCTATAAGCAGTTTCTAGCGTTGGTTCTTCCAAAAAAGAAGGTATCGGGAATAGAGTACAAAAAGAGGTGATCTCTAAAAAATAGGGGGTTGCTTTTTCTAAGCAGACTTGCAATCTTTTCTCATCTATTGAATGGATCCCTACCCTGTCGAGAGAGAGCACTCCCTCTTTGGCTTTTTTTCCATTTTTTATGGGAAATAATAGATATGAATGAGGTGCGGGAAAAGTAGGTGATAAGATGGTTTTCCACGATTTTTCGAAATCTTGTGCAGTTACTAAACTCCCATCCGACCATCTTGTTTCTCTTATATGAAAGGTGTAAACTTTTCCATCTTCTGAGATCTCTACTGACTCTGCCTGAGCAGGAGTAAGAGATCCATCGCCATTTAGACGCATCAATCCTTCGTAGAGAAGAAAATGGAGCGAAGCAGTATTTAGATCGCTTCCTTGACGCGGATCTAAACTGGTTGGCGAGGTAAGAAAGTTAATCCGAAGCCTGTTCTCCCTTTTGGTTTTATCAAAATAACTGCAAGAAAATAAGCCCCATAAGAAAAGCAATAGCGCTATTCTTTTAAACACAACTACGCCAGGAAACATCAGTTCTTCATAGAAAGCAGAAACTCGATATTGCTATTGCTCTTTTTTAAACGAGCTAAAAGAAGATTCATAGCATCTAAAGGAGAGAGATCGCCTACTGCTTGTCGAAGCATATAGATTTTTTCAAGTTCTTCTGGATGAAAGAGAAGCTCCTCTTTGCGCGTTCCACTTTTGATTAAATCTATCGCAGGAAAAACTCTGCGATCCGCTAGCTTACGATCGAGCACAAGCTCCATATTTCCCGTTCCTTTAAACTCTTCAAAAATCACCTCATCCATGCGGGATCCGGTTTCGGTTAAAGCGGTTGCCATGATGGTTAAAGATCCACCCTCTTCCACATTGCGAGCAGCACCAAAAAAACGTTTTGGCTTATGGAGGGCATTCGCATCGACTCCTCCAGTTAAAATTTTTCCTGAATGAGGTTGTACAGTATTATAAGCCCGAGCAAGGCGAGTAAGAGAGTCTAAAAGAATTACTACGTCAGAACGATGTTCTACTAGACGACGTGCCTTTTCTATTACCATCTCTGCCACCTGTACATGCCTTTCTGGTGCTTCATCAAAAGTAGAAGAGATTACCTCCCCTTGAACACTTCGAATCATATCGGTTACTTCTTCTGGACGCTCATCAATCAGTAAAACAATCAAGATTACACGTGGGTAGTTGGTCGTAATCGCATTGGCAATATTCTGTAGAATGATCGTTTTACCCGTTCGTGGAGGAGCAACGATCAATCCTCTCTGCCCTTTACCTATCGGTGCAGTAAGATCCAATATACGAGTCGTAATTCTTTCTTTTGATGTTTCCATCACTAGACGAGAGTTAGGGTATAAAGGGGTAAGATTTTCAAATAAAATCCTCTCTCTTGCCTCTTCTGGAGTGTGGCCATTGATTTTATCTACTTTGAGAAGCGCAAAATATTTTTCTTTCGCATTAGGAGAGCGAATAGTTCCATAAACAGTATCTCCTTTTTTTAGATCGAACTTGCGGATTTGAGCAGGAGATACATAAATATCTTCTACAGAAGGGAGATAGTTGTAAGTAGGCGATCGGAGGAAACCAAATCCATCAGGGAGCACCTCTAAGGTGCCTTCACCTACCAATATTTCAGTAGGATGCTCTGCCTTGGCTTTTACGATTTCAAATACCATCTGAGATTTTGTCAAAGATCCCAAATTTTTTAGTCGCATCTCTTTAGCGACAACGTTGAGTTGATCAATATTCATCCGCTGTAAGTCGGCTATTCTCGTTATCTGTTCCTCTCCTGTAATAGGAGTTGCTGACTTGTTAACAGCCTCTTCGTCGGGCAGAGCGGGGGGGACATGAGTACGATCATTCATAGATAACTCCTTCATTTTCTAAACAAATGTACGATAGAATTAGATTTCAATGTTTGTACGCTAATTATTTTTTAAGCCACATTTTGATATAGGCTAAAAAGTGCTTTTAATGCAAAAAAAACATAATTACTACAGAAATAAGATTTAAGAGCAACCATTAAAACAGATATCTTCAATACACTTATTTGTTTTTTAATTCAATTTTTCTTAAAATTCCTAAACAAAGCAAGTCTCTTACTCTGAACTTTTACTCTTTAAATATCCAATTAATCAATTCAGAAACTTCTTACATAATCAACTACCAAGTAAAACAAACCCAGCAGGAAAAAGGAGAAAGGCGCCATTAAGAAAATAAAAAAAACACCTTAGCAAGGATAACATGCACCCCAATTTTTCCCAATAGAAAGATTAACTTTCAAAGGAATTTTTAGCTTCATTGCCTCTTCCATTATTTTTTGGATTTCTTTCGATAAAGAAACTATGTTTGAATCAGCTGCTTCAAATAATAGCTCGTCATGGATTTGTAACAGCAAATTTCCTTTTCCATTTTGAAGATAGCGATCGATATCGATCATCGCTAGTTTAATTAGTTCTGCTGCTGTTCCCTGTATAGGAGTGTTGATGGCGATTCGTTCGCCACTTTCTCTCAATATGCGATTGTTGGAATTTATTTCCGGAATAGGACGTTCTCTACCCATTATAGTGGTCGCAAAACCTGTTTTTCTTGCTTTTTCTTTAGATGATTCCAAAAAATCTTTTACCACTGGATAGCGTTGGAAATAATTTTGAATAAACTCAGTCGCCTCATTATAGCTGATCGACAACTCTTGCGCTAATCCAAATGGTTGTAGTCCATAAATAATTCCGAAATTGACCGTTTTAGCCAGATGACGCATGTTTGGGGAAATTTTGCTTATCGGTCTATTAAAAAGAAGAGAAGCAGTATAGGCATGGATATCCTCTCCCTCTTTGAACAGTTTTATCAGAGTAGGATCCTCACTGAGATGAGCTAAAATCCTTAGCTCTATTTGGGAGTAGTCTGCTGAGATAAAGCTCCAATCTATCTGCTCAGGTTTAAAAGCGTTTCTAATATTGTTCTCTGATTGAGTAGGAATGTTTTGTAGATTAGGTTTTTGACATGACAAACGACCTGTTGCAGTAGAAAATTGATTGAATGTGGGATGTATTCTCTTTGTTTTAGGATCAATATCAAGAGGTAAAGGGTGGATATAGGTAGAAAAAAGTTTATATAATTTCCGATATTCTAACAGTTTGCTTACTATTGGATGATGATTTTTTATCTGATTCAATATCATTTCATTTGTAGAAAGCTTTTCTTTTTTAGAGGGAAAAACTATTTTGAGTTTTTCGAAAAGAATGGTTGCTAATTGTTGAGAAGAATTGATGTTAAACAGCTCTCCAGCTAGAGAATAGATCTCATTTTTCAGATGATCAATCTCCTCCTTCATTTTTTGCTCAGCAGAAGAAAGAAGCTGTCGATCTAGATAAATACCCCTCTCTTCCATTCGAAACAAGACGGAGAGAAGAGGCAACTCTATCTTAAACAAAATCTTTTCTAAATATTTTTTTTGAATTTCTTTTTCTAATTCAAATAGATGAGAGAGTTTTCGACAGGCATCCTCCGCACTGTTCAGGGTATAGATTTTTGTTTCTTCGACTATTTCTTCATTAAATTTGCGAAAACTTTTATTAGGATCAATTAGATGAAGAGCTAGAGCTGCGTCAAAAACAATATTATGAGGAGGTGTAATTTCGAGTCGTGCCAGTTGATGGAGCTCATCTTTTAGATGGTTTCCGTAAAAACAGGTGGAAGAACTGAGAAAAAGTTGATTCAATCGCCTCTTTATTTCGCAGAAAGGGATCTTTCCATTTAAATGGAGGAAGAATCCCTCTTCTGATGAATGAGCAAATGCTATGCCCCATATAGGGGAACTTTTTGATTCTGAAATAATGTGAAAAGCGACCCTCTTCTTACATAAAGCAAGCTGTTGTTCGAGCAAATGAAGCTCTTCTACCCAATGAAAGCGGAATTTTTTTAGATCGCCATCTAGATCTATTTTTTCCGTAGCAACGGTTTCTTGCAGCAACGATCCAAATCCCATTCTTTGATAGAAGAGCTTTAACTCATCTATGTTAGCCTCTTTTCTTCTGAAAAAATCCCTGTTTTGGGGAGTAGGAAGCTGAGTCGAAATCTGTGCAAGCTGACGACTTAATAAAGCTTTTTCTTTTCCTCTCTCGATTAAGTTTTGTAGCCTTCTGTTTTTAACCTGCTCCAAATTATTAAAGAGAGTATCTATAGAGCCAAATTGTTTTAGAAGCGCTATTGCTGTTTTAGCCCCTATTCCATCTATTCCTGGTATGTTATCAGAGCTGTCTCCCACAAGAGATAGATAATCTACCATCTGCTTAGGAGCGATCTGATATAGCTCCTCAAATCTCTTTTCATCTATCAGCAGATTCTCTTTACATATATTTAAGACAAAAATTTGATCGGAAATAAGCTGACAGAGATCTTTATCACCACTACATAGGTAGACCTTATCTCCTGATTGGCTAGCTAATAGAGCGATAGATCCAATGATGTCGTCTGCTTCCACCCCTTCCTCTGAAAGAAAAGGAATCCCTGCTTCTTTACACCAATAACGAGACTCTTTTACCTGTTCTACTAAGTCTTGAGGCATCGCTTTTCTATGAATCTTATATTCCGGATAAATCGCTATACGAGACTGCTTATTATTAGGTCCGTCAAACACTGCAGCTATATAATCTGGGTTATATTCTCGGATCAATTTGTATATGGAACGAATAAAACCGAATAGAGCATGCGTGGAGAACCCCTCCGCATTACTCATCGGCTTAATTGCATGATATGCACGAAAGAGAAGATTGACCGCATCAACTAGAAATAGCGTAGCCACAAAAAATTCATCTAGTAAAAATCAGCAAAGCAACATTATCTTCCTAAACTACACTTTAAAGAGGATAGATGTAAAGGAATTTACCTCTTAGTTCTGATGAAGTAGCTTCTGGAGGCAACCCTAGCCAATTCAATAACATTCCCTTGCTATTGGAAGAAAACCCATCGATAAGATTGTGGTAAGAGCCCAACTGAACCACCTGATATTTTCCATCTATTTGTGCCGCACTTACTAGCTCGGAAAGACATGCTGAATAGTTCGCATCCGAGTGATCTATATAACCTATCTCCTCCGCTTTTTGTGCGGGGAAAACATGTGCTCCATACTCTCCTACTAACTTTTCCCTGGAAACCTTTGTTCGTCCATTCAGCACGATCGATACAAATCGATCGTACAAAGAATCTAATACTGGTTTCAAAACAGACTCTTCCTCTTCGTTTGCTTTCCATGGACGGAAAGGGTTGAGGAAATCCTTATCTTTTCCCCTAGTTAGAGTGACGGAGCGAACACCATACTCACTCATGGTATCGGAAAAATTGAAAAAAGGACCGGTTACTACTCCTACTGAACCTATTACACTTCCAGCTGTCGCATAAACCGCATCAGCTGCACAAGCGATATATAAGCCACCAGATGCGCACATCCCATCAATATAAGCATAGATGGGGACATGGAACTTTTCCTTGTATTCCTTCAACATCCGATAAATTCCATCCGAATCTGTTGCGGAACCCCCAGGAGAATCTATATGAAGGAGAATCGCTTTGACACGATCTTGCTTGAAAGGATTTTCCCTAGAGCTGATGAGAAGATTGGAAATTTTTTCTGACGTCAGATCAGCAACCCCGATCACTCCGCGTATATCCATTTTTAATATGACAGGAGAGCTGCTTGAAATCTCCTCTCTCTCCCCATGCTCATCAGGAGCAATTTTATACTCTACCCTATTCTGATCATATCGGGAATTGCTTAGAACACTCATGCAAAATAGAATGATCAAGAAACCAATGCCAAAGCCAACGATTTTTGCCGCAGATTGGCATAAAGAACGCAGCGCCACAGATAAAATCGAATCTCCCCTCATTCAATCAACTCCCCATATATAAGATCAATCTATGACCTTATAAAGGTAAAGTCAAGGCTATTTCTTCTATTTGAATTTTTTCAAGAGAGGAAAATTAAGTGCTCTTTAGATTAAATGTTAACTCTTTAGATAGAAAATCGAGTTTCAAGCAGATGAAAACCGTTTCCCCTAGCTTATAGATCTAATCGATTTTCTATCGCTAAACAGCTCCAAAAGGACCAGAATGCCAAATAATGTGAAAGAGATAAAGAGATAGCGAGGAAGCGAATAACCAAGAGAAAGATTGATAAGAAGGACAAATTGGATAAAAGTAGTGATTTTACCCCATTTTATCGATCGAAAACGGTATTGCTTCCATGATCCTGTTAGATACAAATAGGTTCCAAAAATAGAGAGAGCCAGATCCCTTGAGAGCAGCAAGAGCGCTTCCCACCCCTTTAATCGTTCCTCTGTTACAAAAACCAGAAGGCAAAAAAGAACGAAAAATTTGTCCATCATCGGATCGAGAATCTTACCCATCCCTCCATTCTTTCTCGATTTTCTTGCTAAATAACCATCAAAAACATCGGTTATCATAGCGAATCCTACCGTAACTGCCCGAATCACCGGATCCTCAGAAAGGAAAACGAAGGCAGAGAGACCCCTGAACAAAGAAAGAAAATTAGGTATCGTCCACATTTTTAGAATTTATTTGATCTTATCCCATGATTTTAGTAAACGATCGCATAATCGGAAAGCTTATTTTTATGATTGGCGCTGCACGTCGACACCCTTTTACTCCACATATCTGTTCGGTGGAACCCGTGTCTAGACCTGGGGTTCTACATTCAGAATCTGGTAAATTCTTCAGTCAATCTGATTATTCAGCTTGTTGTAGTGATATGTTTGTTCAATTGATAAAAAAAGTGAAGAACCCTTTTGACCAGTCATCTTTTTTTAACCAAGCAGTGAAAAAATCAGGGATCGATTTTCCTAGTTTGTGCCGTAAAGTGGAATCATACAATCCTGCAAACCCTCCTTTGATTTTGGGAAAAGAGCTCTGCAGCTCTCTTGCTAAAATAGGGCGCACAGTTTTTGATCAATTATATGAAGAACGGATGGTCTATTGTGAGTCGCTTGCAAATAAGATCAATGAATATAAACAACGACTTGTCGAAAGGCATAATATTGGAATAGTAGCTCTTCAGGAATATCAAAGAAAGAGTTCGCGGAAAAGAGGAAAGAAGGGAAATGGTGGTTTAGTTCTAAATCTGAAGGATCCAGATCCGTACACGATCCATGATCTATATGTGAAAACATTTGGAGGATGCCACGAAAAGGATATAAAAAAAGATGACAGAATCTATTGAGGAAAGGATCCTTCTTAAACGAGAAAATAGCTGGTCTGAGGAAAAAATAGAGTATTACTCTTTTTTTAATAATTGGATTTTGGTGCTCTATTTGTGCAATTTTGCTAAGGAAGATAAAAAAAATCCCTTATAGTAAGCGCGAGAGAAGAGTTGGTTAGCGCATGTCAGACCTGGGTGGTACAAGAGTTGATTCAAGAAGAAGATGAGGTGCAAATAGAAGCGACTTATATAGAAAAATCAGGAGTATATAGGAAATTTCTCGAAACTTGTTGGGAACCATTAAAAATAATTAAAGGAGCAGAGGATCTGATCTCTCTTCTAACGGAGGAATATAACTCTTTTGCACGCACTTTAAAATATGATCAGATCTTCCGTCCAATAAAAACTTCCTCAGAAGAGGTTTCATTATCCCAGAATCAGGAACAAGGTCGAAAAGAAAGAGATCTTTCCCGAGAAAAGGAAAAAAAACTGATCTAGCGTCGGATGGGAAAGATACTTGTGTTAAGCAGCAGTTTTTGGGAACAGGGGATAATGATCCAGAAGGTTCCTCAGAAACAGGAGCACGTAAGAGTTCGAGAGATATCAACCAAACTGGTGTTCTATCAAATAGTTTACCATCCCAGGGTCAGGAGTCAGGTCCGATAGGAGGAGGCATCTTACAAGGAGGCACAAAAGAAGAAGGTCGTTAGGAACAAGAGAAAGGGAAACTGCTTTAAGGCAAGGAGATCGAAGGTGTCCTAATCCCTTGAGGTTATGTTTTGGGTTTATCTTAATTGCATTAGCTGGCTAGTTACTGTACAGGAACCGAAATAGCTTTTTTTTCTTGAGAAAGCTGTTCAAATTCAGATCCTAATGCATAGGTTGAGCAGATCCATGCGATCAGCAATAGTAGCAAAATGAGTGCTACTAAGAGAGTGCTGCTTAATATAGATCCGAAGATGATCAGCAAAATTTGGTAGATGATAGATCCTCCCGATTTTCCTAATCGCGAGCCCACTCCATCGATAGCAGCCTTTCCTTGAGCGCGTAATTGGGGGCTTAATGGAATAAAAGCCATCTCTTTGACGGCGTTGTATAAGCTCAGCTTAATACCGTGAATGACCCCATTTTGGATTGATCCCAGAAGTGTAGTGAGGGCAAGGGGGGTTAATCCAACATAAAATGCGATCTGGTAGAGAACCTCTTTTTTTACAAGAAGCGCTCCAAAGAAGAAGATAGCTGTAATGAGGAAGAGTATGGGGGGGATGAGAGCGCTTTTTTTCCACCCTAAAATCCGTATCGCATTTCCGGAGATAAAAATCGATGTGAAGATGGCGATGGCTACGCTCCAGAGGTTGACTTGCGCCATATAATCGTTGAAGTGAGTCGGCATTGGATAGAGCTGCTTTACCTGATCCTTCCAAGGCGTTTCTGCAAGGTTAATGATTATATTGCAGGCGATTACGAAGGTAGCAATCAGAATAAGATATTTGGACTGGGAGAGCAAAGAACAATGCTCTCGGAAGCTTTTTTTAACTCGAAACTCTTTTTCAATTTTTAGATCTTCTGGACGATATCCCAATCCTTTTCGGTTGAGCCACCAAAAGAGAAGAATGATGCCTATGCTCACTCCTATGACGATGAGATTGATGCAGGTGAGCGACTGATCCCACACGTTAGATCCAAAGGGGAAAGAGGGGCTGAAAGAGCGACGGGAAAGAAAAGAGACTATCAAGCTGGCCGGAATGCCAGAGAGATTGGTTCCTAAAGTAAACAATCCATAAAAGCGCTTAGCTTCCTCAAAGGAGCTGATATCGTTAACAAATCCCCAAAAAAGCACTGACATAATCATCGTGCTCCACATCTCTGCCATGATGTAAAAAGTGGCAAAAGTCCAGTTGCGTATGATCGCAATAAGTCCGTTAAATCCCCTAGGTAGAACAGACTCTAGGTAATTAGCTAAAGCATGCGGGTGCAATAGATCTCTATAGGGGTAGAGAAAGAGTACGAAGAGGGTGAAGTAGATAACAAAGAGGGATACCATAGAGTAAAAAACGGCTCTTTTATCTAGCTTGCGGTACAGTTTTGTGAAAAGAATGGAGATCAATACAGCCGCAGGAAGCACTCCCCACACTTTAATGAAAGGTGTCGCTTCAGCCCCTGAGTTAGGAGCGGTGGTAAGGATAGTATCTTTAGTAATTTTTAAAATGTAATAGTTAAAACAGGAAAAAAAAGAGATCGCAAAAACTGCTATGAACTTGCGATATTCCTTAGGGTAAACAGGAAATAGCAAGGAACGAAGAGGTCCAAAAGAGTTGCTTGTCACTTCTCTCTTTAACAATGTCCCATAATTCTATCCTTGTAATGGTTTAAAATACAATGGAAATTTTTTCTCATATTAGCCAACATTTTTTTAATTATTTCTTTGATAAATAGAGGCCCGATTAGATCGGATCTGATTTTTTTTAGTAGAAAAAATTCTTACTGGATAAGGGTTCAATTTCGATCTATAGAGCTAGATTATAACTGAGAGAATGGATTAAGGAGGAATCGGTCTCCTCTTTTTCTTTTGTTTAACTCTGTTTTTACTGAAAAGAGAAGGTCTTGGTCAAAATTTGCCTGAGATGCCCATCTGAGATATTCTATCGGAATCTCTCCAAAAGATCTTCCTTTATATTTTCCTAGAGGCATTGTCTTAAGTAAGACAGGTTTTTTTAGTCGTTCTAATAGCTGTTCTGTAGTTTTAAAGTTTTGGACTAGATGTTTAAATACTGCGATGTTAACGATTACATCGTTCATTGCTCTATGTGCTCCCTCTTCCTCTATATTAAAATGTTCTCGCAATTTTTCTAGGGAATTAGTGGGGCTTTCTCCATAAATCCGGGCCATCCGCAGGGTGTCGATAAGATCGATCGATTCTAGGTTGCATGGGATCGAATGTTTTCTGGCTGATTCTGTGATGAATGCTATATCTAGGCCAATGCCATGACCAACGATGGTGGTTGTCCCAATAGCTTCCAATAGGATTGGAAGAATCTCTTCTATTTTAGGTTGGCCAGATACCATGTTCGATGTGATATGGTGAATCTCTGTTGTTTCGTTTGGGATAGGGCATTGAGGGTCTATTAAACTCTGGTAAGATTCTAAAATTTCCGAAAAAGTAAATTTTGCTACTGCAATCTCTATAATTCTATCATTTTTGGGATCGAGTCCTGTCGTTTCGCAGTCGATGCAGACAAAGGTATCTTTATTTAGCATTCCCATACAATTGCTCCAACGATTGGAAATATGAACGGACTATTTTTGCATCCATTCTTTTTTATCAAAAAAGAGAGATTCTTTGTTCAGAGATCATGGTTTAAATTTTTTAAAATAAACAAGATCTTTTTCTCATTTAAGTGGAAACAAACCTGTAACTGTTTGCAGACTCGATCAGGCCGATATTTCCAATAGATGATCCTTTTATTTCAATTATACGCTCATTTTCTCCGGAAGGGGTAAAAAAAATACGAATAGCGTCAACGGGTAATAATTCCTCAATTTTTCCAGCCCATTCTAAAAACAAGATAGCTTTTTTTTCTAGATATTCCGCAAATCCTGCCTGTTTAAATTCATCTGACGATGGGATCCGATAGAGATCGAAATGGTAGATAGGAAGTTCTCCCTCATAATTAAAAAAATAGTTAAATGTTGGACTTTTGATCTCGTCTGGAGAAAGATGGGAAAGAGAGCTGATGGCTGATTTAATAAATGTGGTTTTTCCACTGCCCAATTCTCCATAGCATGCGACGAGACTTTTTTCCTTTAGCGATCGAGCTAACATTCTACCCAATCTCTCTGTCTCTTCTTGAGAAGAGGCAACTACTTTGTCAAGATTCATCGTTAGATTCTTCGGTCCATGCTCCTATATAAGGAGCAAATAGATCGATTTTTGAGATCATATCTACAAAACTAGATATCTTAGATTCTTCTAATTGTTCCTTAATGAAAGCGAGAAAAGGTTCGTCGATTGCATATTGATTTTGATTAATTGCTTCGGGAAGTGTGATAGCTTTGATCTGGTTTTTTACACAATCTTGGATTACTGCCTCCTTTGAGTTAAAAAGCTTTCCTGTGACAGCAGAGGAGAAAAGAGTTTTTTTAATAGGTTCCTTTATTTTGGAAATGTAATTTTTTATTACCTCCGGATCCTCAGAGATGAAGAAGCTCTTCGTTTTTAAAGACCCTTCTTCGGTAAGGCCAGTGTGGGAAGAGATCCAATCGTAAATTGCATCCTGGGGGTTGGGGTGGGTGTTGTTGCCAAACACTTTTCCTGTAGATGGACAAATATAAATTTTTGTTGTCTTCTCATCTACGCTTGGCTTTTCTGAGGGAATAGTTACCTCAGATATTTTCCACAATTTACCTGCTTGCTCTAGCTTTTGGATAAGAACTTCTCTGTTTTCGTAGATAATCTTGTTTCTTACAAATAGTACCGGGTTAATATTGAAGCTTTTTTCTAAAAAAAAAAGGTAAACGGAAATTAAATCCGCTTGCTTTTGCTTTTTCAGTAGTTTTAAAATTTCCTCTTTCAGAGGTTCGGAAAGCACCATAATTTATACTCTTTAAGGGGTAACTCTAAACCAACAAGGGTTAATCTTCAATTCGAAATTATCAAAAAAATAATTACCGCTTTATCAAAAGAAATAGAGTTTTCTTTGATCTAAAATGAAACCGTTATTTTGTTTCTTATGGTATCATATCCTTTTTGGAGAAAAGGATGGGCAAAAATCAGGTAGATGATTTTTTAGTTTTAAAAGAGATCGAGATAGAAGGATATGAAAAAATTGTTCTGATCGAGGATGTAACTGTAAATTTAAGAGCGATTATCTGTGTCCATAATACTTCTCTGGGACCGGCACTTGGGGGGGTTCGTATATATCCCTACAGTAGCTATGAGGATGCTTTAAGAGATGTTCAGAGATTGGCCCAAGGAATGAGCTACAAAGCAGCTCTTTCTGCTGTGTCTTTTGGGGGAGGAAAGAGCGTAATCATATGCGATCCGAAGAAGAAGGATCGAAATATGTTAATCTCCTTTGCTCGTGCAGTAGATCGGTTAAAAGGACTTTATATTTGCGCCGAAGATTCTGGATCCTCTGTCGAAGATATGAATTTAATTGCTGCTCATACTCCTTATGTGGTTGGTTCCTCTCATCCTAAAGGTAGCGGAAACCCTTCTCCATTCACCGCCTGGGGAGTTTTTTATGGAATTCAAGCTCTTATGTATCGGATTTATGGTTCTAACTCTGTTGAGGGAAAGAAAATTGCCATCCAAGGATTGGGCAACGTCGGAAGTATATTGGCAGAGATACTGTTTTGGCATGGAGCTCGATTACTGGTAAGCGATGTTGATCAGGAAAAGGTTTGGAAAGCGGTAAAAAGCTATGGAGCAGAAACCTGTTTGCCAGAGGAGATTTTTGGTGCAGAATCTGATTTTTTTGTTCCCTGTGCTTTAGGAGGGGTGATCAATCCGCTTACTATTCCTTTTTTTAGATGCCGTGCTATTGCGGGAGCTGCAAATAACCAGCTTTTATCTAGGGAAGATGATTATGCATTACATAAGCGAGGAATCATCTATGCTCCCGATTTTGTTATCAATGCAGGGGGGTTAATTAATGTCTCTGAAGAGGTTGCTGAGCATGGGTATAATCCAGCTATAGCTAGAAAGAAGAGTGGTCTCATTTACCATCGCATACTTGAGTTGTCCAGAGAGGCGGAGAAAAATAGTTGTTCCCTTTATACTGCGGCTCTCTTATCAGCTGAAAATCGGATTCGAAATAGAGAAGGGATGAGAGAAAGATCTCCCTGTTATCATCATTTTGAAGGGAGTAGATCCTAAATGGACAGCCTAATTAAAATTATTTATTTAGAAGCATTGGATGTTATGGAGGGTGAGTTTCTCGATCTAGTGAGTAGAGAAACTCTCTCCTCTTTGGTCGAAGTTACACCATCGACTCAATCTGGATTTGGCCACTATCAATGTAATAGTGCTTTCAAATTAGCTAAATTGTTGAACTCCTCTTCTATAGAAATTGCAGATAAGATTTTAGATGCCTGGTCTCGTTATGAGGCAAAGAAACAGCATAAGATGATAGGTCGGATAGAGATAGGGGGCTCAGGTTTTATTAATATTTTTTTAAACCCTTGTTGGATAGCAACGCAGTTATATCCGATCCTGAAAAGTGATAGAGCGGCTGTTCCTTCTTCCACCTCTCCTCAGCGTATAGTAGTCGAGTTTTCATCTCCCAATATTGCTAAAGAGCTCCATGTGGGTCACTTGCGTTCGACGATTATAGGGGATGCTCTTGCTCGTCTTTTTGAGTTTTTGGGTCATGACGTAGTGCGGCTCAATCATATTGGAGATTGGGGAACTCAATTTGGTATGTTAATTGTCTATATGAGGGAGTCGGTTCCCGAGATAGTGGAAAATCCCTCATTGGAATTTCCCCTCTCTTCCCTTTTAGAATGGTATCAGTCTGCAAGAAAACTGTTCGATCAGGATCCTGCTTTTAAGAAGAAGGCGCAGCTAGAGGTGGTCCAGCTTCAAAGAGGCGATCGAGGTAGTTTATCCATCTGGCATACCATTTGCGATATCTCGCGAAGAGCATTTGATGAAATTTATTCTCTTCTAGATGTTCAGCTAATCGAGAGAGGAGAATCGTTTTATAACCGCTACCTTCCCGGTATAGTAACTGATCTAAAAGAGAGAGGATTAGTTGTAGAATCAGAGGGAGCTCAATGTATCTATCTTGATGGTTTTTTGAACCGAGAAGGAAAACCTTTGCCCATCATTATTCAGAAATCGGATGGCGGATATAATTACGATACTACCGAGATGGCTGCGTTAAAGCATCGTATTGAAGAGGAGCATGCAGATCGAATTATCGTTGTTACCGATGCGGGGCAATCGCTCCATTTTAAGATGCTTTTTCAAGCGGCTGAAAAAGCAGGTTATATAGATCGCAAAAAACATCGGATCGATCATGTCACTTTTGGTTTAGTACTTGATGCAGAGGGGGTGAAGTGTAAGACCCGCTCGGGAAAAACAGAGCGACTCATCGATCTTTTACTTGAGGCTGTCAAAAGGGCTAAGCAGATTTTGATCGATAGATTGCCAGAAGTTTCTGAGGAAGAGATCGATCGGTCAGCGCATGTTTTGGGTATAGATGCTCTAAAATATGCTGATCTTTCCTTACATCGGATAAAAGATTACTCCTTTAGTTATGATCGCATGCTTCGTTTTGATGGAAATACTGCTCCATTTCTTCTTTATGCCTATGTTCGTATTCAGAGCATCAAAAAAAGAATAGGGAAGAATATAGAGGATCTCTTAGACAAATCTTTTATCACTCTGTCTGCGACTGCTGAGGTGGAGCTAGGAGTTCATCTATTGAGATTTTCAGAGACTTTAGATGAGATCGCTGAACATCTACTCCCTCATCGATTGGCAGAATACCTTTATATTTTAGCTGAGAAGTTTCATCTTTTCTTTAGAGATTGTCATGTGGAAGGAAGTGTAGAAGAAAATAGCCGTCTGCTTTTATGTGAAGCAGCAGCTCGAGTGTTAAAGAAAGGGATGGAGATTTTGGGATTAAAAACGGTTGATAGAATGTAGTTTATAGAGCTGTTTTTGATTCAGCTCCTGGTTTTTCAAACACATATTGAGGGACTCCATATCCGGGAAGAACTTTTTTTAATTTTTCTATAAGCGCTTTTCCTTCATTAGGGTCTACCTCAAAATAGCTACTTCCTTTTACTTGATCTAGCTGGTGCAAATAATAGGGTATTATTCCATTATCGATCAGTTTCCCATAGAGTTCATAAAGCAGTTCTACACTATTATTCACTCCCCTAAGTAGTACAGTTTGACTAAGAATGGGAATCCCTATCTTTTGGATTTTTTTTAGGGCAGCTAATACTTCCTGATCTAGCTCTACTGGATGATTAGTATGGATCACCAAGTAGATCTGTAGAAGAGGGAATTGCTGCAATAGCTCGATGAAACTCTCATCGATTCGTTCAGGTATTCCTATAGGGAAACGGGTGTGGAACCGAATCCGCCTTATATGGTCTATTTTTTCTAAAGAAGAAAATAGGTAATAAAGGAAATGGTTGGGGAGTGCTAAAGGATCCCCTCCACTCAATATAATTTCTTTTAGTGAAACATCTTCGGCAATAGCTTTCAGCTCCTCATCTAATCTATTTCGAGAAGAGGGGTAATCGTAATTTTGGCGAAAACAGTAGCGACAATGCATAGCGCATCTTTGTGTACAAAGTAATAAAGCTCTTTCTCTATATTTTTTAAGTAAAAACGGAGTAACTAAACAAGAGCGTTCTTCCAAAGGGTCTAGAGAATAGCTTTCTTCATCCTTTTTTACCGATTTTAAGGGAACAAACTGGATAAAGAGTGGGTCAGTAATCTTATTTTTGGCCATTTTTTTAGCCAATCTTAGAGGAACATTTATAGGAAATTTGGAAGAATTATCGATAAGATCCCAATATTTTTCCTCTAATTCTAGAAAAGAGAGCAACCTGTTTAATGAAAAAAAATTTTCTTTTTGTACCTCTTTCCACCTGTCGATCGATCCAGAATCTTCCATCGCACCCGCTATTCTACTCTTTTTTATGAGATAAGGCGAGAAATCGTTAAGATCTGATAGATTTCTTGAACGGAATCCTTATCTAAAGCTAAAATGACTACTATCTGTAATGGGGTGTTCCAATGTATGCGATTATTGAGACCGGTGGCAAGCAGTATAAAGTTGAAAAAGATGATATTATCGACGTAGAGCTGTTGGCTTCTTCTTCTGAAGCTGGAGAAGAGGTAGTATTTGACCATGTTCTTTTTTTTAGCGATGGAAAAGAGGTAAAGGTAGGTGCTCCTTTTGTTACAGATTCTTTGGTAAGAGGAGTATTGCTGAGCTTGGAAAAAGGGGATAAAGTGATTGCTTTCAAGTACAAGCAACGCAAAGGGATCCGCCGCAAGGTAGGGCATAGGCAGAAATATCATAGAGTGAAAATCATTGAAATTATAGGGTAAATTGCATGGCACATAAGAAGGGACAAGGGTCAACAAGAAATGGGCGTGATTCTCATTCTAAGCGATTGGGAGTTAAGGCGACTGGAGGAGAGTTAGTTTCCGCTGGTGCTATTTTGGTGCGCCAGAGAGGCACTAAGTGGGCTCCAGACAGCAATGTAGGGATAGGGAGGGATGATACCCTATTTTCTTTGATTAACGGAGTCGTATCCTATAGAAAGGGTATAAAGACCTATGTCTCTGTCCTTCCCGTTTCCTCTCTTTAAAATAGAGAAATATGTTTATTGACAAGATAAAACTTACTCTTAGTGCGGGCCGCGGCGGAGATGGAGTCGTTGCTTGGCGAAGAGAGAAGTTTATTCCCAAGGGGGGGCCCTTTGGAGGGGATGGAGGGGATGGAGGATCGATCTATTTTAAGGTTACTCCTGAAGAAACCTCTTTGGATCATCTGAGAAACCAAAGCTTGATTCATGCTGAAAATGGAAGATCTGGAGGGGGTAATTGCCGATCAGGTAGAAGGGGAAAAGATTCTCTTCTTTACTTACCTATGGGAACTTTAGTTAAAGAGAGCAAGACCGGGAGGGTGCTTTTTGATTTTGTTGATAAAAATTGTGTAAAGTTAATCTGTAAAGGAGGAAAGGGTGGAAAGGGGAACTATAGATTTAAATCTTCAACCTGTAGAGCTCCTAGCTTCTTTACGAAGGGATCTTTAGGAGAATCGGGAGAATTTGAACTCGAGCTAAAACTGCTTGCTGATGTTGGATTTATTGGGAAGCCTAATGCAGGCAAATCCTCGTTGATGAAAGCTATTACTTCTAGAAAGGTGGCCATCGGTTCCTATCCTTTTACCACGCTTACTCCTAATATGGCTTATATTGATGGTGAAGGTAGATCTAGAATATTGGTAGCTGATATTCCTGGAATTATCGAAGGAGCTCATCTTGGTCGCGGTTTAGGGCATCATTTTTTGCGCCACGTAGAAAGATCTACTCTTTTGGTATATGTTATCGACATTTCCGGAAATCAGGATCCTTTAGAGGATTTTCGACTGCTTCGACATGAGTTAAAAAAATATTGCTCTAGTTTAGCAGATAAACCTTTTATAGTCGCTCTTAACAAGATTGATTTAGAAGGAGCTGCCGATAATGCTCTACTTTTCTATCAACAAGAACCAGGGTTAAAACTGTTTGAGATTTCTGCATTAGATGGAACAGGTATAGCTCTCTTTAGAGAAGCTCTTCGGCAGTTTTTCCTTTCTCATGCATCGGCTGCTATTGGACAAGCAGATTCCTCCTCTACAAGCTAATGTCACACCAGTTCTATCAACAGCTCCTTTCCAGATCGATTCATCCAGAAAAATAGGCGGTTTTCAACTTACAGGTCGGAAGGAGAATAGAGAGAGTTTCTTCGCTAGAGCAAGCACATATTTAATAGCCCTCTTTCGAAACTAGAATTTTAATAAAAACAAGAGCAAGTATACCTGTAAGGAATGAAATAGGATCAGATATCTCCTCTAAAAGAGGAGCCATTTCGGAAGTTAAAACAACTACCTTTACTCGAATGCTTACCCACAGAAGTCGCCCTCAAGAAAAAAATCAAAAGGTGGTCGAAAAAACAAGCTAAGCGTTGCAGACCAAATGGTTGTTGGTATTGGAATAGAAGCTATTTTCATATTTCGCAAAGTTACGCTGTTCAGCGTATAAAACTGTGCGTTGGATAGAAGATACCCTTATTAAACATCCTGATTTTGCTCTTTCTCGACGCAAAGGTTGGTTAAAAAGAGACGTTGATTATGAGATTGTTTTAATTGATGCGGCCGAAACCCCGATTGAACGCCCAAAAAAAAGAGAAAAACATTTCTACTTTGAAAAAAATAGGTTAAAAAGCCAAATGGTTGTCGACAAAAAAGTCAGAGCCTTTGCTAATGGGAAACGTCATGATTTTAGATTCTTTAAAGAATCTAGTGCCTAGTGATACAGGGTATCAAGGCGTGCAGAAAATCGATGCAAAGTTCGAGCTGAGTTTGGTCAACGATTGGCCGCCATTTGCTTTTGAAACCATTGCTTGTAAAAAGCGTTCTCGGTTTCTCTATGT
>CAYNKV010000010.1:0-3580 GCA_964397905.1 uncultured bacterium
AATTCTTCTTGTTTTTATTATAGCTCTATTAATATATCTCTATCATTCCCTCTTAGTTCGTTATGCAGTAGCTCAAGAGAAATTAAGAAATCAGGAGGCAGTTCAAGATAGTTTACGCAGTTTTTCCCTTAATTCTTTTAAACAGGTTCGGGAGGGAGAGCTATATCAACAAAGTTTAGAAGAAAAACATAAAGCTATTAGTCAAACGGTAGAACAACTTCTTCTTCATATACGCCTCTCCGAGAATGAGAGAAAGTCGGAACATGGAGCGATCAAGCAGCAGCTTCAGACGCTTATCGAAAACGAAGATAAATTAAGGGTCGAGACTAGCAAATTATCGAAAGCATTTCACTCTCCTTCTACGGCGGGTCGCTGGGGAGAGATACAGCTAAAGCGGGTAGTGGAGCTAGCGGGGATGTTAAGTTATGCTGATTTTTCCCAGCAGCTTCAATGCAATAAGGAGGGGCATCGTTGTAGGCCTGACCTAGTTGTTAAACCGCCTGGTGGGCATCAGATCATAGTAGATGCTAAAGTTTCTCTCGATGCTTATCTAGAAGGGGTAGATAGTTTAGATGAAGAGTTCCGCATGAAGAAATTTCAGCTACATAGTCGCCATATAAAGGAGCAGATCACTCGGCTAGGAAAAAAAAGATATTCTGAATATGTAGACTTTTCTGCAGGGTTTGTGATTCTCTTTCTTCCTTCGGAAGCGATTTTTAGAGTCGCTATCGAAAACGATCCCTCCCTTATGGAGTATAGCGTTACCCATTCGATCATTTTAGCCACTCCAATGACCCTTATTGCTCTACTTCGCACTATTGCCTACGGATGGAAGCAGGAAAACCTCTCCCAATCTGCCCAGCAAATCTGTAAGATAGGTTCTACGCTTTGCCTCCAGATTGCGCAACTTTCTTCTGACTGGGAGCAGCTCGGCACTACACTCAGCAGAGGAGTAGACCTCTACAACAAAACAAAGAACAAACTGCAGAGAGGAATCTTGTTATCTGCAGAAGAGCTCGATTCTCTCCAAAAGAGACCCTCACAGATTGGGCAAGATCAATGGGGAGATGCCTCTTCTACTGAGAGAACAAAGTAAGCAGGGAAAGCAAAGTTATTATTAGGTCTTGGAGCCACTGAAACAGTTATTTGCTTGCCTAGACAAGAGTGTAGGTCGATCTGCGTACTGTAAAGATAAGCTAAGGGAAGCAAATCTTTGTTTTTCAATATAAAGTCTCCTGGCTTTCCTTTGATCGGCGCATTATAAAGATCCAAAATACCTGAAACAACCTGCGAATCTTCCCGCTGAATATCGTAAAACTCATCCCAAGATCGATCCTGGTTTAAAGAAGCCCAACTAATGTAGAGAGCTTCCTCTATAGGCTCCCATATCTTCATCCTATCGCCAGGAGCGCCTATGGAAGAACGAGCCAAAGGAAGCGGGTTAGAAAAGCTGTTTTTCTCTTCAAGATAGGAAATTTTTCTCTGAATATATTCAGAATCGGTAGCTTGTAGAGCCTCCCTTACTTGACTGCACAAACCTTTGAGTTCTGGATATTCATCCAATATGGACTGGTAATTCTTCTGGATTTTTTTAATATCAATCTCTTCAAAAGGCTTGTTCATCTCAGCACGAGAAAATAGGGAAGAGGTGCCAAAGAGCTGTTCTGCTGCTTTACGACGCCTATCCGCTTCTGTTTTAACTTCTGGACCTCCGATCCTCTCTACAAACTCTTTTGCGATATAAAACTTTACATCTTTGGGGGGATCTATCTCATACCATTTTTTGTCTAGGGAACTTAGAGATCCCTTAATCAAATCTCCCTGGTTGAGCTGCCCAATTACAGGTGCGTCTAATGAAGGCTCGATCCGTACATTTACCCTATTAACCTCTATCTTCCCATCTAAAATAAAACCACGAAAAACATAAGCTTTCAGATTGGAAGGGGGCTCTACCGCATAAAAATCTCCTCGCTCCCCAACAACTGAGACCAACTCATCGCGCGGTAACTCTTTTACCACATAACTCTCCAAGTCTGGTTTGGATCGAACCCGAACTTTTGCCCCTTTTGTCTTCCCTGTGAAAGAGGGAAAGAGAGGCTGCTTTAATGAAGCCTTACTCTCTTCGCTTTCTCGCTGCTGGATAGAGATTGCCGCTTCTGTCGATTCGCCAGAAGAACCCGCAGCATCTGCCCGCATAGAAGAGACGAAAACCAAAGGCACACTCAACCAGAAAAGCGTACGTGAAAAATAGTTAAACATGCTCAACACCTACTTTGTTCCCTATCTTAAGGAATCAGCTTTTAAATAAAAGGGATAAAGTAAATGAGACCCTATATATTTAGCAATAGAAAAGCAGCCATTAGGAACGAAGAACTGCCTTGATATGTTCACAATTAGTTTGTCCACAAGTGCATCCAATCGGATTTCCAAGAAATACATTGTAACATTCTTTGCTGTTTAATGGGTTAACCACCGAATAGAGTTTCTCTCCAGATTGTCTAATTTCCCAAGAGCGAAATTTTAAATCTTCTTCGGTAACAGGATCTTCACTATGCGTAGAAGAAGAGTTGGATGATAAAGCTCTTGTAATCTGGCAATAAGGACAATAGCAGCCCTGTTTTGGCTTAGCATATTGAGAGAGATCTTCTGGAATAACTCCTTTAATGAAAGTAGAGATCTTTTCTAGCAATCCTGCTGGAAAAGGAGGTGTATTGCTCTGCTCACTATTATGTTGAAAAGCAGCTGTTATAGAACTTAGGCCTGGTAGAGAGATAGCAAGATTTGGGGAGAAAGAGAGTGGCGGATCCTCATTCTCCTCTTCTAAAAAGTGAGCGTAAGTGCTGAAAACGGTATCTATCACGGAAGAGCCTAATCCGGGTATTTTTATTTTGCTTCCCTTAGATAGTTCGACACACAAAAAAGAGCCATCCTCAGAAGTTTCGATGCTCAAAGAAGCGATATTTTTCCAGGAGGTCGAGAGGTAAGGAGGTAAACTGAGAAATTTGTTGGTAATCTTCATATGGTCTCCCTATAGATCCATTATAAATAGCCAAATTAATCAAGTCAATAATCTTAGCGCCCTTTATGGATATCTGCTAATTCTGTAATATAACAGATTTGTATTCAACAAATTAAGCTAATGAACTTTTTTTTGCGATGGAAAACTAGGCAAGAGGGGCTTTCTCCATAAATGGATTGCTTTAGAAAAATCTGTTTTAAGTTGCTCCTTTGTTTGACCAAAGAATCGGTTTGATTGTAGACCTTGGTCCTGCAAAATCGATTGAGGTCTGATGCTAGATGGTCAAATATTTGCTTTTTCTAGAATAGAGGTAAGAGGTTTCCCTTTGAGTTGCGATGGAGCTCTTCGCTTCACTGGTTATTCTCTCTCATCGAAACCTTGATCCATTCGAGCTATCTTTTCTAAAAGAGGCAACTATTCGGCTCCTCGCTTTTCGAGGGCAGTTCCCTTTGATGGCTACTTTTAGAAAACTCTCTTCTGCTCACTCTACCATTAGAGTAGATCGTCTTCGATTGAGCGATTCCCCCACTGTTGTGACAATTTGCCCAGCCAATGTTAGAG
>CAYNKV010000010.1:3680-38028 GCA_964397905.1 uncultured bacterium
CATCATACTGGTTAGGGTCGCTTAGTAGGGAAGCTTTATGCCTTAGCCAATGTTAGAGCATCATACTGGTTAGGGTCGCTTAGTAGGGAAGCTTTATGCCTTAGCCAATGTTACACCATCGTGCTGGTTAGGGTCGCTTATAAATCCGCTCTCTTTGTACCAGCTGAAAGTATCTTTAATCGTTTGGGCCAAAGGACGGGGATAGACTCCTAACTCCTCCTTTGCTTTAAGGGAGCTAATATTTCGGTTGCATCGCATTAATACTTGAAGGACTTCGTTGGTATAAGGAAGGGGGCTATTGCTGATCAAGCTATATGCTTTAGCAATGGGAAGCCCTATCCGTGCTAACCAATTAGGCGAAGTGAACCTGGGCATAGGATGTCCCGTAACTTTTTCAATCAACATAGCGAGCTCTCTTGTACTTGTCCAGGTTCCCGAGATGATATAGCGATCTCCTGATCTGCCCTTTTCGACAGCCATAATCGCTGCTTTGGCAATATCGCGAACATCGACCCAATCAAATCCTCCTTCAACTAAGGTAGGGATTTTTTTGTTACAGAGAGCTATCAAAGCTTTTCCTAGAAGAGAGGGATTAAAGTCATAAGGACCAATGGCAGCTGTCGGATTGAGGATAATGGAGTCGAGTCCACGTTCTACTCCTTTTAAAACCTCTTTTTCTGCATCTGACTTAGCCATGTCGTGGTCAAGCCCTTCTTCGACGAGAGCGCGTGTTTCATCCAGCAGCTCTTCTGGCTGCTGTTTTAAGGTGTGGATCGAACTAACGTAGATCAATCGGCGCACTTTCGATAGAAGAGCTGCTTCTACCACATTCTTTGTTCCTAACACATTGACCCTACGAACAGAGCCATCTTTATCTTTGTCCACCGCAATTTTTCCAGCCATATGGAAAACAATATCTGATTTCTTAAGAAAAGAAGTAATCGTTGAAATGTCGAGAATATTGCCTTGAACCTGGTGTAAAGGAAGCTGATCTAAAGACTTTCTATTCAGATGAACCAACGCTCTTACTTCATATCCTTTTTCAAGAAGAGCACGGCATACATTATTGCCCAAATGGCCGGAAGCGCCGATAACCGCAGCCTGTCTCATCACACCCCCGGAAACCGCAGTCTATTGCCCTAGCAGGTATAAAAGCAACAGAAAATAGCTTATAAAACGATTTTCTTTTTAAGCACAACCGAATAGGTAGACCCTAATTTCAGATAGAAAGCAATTTTAACTTACCTGCTCATTCGAATGATAAAAACTATCCTTCACTGATTGATCTATGAATAATAAGAATGTTACTATATCGGGATATCTTTTATCGAAAGCGATAATAAATCCATCATTAAGAACAGCTTTAGAAACAGCTTGAACTTCATTGATTTCTGCTAATTTCTGGACAATTTCTGCCTTTCCCTCTCTACACCCCTCAAGAAATCCTTTCTCAATAAGAGATAAAGGTAGAGGAGGATCTATTTTTATTAATTCCTCTATGATTTCGCTCTTACCCTCCCTACAACAGGGAAGGAAAATTTTTTCTAAAAATTTTAGCGGGATCTTTTTTTTACTCTTTATTATTTTTTTTACCAAAACCTCCTCTCCCTTTTTCCAAGCCCACATTAACGCTTCATTTATTGTCCTTTCTTTTAGAAGGTAGCTATTTTCTTCTAACAATTCTTCGACTATTTCTCTTTGTTGGTGCAAGCAGGCGGCTAATACCGCTCCGTCTATATCTGATAAGATCAATTGTTTTTTTTCGTTCAGTGCTAATATTTTTTTTACAAGCTCTATTTCGCCTTTAGAACATAAAATGGCAAACCCTTGGTCGATGGTCGAAGAGGGAAATGGGTGGTTGTTTCTCCATTCTAGCAATAGCTCTACAATGGTTTTTTGTTTATGGTTACATGCTACGATGAAGCCCTCATCTATGATAAATGGGTAGATTTTGAATGGCTCATTCAACTTTAACAATTCATTAACCACACAAGAAGTTCCAGAAGCGACTGCCTGAAGAAAACCCTCGTTCAAAGCAAGTAGAGAGAGTGTGGAGGGAGCGGATAAGATTTCTGAAATAAAAGGCCACTCTATTTCTTTACAGAGCAGTATAAACAGTTCATCGATGATTTTGGGGGATACTTTCTGATCACCCCTCAAAATCTGTTTCATAAGGGGAAAGTTTTTGTTCATGCAGGCCCATTTAAAACCCTCGTCGATACTATTTTGGTCAAGAATATAATTTCCGCTAAATAGCTCATCGATTACTTTGTCTCTTGAAGAGAGTTTTGCAATTAGAAATCCGTCGTGGATTACCGACAAAGGGAGCTTCATTTCACCTTCTAGTTTTAATAAAAACTGTATGCTTTCAAGACTCCCATTTTGGGCTGCAATATGAAATCCTTTTTTTATTAGATCAAAAGGAATAGCAGACTTTTCAATCAAAAGTAGCTCCATAATTTTCGTTGACCCGTCGAAAGATGCATTCTCGAATGCTTTGTAGATCTCGGCCGAAGAAGGGGGGGCTTTGCTTTCTAGTAAAAGTCGAGCAATGGCAGCATCGCCGCTTTTGCAGACAGCATCAAATCCTTTGTCCATTGCCCATGGGGATAATTGGCAATTTTTACTCAGTATAAGGAGAATGATCTCTTTATTGGACGAAAGACAAGCTGATACAAATCCTTCATCCAAAATCTGTTCCAGATCCAGCTTTTTTTCGCTTAGAAGGAAAGTCACTATTTTTGATGATCCCTGATTACAAGCATATTGAAATCCTTGAGAGAGAGTAGGGGCATGGGTTCTTAATGAACCTACTGTTCTTTTGACTTTTTCTTCATTTTCTTCTCTACATCCATCTACAAAATCTCTCCGAAGCCTGTTTTGATTTTTCCATCCCTGATAAATGAGAGAGATCTCCCTTATGGCAGTTGTCCTATCCATGATGGGAAATTATACTTATCTGGGGGTCAATAGAAAATATTTTTTTGATTTATCAGGTTTTTTATCGAAGAAAAGGCTCTTTTTTAGCTGACCAGTATAGAAAGTAGAAATTGATAAAAAGGTTTTAGTTAAGTAGAATGGGCGGAGCTCTTCGTTTTTCTAAACGAGGGGGTTTAGCTCAGTTGGTAGAGCGTCTGATTTGCATTCAGAAGGCCAGGAGTTCGAATCTCCTAACCTCCATTGTGCGGTTGTAGCTCAGTTGGTTAGAGCGCGACACTGATAATGTCGAGGTCCCAAGTTCAAGTCTTGGTAACCGCATGTTTAATTGTTTATTTGATTTTACTGTTCCTTATTGGTAGAGTGCAGTTGTAGAGGTTTCTATGGCTGACGCAAAAAAGATTGCCATTACTGGAGGAGCAGGACAGATCGCCTATCAGCTTCTCTTCCGCATAGGCAGTGGGGGATTGTATGGTCCTGATCAGCCTATCTCTCTCCACATTTTAGAGCTGCCGTCTGCCTTGGACAGCCTAAGAGGAGTGGTGATGGAGCTGGAAGATTGTTCCTTTCCACTCATCGAGAAGATCGAGATAGGATCGGATCCCTATAAAATATTCGATGGAGTGGAGACCCTCTTCCTTTTAGGTTCTAAGCCTAGAACTGCTGGAATGGAGCGCAAAGAGCTTCTCATCGAGAATGGAGCGATTTTTATAGAACAGGGGAAGGCGTTGGAGAAAGTTACCCCTCCTTCTCTTCTCACTTTAGTGGTAGGAAATCCTTGCAATACCAATGCGCTTATCACTCGCGCTTATTCTCGAAGAGAGCGCTGCTTTGCGATGAGTATGTTAGACCAGAACAGAGCCACCGCCATGCTGGCATCTCATGCTCGAGTTCCTCTTTCGGCGATTACCCATATGGTTGTTTGGGGCAACCACTCCTCCACCCAGGTGGCAGACTTTATTAACGCGAAAATCTTTGGAAGAGGAGCAATAGAAGTAGTCCGCGACCGCAGCTGGTTAGAAGAGAGATTTGTTCCCCAGATTCAGCAACGAGGAGCTGCCGTGATAGCAGCCCGCGGCAAATCTTCAGCAGCATCAGCAGCTGAAGCTGCACTGAAAGCGATGCGCTCCCTAATCTACCCAACTCCTCCCGGAGAATTTTTTTCTATGGCAGTTTACTCTGATGGAAATAGTTATGGAATTGAGAAAGGACTCTTTTTCTCTTTTCCCTGTTATTCGATAGGAGAGGGAATAGTTCAGATAGTTCCTGGCCTATATTGGGATAATTATTTGCGCGAAAAGATACTCATTTCAGAGAGAGAACTAGTTGAAGAGAGAAGCATGATCGAAGCGCTATTACCATAAAAGAGGAAGTATGCCTAAAAAAATCTTGTTTTCAATTACTGAAGAAGATTTAGAGACAGGGTTAAGAGGTTTTCCCGTTGGATATTGCACCACTTCTACAGTAGATCCTGTTAGAGGACTCTTCTATTCTGGGATATCGTTAATGGAGTTGGTAGGCTCTGCTCCTGAGGAAATAATATACCTGCTGATCAAAGGAAAGAGAGGATCAAAAGAAGCGTTAACCGATTTCTTTGCAGATTTTAGAAAGAGATCTTTTATACAACCAGAAACGGTACGTGCCATCCAATCACTTCCTAGAAAAGGGGATCCGATGAAACTCTTTTCTGCTGCCCTCCTGATATTGGGAATGTTAGAAAAGAGGGGAGATTATCTCGAAGATTGCTTAGAGCTTGTTGCAAAAGTTTTTCAGCTGGCTGCCATAGTGATTAACCACCATGCGGGATGGGGAGAAACACCCCCTTCTCTTCCCGAAAAGGGGTATATAGAAAATTTCGTATCTATGCTTCGGGTGCCCAACCTTTCTGTCGAGCCTTTAGTTGAAGCGCTCCGCCTGTTTTATCTAGTTCATTGCGATCATGGAGGAGGAAACCTATCCACCTTTGTAGGAAAAGCGGTTGCCTCTGGATTAGAAGATATGTATGGCTCGCTTGCCTCTGCCATCTGTGCATTAGCAGGGCCTCGCCATGGCAAAGCAAACCAGGATTGCCTTGAGTTGCTCCGTTCTATACAGAAGAAAGTAGGAGATAATCCCTTGGCGGCAGAGGTGGAGCAGCTGCTAAGAGCTCGCTATGCTTCAGGGCAGCTCCTTTTTGGATTTGGTCATGCAATCCTGCGCGTAGAAGATCCGCGGGCGCAGCTTTTATACCAATATGTTGAGCAACGCTATCCAGATCATCCCTTAGCTAAAGTGGCGCTCCTATTTCGTCAAGTAGGGTCAAAAATATTAGCAGAAGAGCAAAAAATTTCTGATCCTCACCCTAACGTAGATGCGATATCAGGTACTTTGCTCTCTCTTTCCGGTTTCGATTATCCTCAATATTTTACCCTTCTTTTTGGCTGTGCCCGCGCTCTAGGAATCGCACGACAGATCGTCTATGAACGATTAGAAGCAAGGAATGGTAAAGGAACAGCTATTGTTCGGCCTCGTTATATTTATAAGGGCCCGAAAATAGAGTAATAATTTTCCTTCTATACACTTTTTTCCATCTCTTCTATCCTTACGTAGGAATCTCTATTTTTTACCAAAAGAGCAGTGACCATGAAGAGGGCCGCCATCGTAGGAGCCGGTTTTTCCGGGTTATCAGCCGCTTACTTTCTCTCATCTCGTTATCAAGTGACTCTTTTTGATCAAAAAGGGATAGGAGCTGGTGCTTCTGCGCTCTCCTCAGGCCTCTTACATCCCTATCCAGGTAAATATGGACGCCGCTCCCTTTATGCAACAGAGGCTATTGCTCTTGCAAAACAGCTGATCCAGATCGCTGCCAACGAGGTTGCTGCCCCTGTAGCCCATCTAGGAGCTATCCTAAAGAAGCGAGGCGCTATCTTAAACCCCTCCTCCGATGTTCAACTTCAGGAAGATGGAAGCTACCTGATCAGCTCCGGCATCACCGTCTTCCCCTCCCTCTATCTTGCCGGCCTATTCAGCGCCTGCCAAAAAAGAGGAGTAGAGTTAATCATCTCTTCGATTAACTCTCTAGAGGAGCTCTCTCATTTCGATCTGGTCCTAGTTACTGCCGGAGCAGGCATTAAAGATTTGATCGATATCCGACCATTAAATATCGGCTTTGTCAAAGGACAGCTGCTCGTCTGTCTCCTTGATCAACCTTTAAGCAGAAGCGTAGCAGGCTTTCCTTATCTAGCCATCACAGAAGATCCTCTTCGAGCCCATTATGGAGCGACCTACGAACGAGACCCAGTCGACAGCATCCCTTGTCGCGAAAGAGCAGAGGCGCTTTTGAAGCCCACCCACCCAGTTATTGAGTGTCGCGCCGCCATTCGAGTAACCCATCGCGCTCACTATTTTCCCATCCTACGAAGAATCGACCCCAAAACATGGGTAATTACCGCGCTTGGATCACGAGGCCTCCTTTATCACGCTTATTTAGCAGAGCAGCTCTTAGCCCATCTACCTTATTGATTGCAAAATAGCCTCTCTACTGATACACATTGAGTCACAAAAGCGAAAATTTGCAACCAACATCTATGGAAATAAGCTGCCTTTTTCTTGGTACCGGATCTGCTATGGGAGTACCAGAGATAGGATGTCGCTGCTCCGTCTGCCTCTCGAGCAACCCTAAAAACAGCAGGCTCCGCTCCTCCATTCTCCTTACAGTCAATGGAAAAAAATATCTGATAGATCCCTCCATCGATCATAGACAGCAATCGCTGAAGTTTAAGATAGAAAAGATCGACGCTGTACTGATCACCCATATGCATTACGATCATGTTGGAGGCCTCGATGATTTAAGAGCTTATACTGGAACGATCCCTTTCATTCTTTCCCAAGAATCCTATCAGATTTTTACAGTAAGCTATCCCTATCTTCGAACCGCACTAGATTCTCGCTGGAGGTTTCATCTCCTAGAAGAGAACCAGGAGCTACTCCTCTTCCAAGGAGAGCAGTGGGGCATCCTGAATTACATGCAAAAAGAGATAAAAGTGACCGGCTTTCGTATCGGAAATTTTGCCTACCTGATAGATATAAAAGATTTCCCCCCTAAAAACTTTCCTCTTCTACAAGGGCTAGATGCTTTAGTCATCTCCGCCTATCGCCAGCAATCGTCAGCCCATTTAAGCCGAGAAGAGAGCCTTGCAATCATCGCCAAAATAGGAGCCAAAAAAACTTGGCTATCCCATATTTCCCACCAGATAGATCAGGAGCAGATCGATCCAAGCTTTCCCCCTTCCGTCCATCTAGCCTATGATGGATTAGAGATCTACTCTTCTCTCGAGTAGACGAATGAGGAGAGTCATCCAGAGAGCATACCCCATCTTCCGCCACAGCAAAATAGCGAAGCAAACCGCCGTTAATTCACAAAGTAGTAGATCAACTATTAAATAAAGTAAAAACTTTCTAAGCAAAACCAGGCCCGATCGAACGAGACCAATAATTTGGGCATAATCACAGCTAGCGACAAACGCATGGCTATTGATGAAAAAATAGAGTTCGAATACATAACGGAGGGGAAAATGATTCCTGATCAGTTAATCCTTGGATACATATTTTGTGGAAAATATGGAGTGCTGGTTTATAGAGCGCAGCTGTTTCGGTATGGTAGACTAATTTGTCTAATGCATCGGTTTGTTTACATTCATCGAGACAGATAGCGCATGTTCCTCCTCGCTACTTTTCCTTAAACGAATCTATTTCTACTCGGATTATGCTCATAGGGACCAAATTACCAGTTGGTCTTATAAATTCAATGGAGTTTTCTTGTGGGGCTAAGCCTGCTAAGTAAAAATTTCTTTGAAAGGATCTAGTTTTTGGTTTATTGCTGAGTAGAGGCGGGAGAGGAGTAAGAGCAGCAGCGTAATTATCCCGTAGACCTCTCTTTCTTTGATGAATAGGTGACCTTTCCCAATAGAATCGAGCTTATATTTTAAAAGCATGACGACATCGGGAAGGAGGTTTTTTTTGAAAAAACGTATTATTTTCTTTATTTTTTCATCTGATAAGTTGGAAAAATTTAAAGTGGAAAAAAGGGTGTTTAAGCGGAAATAGGTGAGACTATTTTTAAAATCTGTATCATCAAAAATGAGTCGAAGGGTTTCAAAATCCTGTTTTTTTGATTTAAGGATAAGAAAATCGCTCTCCGAGAGGGATGAAATGTTTGTTAAATCAAGGGGGGGCTCATATATCGATGTCCATTTTAATATTTGTCTGCAATCGGGGCAATCCGGCTTGTTTGCCAATGAGGAGAGTAAACATAAATAATGGTAGATAGGATGATTCTTTTGGGAGGTCGTATAGGTATAGTTCTCCATAGGGCGAACCTTCTCAAAACAGATCGGACAGTCAGGAAAACCGATCTTGCCAGGCTCCGCCGTGGGGAGACCGGTTTGAATAAAGACCGCAGAGCTAGGAGATCCAGGGAGCATCCTATCATTTTAGGCTATTTGTCGGAGTAAGTCACTGGTTTTTTTTCACCTATCTTTGCTCGAAAGAGGTAATGGTGGGCGATCGTCGGAAAGAGGCAGTTGCTGGCGGAGGGTCCATTGTGAGGGGGGGAGTAGATAAATGGTTCTGGAAGAGTTTAATGATCACTTTTTTTTTGGATTAGAGGGGGATAGAGCGGTTTATCATTTTTTTTATATGGGTGAAAAGGTGTACAATCTTTGGAGAAACGGGGAATCCTATTCATGATGAACCTTCGGAAATTGCCAGTGGAAGAGAGGCCAAGAGAGCGGCTGATTCGGTGGGGAGCGGAGGTGCTCTCTTTAGTCGAGCTGCTCGCTATTTTACTTACTACAGGGACTAAAAACAAGTCGGTGTTAGAGCTTTCTCAGGAACTGCTTGAGCGGTTTGGCTCTCTCTACCAATTGATGGAGGCTTCTATAGAAGAATTGATGGAGGTGAAAGGGATCGGTCGTGCTAAAGCGATCCAGTTGAAAGCTGCTTTTGGAATAGCTTTGCAAGCTAATAGGAGGCAATGGGTTGCTAAAAAGGTTGTGGGACCAGAGGAGGCTTATGAATTGGTTCGTCATGAATTAATTCATCAGAAACAGGAGCTGCTTATCGTTATACTAAAGGATGTTAAGGGGAAGCTTATTACCTGGGAAACGGTTGCGATAGGCACGCTTTCTAATGTTTTGGTTCATCCTAGAGAGGTGTTTTTTCCTGCAGTGCGCCATAAAGCGAGTAGTCTCATATTGGTTCACAATCATCCGAGCGGAGATCCTACTCCATCTAAAGCAGATATTACTCTTACTCAGCATCTGATCAAATCGAGTCAGGTAATGGGGATTCTGTTAGAAGATCATCTGATTATTGGAGCCTCTTCTTTTGTCTCTTTGCAGAGAGTAGGGCTATTTCGTTAGCCTACCTTGTTGTTCAAGCTTCTCCTGCTTATGCTGAAAATAGCAGAGAAGAGCGCTGCCTCTTCTCTTTTTTCTAGCGGCCTTTTTTATTGAATAAACTGTTTTGATTCTTCATCCACTTGATTTTTTTTAGTTTCTTGATGAAGGGCATTCTCAAAGAGTTGCTGATGATGAGAGCGGAAAATCTTTTCTAGAAGAGGGTATTTGTAAGGGTTTTTAGAAAAATTTTCCATCGTGATGAGATCGATTACCTCCTGTTCCTCCCAGCTGTCAAAATCTAGATATTGATCTGCTCTAATAAGGTCTGCATTATTAAAGGCTTCGTTTCGAAGCGCTTCTCTCAAAAGAGTTTTCGATATTTTAGGCTGATTCATTTTAAGTAGCTGGCGAATTATTCTCCCTTTTTCTACATAAAGCCAAAATCCTTTTGAACACAATAGGTTTGATATTTCTAAACTGTCCCATAGTTCTACAGTTATTTCTGATGATCTCTCTATTTCTTTTGCAATCGCAAATTCTTGCTCTTTGATTGCTTTTTGGAAGAAAAATTTATTCAATTGAGCATTTCCTAATTCTATAAATTTTGTTAAGAACTCTTCTATAAGAGGAAATTCTTGAAGCTTTCTGTATTCAAAAATATCAAGAATATATCTCTCGTTCCACTGAGTGAATTCTTTTTTCGGAAATCGGATGAGTTTTTTTATAACAGATTCATCCGCCTTTTCGATCGACTCTTCAATTAATATTTTAATTGTTGGGATAGAACGAGTGGCTAAAAAAATGTCGATAAGCGTTTCTTTTTCAGAAAAATACCAAAACGCTTCATTATCAATGAGATCAGATATAAACTTTAGGTTCCATTCCTCAATTTTCATTACTTTTTTTTGATAGATCTTTTCTGCGAAGAGAAGCTTATCTCTTTCGATCGCTTCCCGAAATAGGCGGGTTGCTATTTCTACTAAATCGGGTCTATCGGCTATTAAAAGTTGATCAAAAAAAGATTTATCTTCTTTTATATAGTCCCAAAAGTTGTTAAGTTGAATCATCTCAGAAAATTTCTTTGGAGCCCAAGGCGTAGATTCCATGGCTTTTCCATTTTTTTTCACCTCTTCTGTGATTTCAAAATGGCGATGTTGAATAGATTTTAATAAAACAGCTCTAGATATTTCAACCAATTCAGGGTGATTGGAGGCGAAGATTTCCTCTATCAAGTGGTTTTTTCGATCATATTTCCAGAAATTATTAACCCTTGTTAATTCAGACAGTTCTAAATCACTCCAATTGATGAACGAATTTTTTTTTTGCTCTAAAAGTTGATCTGCTATAGAAAAATTTTTTCTTTTTAATGTCTCTAATAAGAGAAGCTTAATCAGTTGAGGAGATCCTGATTTTAGAAAAAATGTAATCAATGTTTTCTGGTTTTGGTAGAGCCAAAAGTTATCTAACGGCAGGATGGTGGGTAAGAGGTTCGAGCGAAGAGAGACAGAACCTGTTACCAGTTGTTCTACTATTTTGTCGGCAATAGAAAATTCTTTTTTTCTTAGTATCTCTCGAAGAAGTAGTGTGGTTATTTGATCATTATTTAGACGGAATAAAGCTTTTATTAATCCTTTTTTCAGGGGAGGCTCCCAAAAATGGCTGCTATTTATTAATTCAAATGATATATGGCTGATCGATCGCGGAGTTAGCTCCTCTTGGGGGTTTTCGACTATTATCTCTATTATATCAAATAGATTTCTTCTTATTGCCTCTTGTAGGAGCGTATTTGCCTTTTCAGGATGATTAGAACGAAGAAGGTCACTCATTATGTTATTGTTTTTCTCAACAAGGCTCCAAAAATCATTCGATTCTACAAAAAACCAGACTGCTTCTATGGGCCAGAGGTTAAAGTCGGCCCACCCTTTTTTTGCTATGAGAGATAAAACATGGAGGTTTTTTTTCTCTCTCGCTTTTTTTATCACTTTCGTTACGAATGAACAAAAGAAGGGGGTAGGAACAAGGGAAAAAAGCTCTCCAGATAGCTGTTCTGAGATATGTTCTTGATGGACGAGATAGCCTGCAAAAATTTTGGCATCAAACTGATTGGGCTGTTCCTGGGTCAAACGTTTGATTTTTTTAATAGTAGGAGTATTCAGCTGCCATTCAACCTTTTTTTCGCAGATGGGACAGGAGCTTTTCCAGAAGTTGTTTATGCATAAAGAATGAAACCAGTGCCAACTTCTCTGAATTTTGATGGCACTGCTCTCTTTTTCTTCCGTTACAGCATGTCCCTTTTTTTCTTTCCATTTCTCTATTCTCTTATAGCAGAGGTCACAGTGAAACCGAGAGAAATGATTGTTGACAATGTCCATATGAGAATAGGGTTGGCAATGGTTCCGCCATCGGACGGATAGCTTCTGTCTAAAGAAGAGATAATAATGTAAAAAATTTTTTTAAAAAACAGTCGTTTACAAAAAATTATCTAATTTTTCTTCCTGCAGAGAGGAGATGGTGACAAATGGGCGCAAACTTTCTTGGATGAAATTCGCTTAGTTAGTTTTATCTATACTAGATCTTTTTCAAGGCTTGCTTTTCACGCTCTGGCTAAGCCAGTTTTTTCAGATTGGGTTATGCTGATTTTCTTTACATTGGTTCTTTTTAAAGGCGCTATCTGTAATTCTATTGAAAGAATCAACCTTCTTAATGAAGGGGTTGTTTTCGATCTCTACTTTTGCTTAGAATTAACAAAAAACTTTTCTGTTCTTATTTAAAAAGTGTCAGATTTTTACTTAAACTTGGCTTCTTATTTTTGCTCTTTTTTGATGATAGAGAATATTATTTTGTAAAACAAACAAGAGAGAGTTTTTTTTAGGCTATTCAGATCTATCCATTGTTCGAGTGGGTTAAGTAGATTTGGGAGGGGAGATAAATCTTGAGCAGGTGGATTGCTTTTCATTCTACCATTTAGCATAATTTGCTGATCATGTGTGGAAAGAAATTTAAAATTGAGACGGTAGGCTGTCGTACCAACCAATATGAGTCGGAGGTATATGCAAATCAGCTTTTCTCTCTAGGGTATTCTGAAGCAAAAGAGGGAGAGCAGGCAGACCTTTGTATTGTTAATAGCTGTACGGTTACCTCTTCGGCAGATCGGAGTAGTCGCCTTCAGATCCGTCGCCTCCATCGCTTCCATCCCTTTGCTAGGTTAGTGGTTACAGGCTGTTTGGTGGAGAGGGAGAGGGAGGAGATAAAGAAGATGGAGGGGGTGTCTGATCTCGTCTCTAATCAGGAGAAGGAGGAGCTGCTTAATAGAGTTCTATCTGAGGAAATTGCTCCTTTCCATGTCACCTATTTTTCTCGTCGCACACGTGCTTTGGTTAAAATTCAAGATGGGTGTAACTCTTTTTGTTCCTATTGCATTATTCCCTACGTACGTGGGAGATCTCGTTCTAGGAGAGTGGACGAGATCATCAAAGAGATTACCCTATTAGTGCACAATGGGCATAAAGAGATCGTTATTACAGGCGTTGATATTGGAGATTTTAAGGGGGACCAAGGAGAGCGTTTATCTGATCTTATTAGAAAGATAGATCAAGTGGAGGGGATAGGAAGGGTTCGCCTCTCTTCGATAGATCCAGATAGTGTTGATGATGAATTAATAGATGCAATAGTGATGAGTAAATCGATATGCCACTCTCTTCATCTCTCTATACAATCTGGCTCTAATCTTCAACTTAAGAGGATGGGCAGAAAATATAGCCGCCAGCAGGTGTTGGATTTAGTTGCTCGTTTAAGGGAGCGCTCTCCTGATTTTGGATTGACTGCTGATCTAATTGTGGGTTTTCCTGGTGAAAGAGAAGTTGATTTTCAGGATACGCTTCAGCTTTTGCGTGAGATCAGATGTTTTAAAGTGCATATATTCCCCTTTAGCGCAAGAGCAGGAACTGTTGCAGCAAGAATGACTGATTCTCTTCCCTGCTCTCTTATCGAAGAGAGAAGGAAGAGGCTTCTATCTGAGGCGGAAGCGGTTGCCTATGAGGTGAGGAATGGTTACATAGGAAAAAGGGCCACTCTTCTTGTAGAATCGGGAGGAAGGTCTTTTGGCTATACTGAACATGGGATTCCTCTCTTTTGTTCTACCCCTGTCGAAGAAAATAGCTTTTTGTTAGTAGAGTGCACGCATAATCTTCGCGAAGCTGTGCAGGGAAGAGCGATATCCTAGAGAATGGCTCTTTTCTTTGGTCACTCTCTTATCCGAACCGTTTACTGAAGAGGAAAACTGGTTCAGGGTTGTTGAAAAAACTGGGAGAAAAGGAGCGAGATGGAGATTAAAATAGCTCAGAGATTAAGACCTTTTTCTCATCTGCCCGGCACTCTTGTGCCGCTTCCTTTTAGTGATTGGCAGGTAGAAGCGTTCCCAGCCTTTTTAAAGTTGAGCTGTTCTACACTCCAAATAGAGTGTCCTACTGGATGGAAAGGTCCTGTTTTCGACTTTACCGTTCAACTTGATCTAGAGAAAGGGTTGATTTCTCTCTATGGGCATACCGCAGAGGGGTATCGTCGCCTCTGGATCCGGATGATAGATGAAGGAATTGAACTATGGTGGGAGAAAGAGGGGGAAAAGAGGATCATCCTTGGGGGCAAAAGGATGGGAGCTCTTCCTTTAGAAAGGCTTTCTTTAGGTATGCATAAAGCGCTTGATTGGGAGTTAGTGAGAAGAAGATGCGATTTAAAGGAGCTGTTGCCTGTTTGGCATAGGCTAGGGCAGATGGTTCCGACGGTAGGAGATTATACGATAGAAGAGAATCTGCCGCTTTCTCGATATCTGGAACTCTTTTTAGTCGGTTTTAAGGGAATATTGGCTCCTCGTTTGGTCGATACTGAACATCAGGGATTGAATAATTGGCATTCTGACTACATTGGATCCCCCATCGCTCTTCTGACAGAAGGTGCTCGCTTGATTCGCGCGCTTTTTTTTAAAGAGGTGGGAGAGGTGTGGCATCTGCTCGACTCTCTTCCAGCAGAGTTTCATGCAGGTCGTTTTATAGGTATTCATACTTGCGCGGGAGACCATGTTCAGATCGAATGGTCGAGTAAGCGTTTAAACAGGGTGCTTATTTATTCGAAAAGCGATCGAAATATCTATTTAAAAACTCATCCTTTTTTAAAATCATTTCGTCTTCGTTACCATAGTAAGAAAAGGGGTGCGCGGCATGCTATATCTGAGCCGATCGAGCTAGTCGAAGGGAGCTTTCTTATACTTGACCGATTTGAGAAATGATCTTCTTTTTTAATTAAGTAAAAACGAAACTATCGGTAGATGGACAAGAAAGAATATTTAAAACTAGTAGAGACGATTCGATCGCATGATCGCCACTATTATCTCGAATGTCAGCCGATTATCTCCGATTATGCCTATGATCAGCTTTATCGGAAATTAAAGGAGATCGAAGCAGAACATCCTAGCTGGATCCTTCCCTCTTCCCCGACTCAAAGAGTAGGAGAGTCTCCGAGCAGTAGCTTCCCCTTAATAGCTCATGGATCCCCTATGCTTTCTTTAGAAAATAGCTATACTTCTGAGGAGGTAGAGCGATTTATGGAGAGGGTGCAAAAAAGATTGGGATCAGATCAATTGCTCTGGTCTGCCGAGTTGAAAATAGATGGTGTTGCGATTGCAGTCCGTTATGAAAGGGGAGTGTATGCACGAGCGGTCACTCGTGGAAATGGGAGAGAGGGGGATGATGTTACAGCCAATGTCAAAACCATTCGATCTCTTCCTCTACAACTGTTTGGCTCTAATTTTCCTGAGTTGTTGGAGTTGCGGGGCGAAGTTTTTATTAAGCGAGCGATCTTTGATGCCCATAATGCTGCGGTTAAGATCGGCTGGTCTAATCCGCGCAATGCGGCGGCTGGCTCTTTAAAATTGCTCAATCCCAGTGAGGTAGCAGAGCGAGATTTGTCGATCATTTTTTATGCGGTTACAGAGAATAGGGAGCTTCCTATAAAGTCGCAGCATCAGCTCCACCACTACCTTCGCGAGCTAGGGATACCCTCCTTTTCCTCAGAAGAGATATCTCTATGCTCCTCCCTAGAATCGATTATGAAGTTTGCTAATCAAATTGAGAGTCGTCGCCATACCCTTTCTTTTGATATTGATGGAATTGTCATCAAGGTAGATGCGCTTGAAGAGTGGCCTAAACTAGGTATGACGGAACGTTCTCCTCGTTGGGCTATTGCCTATAAATTTTCTTCCGAACAGCGAGTAACCCGGCTGATAGATATCCTTTTGCAGGTGGGTCGTACTGGGGTCATTACTCCTGTAGCGCTCTTAGAGCCGATTCATTTAGCGGGGAGCAAAATTAGCCGTGCCAGTTTACATAACGAAGAAGAACTTCTACGTAAAGATCTGCAGATAGGAGACTGGGTAGTTGTTGAGAAAGGAGGAAATGTAATTCCGCAGATCGTCAGGGTGGAGAGACGATCCCCTTCTGGAGTAGCATGGAGCATGCCCCTTCTCTGTCCCTCTTGTGGTAGCAAGCTGGTAAAATCAGAAGAGGAGGTCGCAGTACGTTGCCCTAATTATAATGGATGTAAAGAGCAGAAAATCAGCCAACTTTCCTACTTTGTGAGCAAAGAAGCGATGGATATAGATCATTTGGGAGATAAGCTGGTGGAGCAGCTAGTCGAAAAAGGAGTAGTGGATAAACCCTCTGACTTTTACAAGATTACAGAAGAGAAACTCTCCTGTTTAGATGGATTTAAAGAGAAGTCGATAGCCCATCTTATGAAGAGTATCGAACAATCGAAGAGACCCACTCTTTCTCGTTTTATACTCGCCTTATCGATCAGACATGTAGGAAAAAAAACGGCTACCCTTTTGGCTACTGCATTTAAATCTATCGAAGCTATAGCCGCTGCCTCTAAGGAGGAGATTCTTAAAATAGAGGGAATTGGCGCAAAGATCGCTGAAGCAGTCGTATCCTATTTTCAGGACCACCTTTATCGTAAAGAGATTGCAGCATTGCTCGATCAGGGAGTTCAGCCAGATTTCGTAGTAGATAATCAGAATGGTTTTTTTGCTAATAAAACCTTTGTTATCACCGGCGTTTTAGAAGAGTTCTCTCGAAGAGAAGCAGAAGAACTCATCTGCTCTCACGGCGGATCGATAAGAGAGCATGTAAGCAAAAATCTAGATTATATTTTAGTAGGAAGTAATCCAGGATCTAAATTACAAGCAGCTCTTCGGCTCAATATTGCTTCTTTGACCGAAGCACAATTTAAAGAAATGATACAATTTAACAAATAAAATTGATTAATAAAAATTTCTTTATTAATCTGAAGGAAGGTTAAAAAAAAATAAGGAGTTTCTTTCTATGATGAAGAAGATTATGAAAGCTGGGGTTATTGGAGGATTAATCTTATTTATATGGGGATCAGCTCTTTTTACCCTATTTCCATGGCATAAAAACCTGTTCCATTCTTTTACTAACGAAAAGAAAGTTCTTTCCGTTATAGCCGATAACGCTCCTCAAAGCGGTGTCTATCTTCTACCCAATGTAGGAAAAGAGGAGAAAGATAGCGGACGAATAGAAGCGAAAGAGAGAATGAAGAGAGGCCCTTTCCTCTTTGCCTCTATTTCTATCCATGGGAAAGATCCTCGAATGTTACTTTCGATCATAGAAACTCTTCTCGTCAAGATAGTAGTCGCATCGTTAGTTGCCCTTCTTTTGATCCGTTTTTCTAAGTTAAACTATGCTAGTGGAGTGAAGTTTGTCACCTTCATAGGAACAGTAATTGGGATAGCAGCCAGTTTTCCCTACGCAATCTGGTTTGGATTTCCCGCACTCTTTGTTTTCTATGCACTCATAGAAACTATAGTAGGTTGGTTTCTTGCAGGGTTAGCCATGGCAAGAATTACTAGTTCAACAGAATAGGCGAAAAAAAGTTGGAGCCTAATTTCTGATATGATAGGCCCTTTTCTGATAGACTTTAGAAAGAGAGTGTCGAATCGGCAGCAGCGTGTTCGAACGTATAAAAAATGGAAAAATAATGGTAGGTTAATCAGAAAAGAGCGCCTATTTCGCAAAGTGTATTTTATGTTAAGAAGAATGGAAAATTCATTCAGATAATTATCGATAAAGTTTTTGGTAAAAATAAGCTGAAGATGGGAAAATAGTTTTGGAATCAGTTAGCTGCTGATAGTTTTTGATATTTCAATAAAGTCTACACTTTCTGATTAATTCATTAACTCAGTTTGAACTGATCAAAGGATTCTGTGTGAAGCCTTTTTATTCCAAATCTTTGTTTCTTTTCCGTCGTGATTTGAGACTGGAAGATAATAGAGGATTGAATTTTTCTCTCAGAAGCTCTCAGATAGTGATCCCTGCATTCATTTTTACTCCGGAACAGATCGAAAGAAATCCTTATAGGGGAACAGCTTCTTTACAGTTTATGGTAGAGTCTCTAGAAGAGCTTGGAGAGCAGATTAGAGAAAAAAATGGGAATCTCTACTTTTTTTGGGGCGCACCTGAAGAGATTGTCGCTCGATGCATCCGCACAAATAGAATCGATGCAGTGGTAGTCAATCGAGATTATACCCCTTACAGTGTGAAGAGAGACCAGAAAATTGAGGCTACCTGCAAGCGACTAGGAGTCTCCTTTCACTCTTTCGACGATCTTTTGCTCCACCCTCCTGAAGCAATTTTGAAGAGAGATGGAAAGCCCTATACCCTTTTTTCCCCCTTTTTTCAAAAAGCGAAGAAGATTAACGTAAGTGAGCCTGTTTCGATGGATAGAGGCTCTTTTTCCTTAGAGAAAATAGAGCTGGCCCACGATCTTCAATACTTTTTGAATATTTTTCCAGAGAGGAGAGAGCAGGCTAGAGGGGGAAGAGCTGCTGCCTTAAACCATTTAGAAAAGCTCAACTGCTTGAACAAATATCAGATAGAAAAAGATACTCCTCGAGTTGAAGCGACCAGCCATCTTTCTCCTCATCTGAAGTTTACTACATGCTCACCAAGGGAGGTTTATGCTGCTGTCGTCCGCAGCTTCGGAAATCAGGCCGATTTGATCAGATCCCTTTATTGGAGAGATTTTTTCAGCTCAATTGCTTATTTTTTTCCCCAACGGTTTGGTTCCTCATTTTACAAGAAATTTGATGCCATTCGATGGAGCTATAATCAAGAAGCTTTTGCTAGATGGAGTGAGGGAACGACTGGATTTCCGATTGTCGACGCAGGAATGCGGCAGTTGTCTCAGAGAGGAGCCATTCCTAATCCTCTTCGGATGATTACCGCAAGTTTTTTGGTCAAAGATCTGCATATAGATTGGAGATGGGGAGAAAAACATTTTGCTCGCTCCCTGATAGATTATGATCCTGCTGTTAACAATGGCAATTGGCAATGGATTGCAGGCAGTGGGTCGAGTGCTCATCCTTATTTCCGTAGTTTTAACCCCTGGATCCAGCAGAAAAAGTTTGACCCTGACTGCCTCTACATAAAAAGGTGGGTTCCTGAATTGAACCATTTCTTATCGGAAACGATTCACCATTGGCACTCTCAAAACCATTGCCTATCGAGCGCTCCCTATCCCCCTCCCATGCTCGATCATTCCGTAGAGGCAGAAAAAAGTTTGGATCTCTATAAAAAAGCAGTTAAAGCGGGCCCAGAGAAGTTGGATCCGCTATGAATCGCTTTTCAGATTATCAGTGTAGCTTATCCCTCTCAATATCCCACTATGGAGAAGTTGATAGCGGGTCTGATTTTTGAAGCTGCTCTGCCTCCCTTCTCTCAAAGCTTCTGCGAAAGAGGGTGCGATCCCCCTCTATCTTTATGCTGATAATCTGATGGAAGGATAGCGCTATCTTTTGCTCGCATTCTCTAATAGCTCTACTGTTTTTCTATAAATCGATTAAGTTGCTCTCTTGGAAAACATCCTTTTTTCTTTATTTTCCACACGCTTTCCCTAACCAGCAGATCGCTTAGGAGCTCTATTCGATGCATATTTGCTTTCTACTCTCTTTTGATAATCTCCGATCGATGAAAAAAGTGGGTAGATAGCAGGAACGCTCTTCTCTAATTTTATTCCTCTTTGTTATAATTACCTCAATGAATAGATATAAAAATCTATTAATAATTTAAAACGCAAATTAAAAGCTTTATTTTTATAAAATTATTGTGATAAATAACAAGTTATGAGCATCGTTAATAATCCAAATGAGGAGCCAAAGTGTGCAATATGTTTAGACCTGCTGGGGAAAACAGGTATAGTAGAGCATAAGATTCAAGAAGTATATCATCAATTTCATGAAGAATGTTTGAAAACATGGTTAAATATAAACAATAGTTGCCCTTCCTGTAGAGAAAACGCTCCGAAATGGGAAGTCAATGGGCAAGCAACGGATTTCCCCGTAGAGGGAGTGGAGAACCCAGAACTCAGAACTGTGGGAATTTATGCAGACGATGATGAGCTTCCCAAAGCTGTGTGGAAAAAATTATTAGTAGGAAGCGTATGCATTCTAGGTTTGATGTTAGTACCTCTTACTCAATTTGTCTCCCCGTTGCTGGCATCTGTGCTCGTGTTTACAGGGATGCTTATCATCCTTCTTAAACTCTTACATGATCCGTAGGGTATATTCTAAAACACTCTAATTATTGTAAAACATTTGTTTAAATAAACATCAAAGCACACAATATGTTCTGCTAAAACCAGATAGGGGTAATGTCATGCTGACAACAACAGGTAGTGAAGTTTGTGCAATATGCTTCGAAGGAATTGAAAAAGGTAGAGTGATTGGGCATGAATGTCTTGAAACCAGCGAAAAAGCGTCTCATCTATTTCATCAACACTGTTTGAAAGAATGGTTGAAAGACAATTCAACATGTCCTACCTGTAGATATTCAGACAGATGGGCTATCTATGAAAACGAGCCAGATAATGGCTTTAAAAAGGTAGCAGAGATATTCTCGATGAACTCACCCCTATCACTATGTTGTTGTGAAGTGCTTTTCGCCATACTACTACAATGTGTAGTTATTGCCTACCTTGTTTTGGTTATACTGATTGCAAAAAAATCGCTTTGGAAGAAGGTCTTCAGAGCTCAATCCCTGATGGGAATCGGTAATAGAGGTAGATATTCTGGCTATATTGGGGGATCTGGCTGGTAGCAAATGATTCTTTCGGGCGTTCTGGGTTTGTTCTTTTTTTAATCAAATTTTTCCATGGTCCGGAACTGTTTGTTTTGGTGGCGGGTAGCAATCTCCTTTTTAAATAGTAACGTACTTTGAGAGTTCTTCTTATCGGCTCTTATTTTTATATATAAAAAAAATTTGATTATATATCTATTGAGCTAGATAATCCCGAGCCAAAAGATGAGTTCGGTTTATCGGCATCGTTTTAGAAGTTTTGTTCAGTGGTTTCCTGGCACAAATATTCCTTGGGCATTGAATGCTCTTCTAATAGCTGAAGATGTGTGTGGCAGAAAAAAAATCGAGCATAAGGTTGCTTTTCTATTTGCTCATTGTTGGTCTCTATTTAGTCAACATTCTAGTGCATATTATCGGTTTTTGAGTAAATCTATCCTGTCGTTTTCTCCATATGATCGGATTGTTGATGTTCATATTCGAAAAATAGGTCTTGTCTTTGAATCTGCTCTATATTTTCGATCAAATAAGAGCTATTGTTTTGTTGTTATAGCAATAATGCAAATGCTTTCTGATCGATTTTTGCGAAATATTTATTCAGATAGGCGGATCCTGGTATTAATTCTAGCTTCGTTCGTAAATGCTGTTTTAGCTCGTAATATTCCTATTATAGCCGCTTCTTTTGCCGATAAAGTGGCTTGCGTAGAGGGTCGTTTATTGCGAATGGTTGCTCTGCAGGTTGTCGATAAATTTCGGAAGGATATAAAGGAAAAACAAGATCAGGATGCCTGTTCGATCTGTCTCGAAAAAAATGAGCCGAAAGAGGAACAACTAAGTACACACCTACCACCTGGTTGTTTCGAAACATATCGAGGAGATTTTCATATCTTTCATTCTAGGTGCATCAATTCTTGGGATAAAGCAAAAGGATGTCCTGTATGTAGAGCCGTTTATCGTGAGGTTATAATTAAAAATTTTGGTGAACTTTCTTTTTTAAGAATGCGTTCAGCGTATGCTTTTATCTCTGCTCTCTCTAATATCTCTTTTATCTTTGTTTATTATCTGATTATTTCATTTGTTAATAGTTTATTCATCTACTCATGGATGAGGGGCATGTGTATGAAAAAACAGCTTCCTTTTCTAGAATTATTTTCTTTAGTACTGAGGAATAAAATTTAGGTAAATGGTTATTCGTAAGCAGAAAGAGGTTGGTAGGAATGGGGGAAATGGGCTTTTCTGTTTTTTAATTTCTGATCTGTAAGTGGTTGGGAGTGGGGTTTTTTTCTATTTGATCATAAAAAATGGGGTTTAAAAATAATTTGGGTTGGCGTATTGAAGTGGGCGTTGTTAGATAATGCCAAGAAAGCGCCACCAGATGGAGCCGATGCCGATCCAGATGGCAATGTTTACTATGCTGACAATGAAACCATAGAGCCACCATTCTCGTATGGATAGGTACCCTTTGGCGAAATAGAGGGGGGCGGGTCCGGTAGCATAGTGGGTTATGCTGGAAAAGAGGGAGCTAAAGAAGCCTAAGAGAAGGGCGGTAGCTGCTGGTGGGGCGCCAGTAGCGATAGCGACGGTGAGAAAGGTGCTGTACATAGCTCCTACGTGGGCGCTGTTGCTGGCAAAAAAATAGTGGCTGTAAAAGTAGATGATTCCCAAGCTGTACATGCAGGTCAGAGGGTTACTTCCTTCGAAAAGGAGTGCCATCTTTTGGCTAAACCATCCAACTATTCCTAGCTGTTCTAGGTAGCGTGAGAGTGCAATGAGGATAGCAAGCCAGATCAATGTGCTCCATGCTTCCTGCTCTTTGGCTAGGTCTTCCCAGGTTAAAATGCGGGTGAGCAGCAGAATCGATAGACCTAAGAGGGCGACCGCTGTGGCAGGGATTTTGAGCTCTTTTTCAAAGATCCAGAGGGTGATCATTCCGACGAAAAGAGAGATTATTATCCACTCTTCTGTTCTCATGGGGCCGATTTCTTGTAGCTTCTTTTTGGCTACGGTTACTGCTTCGGGCAGTTGTTTAAGTTGAGGGGGATAAATATAATAGAGCAATAGGGGAACTAAGATAAGGCTGAATAAACCAGGTACGATTGCTGCGGTGAACCAATCTCCCCAGGAGATGATGATTCCCTGTTCTAGTGCGATCGCCTGAATCATTGGGTTAGCGGCCATTGCTGTTAAAAAGATGGCGCTGACGATTACGTTGCTTTGAAAGGCAACTAGGGTTAAGAAGCTTCCTATTTTTCGCTGGCTCCCATTTTCGGGGCTGCTTCCTAATGCTTCTGATATCGACTGAACAGCAGGGTAGATGATCGCTCCTGCACGTGCGGTATTGCTTGGGATGGCGGCGCCGGTCAATAGTTCTGTGCAGGCAATTCCATAGCTTAGGCTTAAGCTTCTTTTTCCTAAGAGCGCGATGAAGAGGTATGCAATTCGACGACCTAGGTCAGTTTTAATGAATACGCGGGCAATAAAGAAGATGAAGACAACGAGCCAAACTACGGGGTTGGAAAATCCTTCTAATGCTTCTTTTCCTATATCTAAGCTATTGCTGATCACGCAGCTGGCCATTCCTATTAAGGCTACAGCAGGCATAGGTAGGGGTTTCAAAATGATTCCAGAGATGGTTGCGATGAAAATGGCTAAAAGTTTCCATCCGCGTGGATCGATCCCTTCTCCTATGGGGATCAGGTAGATAAAAAAACCAACGCATATCGGTATGAAAACTTTAATTATGTAATTGATGTGGCTGTTTTTTACCATTTTGTAATGATTATATTGCTAATTCAGATCTTAATGTATGGATTAGAAATGAGGGAACTTAATCTTGAATTATTAATTATTTTTTTGATAAAGCGATCTTGATTTTTTTCTCTAGAGGATAAAGGTTTTTCTCTTTTTTATATTCTATCTTCTGCTATTGCTTTTCTATATTCGCTCATCAGCTCGTTCATTCGATAGATGTTGTGGATCGAGGTGAGAGAGAGGGCGGTAAGTTCATGTGCTTTGAAGAGGTGATGTAGATAAGCGCTACTATAGCGATTGCAGGTGGGACAATTGCATTCTGGATCGATAGGTTTGAACTGGTTGGAATAGATTTGCTTAGTAAGGTTTATGGCTCCTTTCTGGGTGAAAGCGATTCCATGTCGCGCTGCTTTGGTTGGGTAGGAGCTGTCGAAGGTATCTATTCCAAAGGGTATCAGGAAGGCTATAGAGGAAATATCTCCTATTCCTAAGATATGGAGCGGATAGTTTCGAGGAAGCAGGGGTACTGTTTGGGTAACTATCTCTATCATCTCTTTTTTCTCTTTTCCCATACTGCCCCCTATGGCGAAGCCATCAAAAGGTAAAGAGCTGATAAAATGGCAGCTTTTTGCTCTTAAGATTAGGTTTGTTCCTCCATGGATTACTCCGTAGATAGCTTGGTTCTGTGGATTTTTAAGATGGGTTTCTAGAGAGCGCTTCTGCCATCTGTGAGTTCGCTCGACTGAATGGTGTAGAGATAAAGTGTCGATATGATAAGGGGGGAGTTCATCTAGTGGGATAATAATATCAGCGCCTATCGCTTTCTGTGCTTCGATCGAATTTTCCGGGGTAAGGAGCCGCTCGGCTCCATCTCGGTAAGAGCGAAATAAGGCTCCTTCTTCACTGATATGAACTTTTCCTTTTTCTTTATTCTGTTTTTTTTTTAATTCTTCATGGATCGATCCATGGGCTAGGCTGAATATTTGAAATCCGCCAGAGTCGGTGATGATGGGAAGGGTTCTTTGAATAAAAGAGTGGATTCCTCCAGCGGCTTTAATTATCTCTGTTCCAGGATGGAGCATCAGGTGATAAGTGTTACAAAAGATTAGGGATATGCCGATGGTTTCTAGGATCTGATTGTCGATTCCTTTTACTGTTCCATGGGTAGCTACGGGGACAAAATTGGGGGTCTCAATAATCCCGTGAGGAGTATGGATGCGACCAAGGCGCGCTTTCGATAGAGAGGAGGTATGAACTATTTCGAATTTCATTGCTTGGGATGTTTTCTGATCCATCTCTGCTCTATCTGGGAAAAACTCCAGATGGTTACAATGGTTATCGATTTGACTATATAACTAAAGAGTATGATAGGCCCTATTTTCTGAATGATTCCATAAAGGCCGAGAAAGGTGAATAAGAGGGTGTCTACCGCTTGGGAAATCAGGAGAGAGATAAGCTGGAGGCTGTGGGATGGCATCCGCGAATGGTTTCTCTGTAGGTAGCTATACAGTTCTACGTCTAAGAGTTGGACTAGGAAAAAAGAGGTTAGGGAGGCAATAAGGAGGCGAGGGGCGTGGGTCAAGAGAGCGTTAAAGTGAGGATGGCTAAGGTCGGAACTGCTAGGTTTATAGATAAGGTGTATTTTTGATAGTAGAACAAATAAGATGGAACTGAAACAGCAGATCAATACCGCTTTTCGGGCTACTGCTTTTCCATAATGTTGCTGTGTCAAATTAAGGCTTAAAAGGGTTCCTACCGCATATGCATCACTAGAAGTGACGTTCCATCCAAATAGGCTGATCTGTTTAAGGACGAAAAAATTGGATAGGATTGCATATAGAACGGACAAAGTGATCAGAGCTTCTTTGCCTATTTTTAGGGCATAAAAAGCGGCGATCGAGATGGTCAATGTTTGGAGGAGAAAAACCGCTTCGTTCATCGCTTATGTTTACGAAAAAAATTATGGTAGACTCTATTCTAATCGAGATGCTGGTTATTCGCAATGGGCTAGCTTAAGACCTACGATTCCTATGATGATGAGCATAATAGAGATAAGTCGAATGATATGGCAGGAGTCTCCAAAAAGAATGATGCCGCTAATTACTGTTCCTACAGCTCCAATTCCTGCCCAAACTGCATAGGCGGTTCCTATGGGAATCACCTTCATAGCTTGAGAGACGGAAAAAAAACTCAATACGATAAAGATTACCGTTATGATGCTGGGAAATAGTTTGCTGAAGCCTTGGCTATATTTTAGAGCAATGGTAAAACATATTTCAAAGAATCCGGCAATAAGAAGAAATATCCAAGATAGAGGCATTTTTTTCTTTATACTAAAATGGGCAATATGATTCTAGAATTATGATGTTGACTTGCTATAGACGATCTGCCTTCTTTCTTTTTGAAGTTCTGATAGCAATGGTGCTTGTGGCGCTTTTCTCTCTCTATTTTTTTCGTTCCTCTGTTCAAGAATCGTACAGAGAAAAAGAGCTCCTTCTTAATCTGGAGTGGGAGAGAATTTTTGACTTAAAGAGGATGGAAACTATTGCTACCTGTTGGCGTGAGATCGACACTATTTCGACAAAAAAAGGGCAAAAGCGTCTCTTTAAAAAAGAGGTTTTATCTATCGAGCTGGCGGGGCGAAGTTATTCAAAAACCTATGAGGCAGCAGCGTGGCGCGGTAGATATAGTGAGCAGGGTTCTTATTTAACTTTAGAGGAGAAGATAGGGTCGCATGGAAAGGAGAGCGGTTCTACCTATCATTTTTTTGTAAAAAAGGGATGAAGAGCTGCTTTGGCTAAATCTTCTGCTGTATCAATGCCCCATCCTTCATATTGGGTCTCATCTACCTTGATGCGTAGTCCATGATAGAGAAAGTTTAGCTGCTCTAAATTTTCTGCTTCAGCTAGTTGAGAGTGGGGGAGGGAGTATAATTTAAGAAGGCTCTCCTTTCTATATGCATAGAAGCCTATATGTTTATAATAGGGGGCTTCCTCTACCTGGTATGGGATTGGTGCTCTCGAGAAATAGAGCGCATAATCTTGCTGATCGGTGACCACTTTAACACAATGGGGTGAGAGCGCCTCTTTTTTATCCTCTATTTTTTTTTTCAGTGTCCAGATGCCTACCTCTTCTTCTGATTCTATGGTAGATAGAAGAGTGGCGACGGTTTTCTCATCTAAAAAAGGTTCATCTCCTTGCCAGTTGACGAAAATATCTGCTTCCACCTTCCCTGAATGGCATAGCTCTCCGATTCTGCTGGTTCCATTAGGGCATCCTTCTGCAGTTGTTAAATAGTTTCCTCCAAATTTTTTTACTACTGCTGCTGTCTCTTCTGCGTCTATTGCTATGTAGACTGAGTGAAAGAGAGAAACCGATTGGGCAGCTTCCCATACCCATTGAAGAAGAGGCTTTTCGTTTAAGGGGGCAAGGATTTTTTTGGGTAGTCGGGAAGAGCGAAGTCGCGCAGGGATGATGCAGACTATTTTTTTCATTTTCGTCTAGTATAATTGCTGTCTTTAAAATAGACTATGAAATAAGATTTTTGCCCATATGAGAGCGGTTCTTTCGGTAAGAGAGTTAGTCAAAGAGTTTCCGGGAAATCCCCCTTTAAAGGCAGTGGATCAGGTTTCGTTCGATCTTGGTGAGGGGGAAATTTTAGCTCTTTTAGGTTCTAATGGAGCGGGTAAGACGACTACTATTCAGTTGTTGTTAGGAATTTTGAGCCATACAAGGGGATCTATTTTTTATTTTGGCAGTGATTTCCATCAATTTAGGGAGAGCTGTTTAGAGAAGATCGGTTTTGCTAGCGCCTATGTTCATCTGCCTGGAAATCTGACTGTAGAGCAAAATTTCGAAGTGTTTGGCAGACTTTATGGGTTGGATCGAGCCACTATCAGGGAGAGAACAATCCCTCTTTTGGATCGATTGGGCATCTCCGAAAAGAAGCGTGCAAGGACAGCGACCCTTTCTGCTGGGCAGCTAACCCGGGTTGCTTTAATAAAAGCTTTTATGGTGCGACCGCGGCTGATTCTGCTCGATGAGCCGACCGCTTCTTTAGACCCTGATGTGGCTAAGGAGGTTCACTCTTTTCTTTTGGAACAGAGAGATTCTAAAGGAGTTTCGATACTGTTTACTTCTCATAAGATGGACGAGGTGGCGCATCTCTCTGATAGGATACTCTTTTTAAAAAAGGGAAAAGTGGTTGCAGACAATAGTCCAGAACAGTTGATCAACGATGGAGTAGACTCTCTATTGACGCTGGGTGTAGTAGATCGTATCGATGAGATGATCGCTTGGGTTGAGAGAAGGGATTTTCCCTATAGGCGGGATCAGCATCGTATCGAGGTAGAGATAATGGGTTCGATGATTCCTCGCTTTCTTTCAGATCTTGCTCATGAGGGATTTGGTTATAACTCGATTCGGATCGATCCTCCTAAATTGGAAGCTTATTTTCTCAAAATGGTACGATGATGGTCAACTTTAGAAGATGTCGGGCAATATTTATTCGCTATTTTTTTCTGCTTACTCAGTTAGATCAGATTTGTGATCTTTTTTATTGGCCTGCCTTAGATCTTCTCTTATGGGGTTTTACCGCTATATGGGTTCAGAAGAGTAGCTCACTTAATTTCTCCTTTGCTCTTCTTACTAATCTTGTTTTTTGGCAGGTTGTCTGGAGAGGTAGCTACGATATTGCGGTGAATTTACTGCAGGAGTTTTGGAATAGAAACTTGGGCAACCTTTTCTCTACACCTTTGCGATTAAGTGAATGGATGGTGGGCCTATTTTCCTTATCCTGCTTTAAAGGAACCATAATTTTATCTTTTTCATCTCTAGTGGTCTATTTTGTTTACGGTTGTAATATTTTCTCGATAGGTTGGATCTCTCTTCCTTTTACTCTCATATTAATGGTTTTTGGTTGGTCTGTAGGATTGTTTTCTGCTTCCTTGATTGTCTACTGGGGGCAGCGGATACAGATGATCGCTTGGATGATAGGTTACGCTTTTGCCCCATTTAGTGCGGTATTTTTTCCTCTAGAGGTCTTGCCTCCCTGGGCACAATCTGTTGCACATGCCTTGCCTACGACCTACATTTTTGAAAGCATACGGGCAATGATATTAGAGCAAAGTCCTGCTTCCTGGTCACTTTTTAAGGTGGCGTTTCCCTTGGCAATAGTTTATCTCATAGCTGCCATAGCTCTCTTTTTCTACTCTTTTGAAAAAAGCAGGGCGAAAGGGTTGGGTCGGTTCGAGTAATTATTGGAGAGCTGGCTCTCCTTTTTTCATATTTTTTTATCTGAAATGGGGGAGGAGGAGCTGCTCTATTCTGATCATATCTTCGCCAAAATTACGAATTCCCTCGTAAAGCTTTTCTGATGCCATCCTGTTTTCACACAAGCTCCAGTGAAACTGCTTTTCTTTGAAGGAAAGTTTCTTCAGCTCGATCTTTTCTGCTTTTTCTGGGCAGAGATGGCGAGTCAACTCTCCATTCTCCTCTTTTAGCTGCTCTAGCAGGGGAGGGGCTATCGTTAAGAAGTCAGATCCGGCAAGTGCTAGAATCTGCTCCTTATTTCTGAAAGAAGCTCCCATGATCTGAGTAGAGTAACCAAATTTTTTGATGTAATTATAAATAGCTGTTACGGAGAGAACGCCGGGGTCGTTGGTTGCATTAAAGCTTTTCTCAGGAAAATTCCGCTTATGCCAATCTAAAATTCTTCCTACAAAGGGGGATAGTAGGGTTGCTCCTGCTTCTGCAGAGAGGATTGCTTGGGGAAGAGAGAAGATGAGCGTCATATTGCAATGAATCCCCTCCTTCTCTAGCTTTCTAGCGGCTTCCATTCCTTCCCAGGTGGCTGCTAGCTTAATCAGCACCCTTTTTCGATCAATGCCTGCATCGCTGTAGAGGGCGATCAGTCTACGCGCTTGCGATATCGAGGCTGCTTTATCAAAAGAGAAGCGCGCATCTACCTCTGTGGAAACACGGCCCGGAACCTGCTTTACAATGGCTGTTCCAAAGTCGACAAACAACTTTTCCATCGCTCCTTTCAGCTGTTTTTTTTTGCTTTTCTCATTTTTTTTGCTCCAGCAAACAGCTCCTTCTATGACCGCCCGATGGTCAGGATTTGCTACCGCAGCAAGTATCAGAGAGGGGTTGGTGGTTGCATCGACCGGATCATATTTACTGATCGAATCGAGCTGGCTACTATCAACTACTATAGAGCTAAATATTTTAAGAGAGTCTAAAAGATTCATAGAGGAAAATTGGTGTTTATCTCTTTAACAAGAGAAAGGTTTTCTATCTGCTGAAATAGTCCAATACAGATTTCTCCTTCTAATTTTCCCCGATATGGATCTAAAGAGATCGCTCCATTTCCTTCTGAGATAAGTGGCAACAGCTCTCTTCTATCCATAATCTCTTCTTCTTTCTGATAAAGAGTTGCGTTTTCTCCTGTTACTCTCTTTTCCAATGTAGGCGACGACCATTCTCTATATCTGCAAACCGCTCCAGAGGAAACCTCTAGATAGTTAAACGAACCAACAGAGAGCATCTTTATCCCACCATTTCAACTGCAAAAAGGATAGCAGAACCTTGAAAAATGGGAAAGGCTCTTGCAGAGAGAAATAGTGAGACCCGATGGTTTGAAAGAGGCGCATTCTAACAAATAAATAGGGGAAGGAGCGCTCATTTAGGTCCTGTATCTTGATCAGGAGCTTTATGATTAGATACAAGGATAATAGCTGCGATCGCAATAATTCCCGCTGCTGCAGCCATTGCATACTTTGTCCAACTTTTTTCCTGAGTTGCATCAGCTCCACCACTCTTTACCTTTCCCACCTCTACAGGAGAAGATGCATCAGCATGGAGGGGAGAAAAAAAAGCGACTGCACCGCACATTAGCAGAGTAAAAATAAATTTATGCATATTGTTGCCTACCTCATCTTATTGGTAATGAAATCCCTTTCAAAAAAACATAACTGCCCATTTCCCTACGCTTGCCATCGAGAAAAGCGGAAAAACTACCGGAGAGCGACTCCTTCCGTTTCCTCATCTTTCTGCCATTAGCCCGGCCATCGCCTGGTCTAGCAGTTTTTGCCTAGCAACCGCTTCATCAATAAGCCTATCAGTATAGCAGATCGGGCAGATTATGTTGAGAAATTCTTTATCATATGCTTCTCTCTTCGTTCTGGAAATAACCGATTTCGAAGTGCATGCTTTTCGATTTTTTAATATAAATGGAGCTGGAGAACCATTTTCTAGAGGAATGGGTTGCCCCTTGCTTAATGGAGAGTAAGATTGGCCGAGAGGATCGAAACGAAAATTTTGTTCAGATATTTTTTTAAGGACTGAAACTGTGCGCTCAGGTGGAGAGCTTTTCTCAATAGAAAGATTAACCGAAGAAGCTCTCTCTTTTTTTTCTTCGCCTCCAAAAAAAAGCTGAATAGAGGGCAAACGGTTGAAGGAGCGGAGAAGAGAAGGGGAAGAGAGACCGGTTGCCATCGGTAGCAAGAGGAATTGCTTAATGAGCTTGCGCACCATCTGCCTTACTTTGATGTAACGATCCAGCTAATAGCGCTATGACGAACGCTATTCCTATTCCCCATTTAACCATCGATGCACTAGTAGGAGTGACAGCACCCGTCTCTGCTCCCTCGTTCTCCCAAATTCTTCTCGTATCTTCAAAATTAGATTGTAGATCAGCGCCCTGGAGAGGAGAAGAGGAGAAGAATAGAAAGAATAGAAAAAAGATAGAAAAGCGAACCCTCATCATATATTCACCTCAAAAAATAAATAAACATAAAAGAGATTTTTGTAACAGAAGAATAATCTTTAAAGAATTGATTTTTTTTCTCTTTTTGTGTGAAAATCAGAGTCTCTATGTTTCTAGAAAGAAAAGGGCGCCCTCGGGCTGCTATCATCGGCACCGGTAGCTATCTTCCAGATAAGCTTCTCACCAACCAGGATCTAGAACAGATGGTAGCCACCTCTGATGATTGGATCAAGAGTCGTACTGGGATGAAAGAGCGACGAATTGCTCGGCCGGATGAGTATACCTCTGATATGGCGGTCGCTGCAGCTCGCAAAGCAATCGATGCAGCCCATATATTAGCCTCCGATATCGATCTTATTCTGTGTGCCACCCTTACATCTGATTTTCCTTTTCCCAGCACCGCCTGTTTAATTCAGTTTGGATTAGGTGCTTCCCGGGCAGCAGCTTTAGACATTCAGGCTGCTTGTTCTGGCTATATCTATGCCTTGTCTATTGCAAAAGCATACATTGAGTCGGGAGAATATAGAACCATTCTTCTTGTTGCTTCGGAGAAATTGTCTTCAATCGTAAATTATCAAGATCGGAACACATGTGTCCTTTTTGGAGATGGAGCCGCTGCTTGTGTAATATCGGATCGCAGTAAAGGGGTTTTCATAGAAAAAGTTTTATTAGGTGCTGATGGAGAGCAGGCAGAATTATTGATGATTCCTGCTGGAGGAAGCCGACATCCAGCTACTCATGAGACAGTGGATAAGCAGCTTCATTTCATTCATATGGATGGAAAAGAGGTGTATAAACATGCAGTGCGAAGGATGGAAGAGGTGTGTAAAGAATTACTTGGAAGCCTTTCTATCGGAGAAGAAGAGGTTGCATGGCTCATCCCTCATCAAGCGAATGGCCGAATTATCGATTTGCTGGCAGAGCGGTTGAAGATCCCTATAGAAAGAATTTATATTACGATCCATAAGTATGGAAATACCTCTGCCTCCTCCGTGGGGATCGCTCTTGACGAGTTATTGAGAGAAGGATGGGTAAAAGAGGGGGAAAATATTTTGATGGCCGCTTTCGGTTCAGGATTTACTTGGGGAGCTTCCCTTCTCAGATATGAAAAGTAGAGTAGCTTTTATTTTTCCAGGACAAGGATCCCAATATATAGGGATGGGAAAGGAATTCTATCACTCCTACCCTCTAGTTCGTGAAAAATTTGAGATCGCTTCAGATCTGCTAGGAAAAGATTATGCTTCCCTTATTTTTAACGGAAGAGAGGAAGAACTGGCTTCTACAGAAGAGAGCCAGCCCTCTATTTTCCTTGTAACATCGGCCATTCTAGATTGTTTGGAGAGCCAGTTTCCTCAGATAAAACCTCTTGCCTCTGCAGGGTTGAGCTTAGGAGAGTATTCTGCCCTCTATGCTTCTGGAAGAATCTCTTTTGAAGATGGTTTGCGACTCGTTGCGCTCAGAGGAAAATATATGCAGCAAGCATGCCTCGACCATAGCAGCGAGATGTTTGTGGTAGTCGGTTTGGATCTAAAGCTAGTAGAAGAGGCTCTATCGGAGGGAGTCTGGATTGCCAATTTAAATTGTCCTGGACAGATTGTGGTAGGAGGGCTCTCTTCTCTAATGGAAGAGTTTAAGGATCGACTCCGTGCCCAAGGAGCAAAGCGCTTAATTCCCCTTGGCCTCTCGGGTGCTTTTCATACCCCGTTAATGGCTTCTGCCCAGCGCTCTTTTGAACAAGAGATTCTGCCGCTCTCTCTCGAAGAGAGCGCGATTAAGATAGCGATGAATGTGCCGGGAGATTTTGTTGCCGATTCCGAATTAATTAAAAAATATTTAATTGCACAGATCACTCATCCAGTTTATTGGGAAAAAAGCATACGAGCTCTAGATAGTTTCGGCATCGATATTTATGTAGAGATAGGCCCCGGGAAAACATTGCAGGGAATGAATAAAAGAATAAAGGTTCAAGGATCCACATTAAACATAGAAAAAGCATCTGATTTAGAACAACTGGTAGCCCTTAGTTAAAATTTCCTATTTATGGTAAAGTGGGGCCGATCTTTTAGAAGAGGAAAAGAGAGTAGATGTTCAAAGATAAATATGCACTCGTCACAGGTGGCAGCAGCGGTATCGGAAGGGCGATAGCCCTTAAGTTGGCTGCGCAGGGCGCCCACATTGCGATCTTAAGCACTCATCGGGAGAGAGCCTCTTCGTTGCTTTCCGATCTAGAGAAAGAGAAAGCTTTTCCTCACCAGAGCTTCCTCTCTGAGCTGGTCGATGTTTCGAGTAAGGCAGCTGTTGATTTAGCTGCTGCCTCCATTGAAAAAAGATGGGGAAGATCTGTCGATATACTCATCAACAATGCAGGAATTACTAGAGACAATCTATTAATGAAAATGGATGAAAAAGAGTGGGACGAAGTAATTGCAGTCAATCTTAAATCATTATATAATGTTTCGAAGGCATTTATAAGGCCGATGATAAGGGCTAGGTCTGGGAAAATAGTAAACCTCTCTTCTATAGTTGGGTTGCATGGTAATCCAGGCCAAGTGAATTATGCGGCAGCTAAAGGAGGAGTAATCGCTTTTACTAAAGCATTAGCTAAAGAGGTTGCTCTACGTGGTATATCTGTTAACTGCATTGCTCCAGGATTTATAGAGACTGCTATGACAGCTAAACTAACTGATACGCAGAGGGAGAATATGCTGAAGGCAATTCCCTTAGGGAGGTTTGGAGCTCCGGAAGAGGTTGCTCATTTAGCTCTTTTTTTAGCTAGCTCTCAATCCGACTACATTACAGGCCAGGTTTTTACCATAGATGGCGGAATGAGTATATAATTAACAATCGTTGGGAACAATTATGGGAGAATTATCTTTAGAAGATCAAGTTATCGAAATTATTGTGGATCAACTGGGTGTTGCGAAAGAGGAGGTGACGCTGAACAAATCCTTTATCCAAGATCTGGATGCCGACTCGCTCGATCTTACCGAGCTCATCATGACCTTAGAAGAGAAGTTTGAAGTCGAAGTCTCCGAGCAGGATGGTGAAAAATTAAAGACCGTTCAAGACGTGGTTAACTACATTAAGGCACATAAGAAGTAGATTTAAGGCGTCCCTACTCCACTCAAGAGTTTCGACGCCTAAACCGCAAGCAGAAAAAACTACTCCAGACCCTCCTTGCGAAAAAGAGCAATTCAACACAACAGCAAAACCTTAAAGGTGTCCAGTGTCAAGAGAGCAATCATTAGTTTGATCTATATCTCTATCTAGTAGATATGTAGGAAATATAACTGATACAAGTAGGAAACCCATGCGAATTATAACTAATGCAACTAATCCAAACAATTCCATCTAGAGCTACTATCGTTCAA
>CAYNKV010000011.1:0-33634 GCA_964397905.1 uncultured bacterium
TTAAAATAATGAGGAGGAAATTTTTATGGAAATTAATTGGCCGAAAGCAAGTGAAATTATTTTTGCATCTATCCTTCAAGCAATCGTCGCGGCCATAACGATTTTGATAACCTTCAGATTAGGTCGATGTCAAGAAAATCTAAAATGGATCAACCAGTTCTCTTACTTAATAAAGCAGATAAAGCTATTTCTTGCTCAACGTCTGCTACAAAGATAATTGTGCTTTTATCTTCTTTCATGTTTTTATACAGCTGTTTGGAGGAATATCTTTTTTATCCTATCAACGGGCTGAATAGTCAGAAAATAGAGCTTATACCTATCGATAAATGGCTTCTTTTTGATTACCCTGAGGAAATAGATCGGGTAGGATTGTTTGATGAAGCCTATCCGGATTCAAATTTTGAGAAGAAAAGCAGAATTTCCTTCCAAGAGAATCGCCGTTTAGAAGAAAAAGAGGTGAGAACTTGTTGGCAAGGTATATTTCAATATATCGTTCAACCGAGAGTGGCTGGCCAATCCCCTCTTTTTTTTGGTAAAATTCGCAAGGGAGAGATTTGGCGCCTCATTACGCCTGCTTTTCTTCACGCTAACTTTCTTCACCTATTTTTTAATATGAGCTGGTTGTGGGTGTTAGGCAGGATCATTGAAAAAAAGATGGGGACAATCCGATTTATTTTCCTCTCCTTAATAATCGGTGTTATAGCTAATATTGCTCAATATTTGGTAACAGGACCGCTGTTTTTAGGTTATTCAGCTATTCTGGTGGGGATGGTAGCTTTTATTTGGAAGAGACAAAAGATAGCCCCTTGGGAGGGATATTCTGTGCAGAGGTCAACTATTTTCTCTCTTTTCTTTTTTGTTTTAGCAACATTGGGAATAGATCTTTTATTTCTTGTACTTAGATATTTCAATCTGCTCCACTACTCTTCTTATTTTGCTAATACAGCACACATAAGCGGTGGTATAGTTGGAATAGTGCTTGCTCGTTTTTCTCTGTTTAGGGAGTTAGAAAAATGAAACTGGAGGTATCGATTATTATCGATGAGTAATAAAGAGCTTGTTATTTTAGGTTGTTCCAGTCAACAACCTACTAGGAAGAGAAATCATGGAGCTTATCTAGTCCGATGGAATGAAAAAGGTTTTTTATTTGATCCTGGAGAAGGGACTCAAAGACAGTTCATTTTTGCTAACATAGCTCCCACATGTGTTACTCATATTTTTATCACTCACTTTCATGGGGATCATTGCTTGGGCTTGGGATCGATGTTTATGCGATTGAATTTAGATAAGGTCACCCATCCTATCCATTGCTATTTTCCTGCGAGTGGAAAAGTATATTTTGATCGGCTCAGAAGGAGTGCAATATACCATGAGCGAATCAAGGTGATAGAATATCCAATAGAGCACTCTGGTGTCGTAGAAGAAAATGATTCGTTTAGGATAGAGGCTTTTTTTCTCAAGCATGGTGTCGACAATTGCGCATTTCGTATTGTTGAGAAAGATATATTGAAATTTGATAAACAGAAACTGAAAGAGAAGGGGATCGAAGGAAAATTAGTGCGTAAATTAGAGCACGATGGAGTTCTTTTTTTTGAAAATCGCTCGGTTATGCTTAATGAAGTTAGTTTCCTGAAAAAAGGGGAGATTTTTTCTATAGTTATTGACACACTTCCTTGTCAAGAAGCAATAGATGCGGCGCAGGAGGCAACACTATTGCTCTGCGAAAGCACTTATTTAGAAAAACATTCCCACTTAGCTGCTCAATATCTCCATATGACTGCGATGCAGGCAGCGCAAATTGCCTTAGAAGCCAATGCAAAAAGCTTAATCCTTACCCATTTTTCTGCCCGTTACCAAATAGCCGAATGGTTTGAACAGGAGGCAAGAACTATTTTCCCTAATACGCATGCCGCCCATGATATGAGGGTCTTTCCTTTTCATTAGAAAAAATAGAAAGCCGATTTCTCCAGGTTATCGAGCCACCTGATTCAATTCGTCTGCCAATAACTTAAGCTCATTTAATAAAATATGAAGAGAACGGGAATGTTGTTGAAAAAATTTTACTACTCCTTCCAACTCCTTGGGCGAACGAATATATGAAACAGATGCATCCTTCAAAGAGATTTTTTCATGAAGCCCTGGAACAAAATGTCTTACACCTAATATAGAATCTACTGCTAATCTAACCTCTTCGGTTATTGAATTACTTATGCTTTTTGTTTCTTTGCTTGGATGAGTTAAATAAATTGTCGCATCGGCTAAAGATTTTAAACTAGATGGATTTGTTACATTGGCATTAGACAATTGCTCTCCATAAGTAGAGAGAGCCTCTTTAATCACGCGCGCTTCTTGGGCTTTATCAGTTGGAGGTATGTTGCCATTTCCTCCCGTAATACCTGGTATCATAATTTTTTTCTCCTTTGGGTAGAGTTTGATAAATATTCTTCTAAAGATTGGTTGCTTGTAGATATCTTTCCATGATCGAAAGCAATAATTTTGTTGCTTATTTCATTAAGAAGATTTCTATTGTGGGATGCGATAATTACAGCTCCCTTAAATTCCTTTAACGCCGTAGCTAACGCATCTACAGACTCTAAGTCTAGGTGATTGTTCGGTTCATCCAGTATAAGCAAGTTACAGCTACGCAGCATCAATCCTGCCAGTATGATACGAGCAGTCTCTCCTCCGGAAAGAGAGCGAGTTAATTTAAAAGAATCATCTCCTCCAAACAACATCTTGCCTAACACATTGCGAATTTCTTGATCGTAACTGTTTTTTTTCTGTTTCTTAAGCCATTCGAATAAGCTTTCTTCGATTTTTTTATCGACAACATCCTCGTGATTCTGAGGAAAGTAGCCAATCTCTACTTGATGTCCTTTCTGGATCATTCCGCTATCTGGGCTGATTGCTCCTGCTAACATTTTTAATAAAGTAGTTTTTCCGGAGCCATTATTCCCGACCACTCCAATTTTGTCCCCTATAGATATTTCTAAAGAAAAATTGTTTATTACTAATTGTTCTCCATATCCTTTGGATATATTTTCCGCTTTTAAGACAATCTGCCCTGATTTTTTTTCTACGTTGCAAAATCGAATATAGGGGCGTTGAATGTTAGATTGTTTCGCTTCGATCGGTTTTAAACGATCGATTTCACGTATCCGAGATTGGACCTGACTTGCTCGCGTTCCTGCTCCGAATTTTGCTACAAACTCTTGTAGTTGAGAAATTTTCTTCTGTTTAGATCTGTTTTCTTCTTCTATTCGTGTCCGAATTGCTGTTTTAGTTAAGACCATCTGATCGTAAGCAGTTGGATAAACAATTAAAGTTTCATAGTCTATATCTGCAGTGTGAGTGGTAATAGTGTTGAGAAAATGACGATCATGGCTAGTTACGATGAGAATTCCCTTATAATTAAGCAAAAACTGTTCTAGCCATCCTATAGATTCAAGATCAAGGTGGTTAGTTGGCTCATCTAACAAAAGCGCTTCTGGACTACCAAACAATGCCTGGCAGAGAAGAACGCGAAATTGCATATCTGTAGGAATAGAATCCATTTTTTTTTGATAGAATTTCTCTGGGACGCCCATTCCTATCAATAGCTCTTCACCATTGCTTTCTGCGCTATACCCATCCTCTTCTTCAATGATCTCTGCTAACTCTCCTAGGCGCAATCCCACATCTCTTGGTTCTTTTTCAGACAAATCATCTCGTTCTTGAATTGCACGCCACAACCGCTGATTTCCCATGATGACCGTGTCTAAGACTAGATGATCTTTGAATTTTTCAACATTTTGTTGCAAAAACCCCACTTTATTCGGAAGGAAAACGGAACCGCTTGTAGGCTCCTCGACTTTGGCAATCAGCCTCATCAAAGTCGATTTTCCAGATCCATTAGGGCCAGTTAACCCGTAACGATTTCCTTTTGTAAAAACAACATTAACTTCCTCAAAAAGAGTGCGAGCCCCTATCTTCTTGGAAATGGCCATTAAGGTAATCATGTGAAAAAGTATATCAAATAGATAATTTATGAATGAATGGAAAGAACGATTTTTATCCTATTTAAAGGCTATTCATCACTATTCCCCGCACACTCTTCGCAATTATCAGATTGATTTGAACTGCTTTATTCAATTTATGAACAAGAAAGGACGAATCTTTTCTACCGTTGCTAAGAGGGATATGCGTTTTTATTTAACCGATCTCTCCTTAAGAGGAATGGCTAAAAAAACAATTGCTAGAAGATTGTCTGCTATACGTTCTTTTTTTATTTTTTTATTGAAAGAGGAGGTTATCGTATCGAATCCGTTAGAGGAATTTCATACTCCTAAGTTGGAGAAAACCATTCCTCCTCTTTTAACATTAGAGGAGGTAGAGCGGTTTTTAATGCAGCCTGATACTAATAAATTTTTAGGAATTCGAGATAGGGCTATAGTCGAGCTATTGTATAGCTCAGGTTTAAGAGTGAGCGAATTAGTGGGAATTAATCGATCCGATATCTGCTTTGAAAGTTTTTCCATAAAAGTGTTTGGGAAAGGGGGTAAAGAACGGATCGTTCCGGTGACCCATACGGCTATAAGTTGGGTGCAAAACTACTTAAGCCATCCGGAACGATATCTGGATCGATTAGGCCATCGATCGGAGCAGGATCACGAAGCGCTTTTCCTCAACAAATGGGGAAAACGGTTGAGCGTGAGATCGATCGATAGATCTTTTCAGAAGATGGGATCTTCTTCGGGATTGGCGGCTAAAATAACTCCTCATACCTTAAGACACACCATTGCAACTCATTGGTTAGAAAATGGGATGGATCTTAAAACCATACAGATAATCTTAGGCCACGATTCAGTAGCCACCACCACAATATATACTCAGGTTTCAACCAACCTGAAAAGGAAAGTTTATGAGAAAAATCATCCCTTGTGCAGAGAAAAAGCTGAGAGAGGATCGATGAATTAGCAGCTCTCCTTGTGTAGATAGGGAATACTAAGAGCGCTTCTGTATGCACGCACCTCTTGCTCTCTCGGTTTGCACAACAAATAATCAGCAGCAGCCGAAAAGGAGCTGCGTGAGGTGCATTTTCAGGAATTAATTATATTAAAAATTTTAGTTTATTGTTTTCTTATTGTTGCTAGAATACTCTGAGCTTGGGTGGATTCGATCTTAGGGAGGAACATCATGAGGCTGTTATTGTTTAGTCTGTTAGCATTGAGCGCATCTGCTTTTGCAGATAGTGAAGGGATAGAGGTAGCGAATTCTAAGAGCGCTTTTGCACGCGCGCAGGTTCCTGCGCGCTCGGCTCGCACAACAAATAATCAGAAGCAGTCGATGAAAAGCAGCATGACGTTAGCTTCGGGACGTCCCGTTGCAGGTAAGGGATGGTTTTTTTCTCTACAACCGCTTTATTGGTATACGAGCGTAATGGGCGAGGTAGCTCCGTTTGAGATTCAAGGCACAGATGAAATCTTCCATGGCAAGCATGATTTTCCATGGGCTTGGGGAGCTCAGGCTGCTGTTGGAATAAATATGGGTCATGATCAGTGGGATTCCCAACTGTTGTACACAGGGTTTTGGCCTGATAGCAAACATTCATCGAGCCAAAATGGCGCCATCGTAGATTCAATATCTGGTAGCGACAAGAAGTATGATTGTGTTCAATCTAACATGAGTATCTCCTATAACATGTTTGATGCGGAATTAGGAAAATGGTTTCTTTTCAGCAAAAATATAAGGGTGCGACCCTATACTGGGATTAAAGCTGGATCGATTAATCAAAGAAGCAGCGCTCAGTTCAGCAGTGCTGCTCTTGGTGCTAATTCCGCAACAGAAAATTCAAGGAGCAATTTTGCTGGGGTAGGTAGTGAAGGGGGAATTAGGACTCAGTGGAACTTGTTAAGTAGGGATATCCATTCGTTCTCGCTATTGGGAGATTTCTCTGCTGCTTTGATGTATGGTCACTGGTCTAATCGTCAGTCCGGTCAATATCTAAATGGATCCAGCTCTTCTAAAACAAGCATAGATTATACCGGAATCGATAGTAGTGGGCTCGCGCTTATGGCATCTGGAGGAGTTGGTTTTGCGTGGGATGTTGCTATAAAGGATGGTGATTCCCATTTCGCAATGGATCTCACCTATCAGTTCCAATATTGGCCCTCTCTTTCACAGCTTAATGCGGGAATAACAGTTCCTGCGGATCTCAGTTTTCAAGGTTTAGGTTTGAAGTTTAGGTATGATTTTTAGGTTCTTGTTTTTTTATTATTGCTCGATTATCCTGAGTTTAGTTATTTTTGTTTTTAACTCTATACGTAGGAGAGATATGAGACGGGCATTCTTATTTAGTGTGTTAACATTGACTGCGTCTGCTTTGGTAGCAGATGGCAGCGATATGGTGATAGCGAATTCTGGCGCTCCTTCTGCGCGCGTCAATGGTCAGCAGCAGTCGATGACGAGCAGCATGACATTAGCTTCGGGGCGTCCCGTTGCAAGCAGTGGGTGGCTTCTTTCTGTAGAACCGCTCTATTGGTATACGAGCGTATCTGGAGAGTCAGCTCCTTATACAAAATCTACCACTGCAGCACCTTTAACAACCAAGAGTTTTGGAAATCGTGATTTTCCATGGGCTTGGGGAGTTCGGGCCGCTGTTGGGATAAATATGGGTTGTGATCAGTGGGATTCCCAACTATTGTACACAGGGTTCTGGCCTGATAATAATTGGGAAGAAACTGCAACTGGTCACATCGTAGAAAATGTAGAGAAGAGAGTAACTACTGCTTATGATAATTTCCAATCTGCAAGGAGTATTTCATTTAATATGTTTGATTGGCAATTAGGAAAATGGTTTCTTTTCAGCAAGAAGATCCGAGCTCGTCCTCATGTTGGGATTAAAGGCGGATGGGTTAACCAAAAAGTGGCGAATAGTTTCACTGTAACTAAAAAAACTTTAAGTACAGATTCAAGCAGTAATTTTGCTGGAATTGGTACTGAAGGAGGTTTTAGAACTAAGTGGAACTTATCTAGTGGTGATGGCCATTCGTTCTCTCTGCTAGGAGATCTCTCTGCTGCTTTGATGTATGGTCACTGGTCTAATCGTCAGACAAGTAAATCTAATGATTCTAGTGCGACAGCTCCTGTTGATTCGAATGCGAGTTATAATGGAATCAACAGTAGTGGACTCGCTGTTATGGCGTCTGCAGAGTTTGGTTTTGGGTGGGATGTTGCTATAGATGATGGCGATTCCAACTTCAATGTGGATCTCACCTATCAGTTCCAATATTGGCCCTCTCTTTCACAGCTTAATGCAGCGTCAAGTGCACCTGCAGATCTCGGTTTTCAAGGATTGGGTTTGAAACTTGGATTTGATTTTTAGTTGTTCCATTACTGGTTGATGGCTCTGGGTTAGGTTAAAGAATTTTTTAGATCTATAGGACAGTAGAGATGTGAGACAGCTATTTTTATTGAGTCTATTGACATTAAGCGCATCTGCTTTGGTTGCAGATGGCGGCGATATGGTGATAGCGAATTCTGGCGCTCCTTCTGCGCGCGTCAATGTTCAGCAGCAGTCAATGAGGAGCAGTATGACATTAGCTTCGGGGTGTCCCGTTGCAAGTAGTGGGCGGCTTCTTTCTGTAGAACCGCTCTATTGGTATACGAGCATGAATCAAGAGAAATCTTATTCGTTAGATATATCAAACACCTATTATGGACAGTATGATTTTCCATGGGCCTGGGGAGTTCGGGCCGCTGTTGGAATAAATATGGGTCATGATCAGTGGGATTCCCAACTATTGTACACAGGGTTTTGGCCTAAAAATAATAGAAAATCGAATCTCTCCACTGGCACTCTGGTGGAACATCAAAATAAAATTTCCTACAACATGTTTGATGTGGAATTAGGAAAATGGTTTCTTTTCAGCAAAAATATACGAGCGCGTCCTTATACTGGAATTAAAGCTGGATGGGTTGATCAAAAAATTGGCACTCGATTCAGCAGCGCTCTTTTTAGTGCTTTCTCAATAGAAAATTCAAGAAGCAATTTTGCTGGGGTTGGTGCTGAAGGCGGGATTAGGACTCAGTGGAACTTGTTAAATAGGGATATCCATTCGTTCTCGCTATTGGGAGATCTCTCTGCCGCTTTAATGTATGGTCACTGGTCTAATCGTCAGTCAAGTGAATATATATCCACCTCTTCTGAAAAAACATCGAATTGTACCGGAATCGATAGTAATGGGCTGGCCCTTATGGCATCTGGAGGAGTTGGTTTTGCGTGGGATGTTGCTATAAAGGATGGTGATTCCCATTTCGCAATGGATCTCACCTATCAGTTCCAATATTGGCCCTCTCTTTCACAGCTTAATGCGGGAATAACAGTTCCTGCGGATCTCAGTTTTCAAGGTTTAGGTTTGAAGTTTAGGTATGATTTTTAGGTTCTTGTTTTTTTATTATTGCTCGATTATCCTGAGTTTAGTTATTTTTGTTTTTAACTCTATACGTAGGAGAGATATGAGACGGGCATTCTTATTTAGTGTGTTAACATTGACTGCGTCTGCTTTGGTAGCAGATGGCAGCGATATGGTGATAGCGAATTCTGGCGCTCCTTCTGCGCGCGTCAATGGTCAGCAGCAGTCGATGACGAGCAGCATGACATTAGCTTCGGGGCGTCCCGTTGCAAGCAGTGGGTGGCTTCTTTCTGTAGAACCGCTCTATTGGTATACGAGCGTATCTGGAGAGTCAGCTCCTTATACAAAATCTACCACTGCAGCACCTTTAACAACCAAGAGTTTTGGAAATCGTGATTTTCCATGGGCTTGGGGAGTTCGGGCCGCTGTTGGGATAAATATGGGTTGTGATCAGTGGGATTCCCAACTATTGTACACAGGGTTCTGGCCTGATAATAATTGGGAAGAAACTGCAACTGGTCACATCGTAGAAAATGTAGAGAAGAGAGTAACTACTGCTTATGATAATTTCCAATCTGCAAGGAGTATTTCATTTAATATGTTTGATTGGCAATTAGGAAAATGGTTTCTTTTCAGCAAGAAGATCCGAGCTCGTCCTCATGTTGGGATTAAAGGCGGATGGGTTAACCAAAAAGTGGCGAATAGTTTCACTGTAACTAAAAAAACTTTAAGTACAGATTCAAGCAGTAATTTTGCTGGAATTGGTACTGAAGGAGGTTTTAGAACTAAGTGGAACTTATCTAGTGGTGATGGCCATTCGTTCTCTCTGCTAGGAGATCTCTCTGCTGCTTTGATGTATGGTCACTGGTCTAATCGTCAGACAAGTAAATCTAATGATTCTAGTGCGACAGCTCCTGTTGATTCGAATGCGAGTTATAATGGAATCAACAGTAGTGGACTCGCTGTTATGGCGTCTGCAGAGTTTGGTTTTGGGTGGGATGTTGCTATAGATGATGGCGATTCCAACTTCAATGTGGATCTCACCTATCAGTTCCAATATTGGCCCTCTCTTTCACAGCTTAATGCAGCGTCAAGTGCACCTGCAGATCTCGGTTTTCAAGGATTGGGTTTGAAACTTGGATTTGATTTTTAGTTGTTCCATATTGTTCTTTTTTCTGAAAATCCCACATTTAGGTGTGGGATTTTTTTTGGACCTCAGCCATCTTTTCTTCTAACTCCAGATTGGGAAGCTTGCTAAAAAAAACAGGGAAAGCGATAAGCCGGATTCTGTCGTGAGCAACCATTCTTCTAGGAATCTTATCGCTAAGACTCTCGAGCGACTAATAGAGAACAAATTGGGTGCGGAGAACTGATTTGTTCTTCTTGCTTCGGATAGGGTTTGTAGCTCCTTACCTTTCGGTAAGTGAGGGCGAATCTGATTAAAAACACCTTTTCACCCTTACTGTTTAATATTACTAAACAGCGGTATCTTTTCTGTTACACTTTCCGTAGCCTTACGGCCCCCAGTCTTTCACTGGTATCCTCTCCTGCGAAGTCCAGACTTTCCTCTATCCGCTTAGCGGACAGCGATTGCTTACTTTCCCTGCCCCCTCGTCAGAGGGGTTAACTTGCTGCGGTTTTTCTTTTTTTTCTCTTGAAAACAGCTCCCTCTGCGGAAACAGCCTCTGGTTGCCAATAATGAATCCGAGAGCAATATTCGCAAAACACCACACCCTCTTCTCTGCGGACGATGCTTTCGTGCTGGGCGTTTAAAGTAATATGACAGCCGCCACAGACGCGATTTTCAATAGGAACTACTACTCGATCCCTTTTATTGCGTAAAAGCCTTTCGTACATCTGTAAATCTTCTGGAGGAACGGCAGAGGCTAACCGATCCCTTTCTTGTTTAAGAGAGCGACCTTCTGCATTGATTAGAGATATGCTTTGATGGATTTCATTTTCTAGAGAACTACTGCTCAGATTAGACGCTTTCAATCCTTCCCTAATTTTCACTAACAACGCTTCTTCTGCTATTTTCTTGTCAGAAAGGTCTGCTATTTTTTGCTCTGCTTCTCTTTTTTCTTTTTCCAAAAGGGTCATTTGTTGGGTTATGATGTTAAACTCTTTGACTTTTTTAACAACACCTTGTTGGGCTTCTAGTTTTTTAAATTTTTCTCCTATCTCCGCAATTTTTATCTCCAACGAGCTAACTTCATTTTTTAGGTTTTCATTTTCCTGCTCTTTATCTTTGAGCTGGAGCTCTAGCTCTTTTCGCAGAGACAATACCTCCTCTATTTCCTTTAGTCGCTCTTTTTTGATACGCATTAAGCGGATCATCTTCATATCGAGATCTTGAATATTCAAAATAAGTTCAAGAAATTTTTTCATCTAAATAGCCCTGTTAATTGAGAATAATTATTACTGATTTCCTCTCAAGAGTCAACTTTGCTGTTGCTTTACTCATTGAAAGGTCGTACAAAATCCTCTTTTGTGTAAGAATGCTATAATGGGCTATGTAGATAAATATTTGGCGAGTAGAAGTGAGGATTTTCGTTCCTCGGCTGCAATAGCTTATCTTGCTGCAATCGATACAGTTACCTCTGCTTTTCCATCTATCGGCAAAGCGGTGGTAGAGGAAATCAGAAACCAGAGAAACTCGGTTAAGTTAATTGCTTCTGAAAATTTTTCTTCTCTCTCTGTTCAACTTGCCATGGGTAATTTATTGACGGATAAATATGCAGAGGGCTACCCATATCATCGCTTTTATGCTGGGTGTGAAAATATAGATCTGATAGAAACAGCTGCTGTAGAAGAGCTTAAAAGAATTTTTGGATCTGATCATGCTTATGTTCAGCCCCATTCAGGTGCTGACGCTAATCTAATTGCTTTCTGGTCAATTTTGGTCTATCGGATAGAGAATCGAGAGATTGTGCGGTTAGGCAAGAGAAATGTTGGTGAGCTAACTCCTCAGGAATATGAAAAGGTACGGAGCTTATTATTAAAACAGAAAGTAATGGGGATGTCCCTCCATTCTGGAGGTCATCTAACTCATGGATATAGGAGTAATTTTTCTTCTAAGATGATGCGGGCCATTCCTTATGATGTGAACCCGAAAACAGATCTTATCGATTATTCTCTTCTTGATCGCCAAGTGAAAAAGGAGAAGCCTGCTATTCTTTTGGCTGGTTATTCTGCTTATCCCCGTTTGATCGATTTTTCTAAAATGAGGGAGATTGCTGATAGTGTAGGCGCTACCTTGATGGTCGACATGGCTCATTTTGCCGGTTTAGTAGCAGGAAAAGTGCTGACTGGGGAGAATGATCCTGTTCCTTATGCAGATATTATTACCTCTACTACTCATAAAACGCTTCGTGGTCCTCGTGGAGGATTTATTCTTTCCTCTCAGAAATATCAGGAAGTTGTGAACAAAGGGTGTCCCTTAGTATTAGGAGGGCCTTTGCCTCATATTATGGCAGCAAAGGCTGTTGCTTTTAAAGAAGCTTCGGAGGTTTCTTTTAGAGATTATGCTTATCAGGTGGTGAATAATTGTCGTGCGTTAGTCGAATATCTGTTGTCCCGAAAAGTTCCTCTAGTGACGGGCGGTAGCGATAACCATTTGATAGTGATCAATACGATAGAAAGGTTTGGACTTACTGGAAGAGAGGCTGAGAAATCGTTAAGAGCGGTTGGTTTAACTGTTAATCGCAATATGATTCCTTTTGATGCCCGTGGTCCTTGGCATACCTCTGGGATTCGTTTGGGAACAGCAGCCGTGACTACTTTAGGTATGAAAGAGGATGAGATGAAAATGATTGGATCTATTATTTTAGATGTTTTGGAGGGTAGTCGTATTAAAAAGAGCCATTCTGGTGAAGAGATAGTTGAAATGGATCCAATGGTTCGCTCATCGCTGGTAGATAAGGTAACCCAATTACTTTCCTCTTTTCCTCTCTATCCTGAGTTAATTTTGGATTAGTGGTATATCGAATCTAAATATCTGTGAGGTCATATGTTACAGTTGAGTAAAGAGAAAAAAGAGATGGAATCTATCGATTATAAAATAGACGAATGTTTGCTTAGGGCAAGGCGTATTTTTCTCTCCGGTGTGGTTGATGGTACAAGTGCGCGTGATGTTATACGAAAGCTCTGGTATTTAGAGTTGGAGAATCCTGCTATGCCGATATTGCTGGTGATCAATTCACCAGGAGGATCGGTCGATGATGGATTTGCGATCTGGGATCAAATAAAGCTGATTACTTCTCCTATTACTACTTTGGTGACAGGTCTTGCCGCATCTATGGGATCGCTTTTAAGTTTGGCCGCTCCTGCTCATAAGAGGTTTGTAACTCCTTATGCTCGCATTATGATTCATCAGCCTGGAGTTGGGGGATGGATAACGGGCCAAGCGACTGATTTGCAGATACATGCTTCTGAGATAGAGAAGTTGCGTCATCGTACGGTTGAGATTTATATGGAAGCTACTGGTCAAGAGAGAGCGGTGATTCAAAAAGCGATCGATAGGGATAGATGGTTTTCAGCGCAAGAAGCTATCGAATTTGGTCTTGTAGGTAAAGTTATTAGCTCTTTTGATGACATATAAAGGCCGCGAATAATATTAGGGAGGTTTACCCGGATCTCTGCAACAATTCACTTATCTCTGTTTCTTTAAGTTGCCGATGTTCTCCTAGTTTGAGGGATCCCAAAGTAAGAGCTCCTATACGGATGCGTTGAAGGGAAATTATATTGAGACCAGCATACTCGGCTATCAGGCGTATTTCTCTCTTTTTTCCCTCGCGTATTACGATTTTAAGCGTCCCTCTTCGTACTTTGGATACTTTAACAGGTCTTACTAAAATCTTTTCAATAAAGACTCCTTTTGAGAGAGATAGAAGATGTTCATGAGTGATTTCCTGTTCCGTTTTGATCAAATATTCTTTGGTAAGGTTGTTAGAGGGATGTATGACCTTCTGCGCGAAAAGCCCATCATTAGTAACTAGGAGCAATCCTGTCGTATCTCTATCCAATCTTCCTACCGTAAATAGGCGACAATCCATTTCTTTAAAGAGGTCTGTTACTAATTTTTTCGATCCCACTCTTGCGTTGCTACAAATATATCCTTTAGGTTTGTTGAGGAGAAAGTAGACCTTACTCTGTTCTCTTAAGATTGGCCTTCCATCAAAGGTGATCTGATCTTTATCGAAAGAAACCAGCGTTTGTGGAGCGCGAACAACTGTTCCATTGACAGATATTTTCCCTTCAAAGACCATCTTCTCAGCTGTCCGTCTAGAAGCGACACCTGCAGCTGCTAGCACTTTACTTAGCCGTTTCATATGCTTATTATGATATTCTACAAACCTAGTTAACACAAGGGAAGAGTATGGCTCAACTTATTCTTTTACGTCATGGAGCTTCTATGTGGAATGATAGGAATATGTTTACGGGATGGGTCGATATTCCTTTAAGTCGTAAAGGAGTGGAAGAGGCGTTAGAAGCGGGTATGCAAATATCGTCCATTTCGATAAATGTTATTTTTACTTCTGCCCTCATTCGGTCTCAGATGACCGCTTTATTAGCAATGAGTGTTCATGAGGAGAAGAGAGTTCCTCAGATTATTCGCCTTCAATCAGATCAGCAAGAGATAGACAATAGGGATCCAGATCGGATTCCTGTTTATCCCGCTTGGCAACTTAATGAGAGAATGTATGGAGAGTTACAAGGGAAAAATAAAGATGCAATGAGGTCTCAGTATGGGGTTGAACAGGTAGAGATCTGGAGAAGGGATTTTGATGCTGTTCCTCCTGGGGGAGAGAGCCTTAAGCAAACTGCAGAAAGAGTTATTCCCTATTTTCAGGAGCGGGTGGTTCCTCATCTAAGAAAAGGGGATAATCTGTTGCTTTGTGCTCATAGCAATTCTCTAAGAATAATAGTTATGTTTTTGGAAAATTCCTCTTTTCGCTCTCCAAGCAAAGTAGAATTTAAAACTGGGGTGCCGTTATTCTATTCTTTTTGCGATGAGCGATGGAATAGAGATGGATAATGAGGTTTATTTAGATCATCATACTATATCTCGTCCCATACCTGAGGTGATAGAATGTCTCAACCATTTTTATCTTCACAATTGGGGTTCCTTAGCGGCTCCTCACCAAAAAGGTTTGCAGTTATATGAAAAAGTAGATGATGCTTTAGCTTCTATTTATGCCATTTTGGGCATTTCTGCTGATAATTCTTTTGCTTTAACCAGCGGGGGTGTCAGTGGAGTTTTTCAGATACTGGTCGATTTTTATGTAAAAGAGATCTACTCAAGCCGTGCGAATCAGATATTGGTTCCTATCACAGCAGAAGCTTCTCTCATTTTGCCTATAAATCGTTTGGCGGAGATCGGATCGGTAGCAACTCCTCTAGGAGTGGATGAAGCGGGAAGAATTTCTATCGAAATGTTAGATGATCTGATAACGGAGCGTACCTCTTTGCTTTCTTGTTCATGGGCAAATGGATTAACAGGGGTAATTGAACCTATCGATCAGATCATAGATATATGTCGTAATAAGGGAGTTAAGGTTCATCTCGATGTCACCCATATGGTAAGTAGTAGATCCATTGGATTTGAAGAAATGGGGGTCGATCTGCTTACTTTAGATGGGGATAGGATGAATACTCCTTCTGGCATTGGTGGTGCTGTTTTAAGGAGGAAAGTGCAATCTTCCCATCTTCCTGTCGCTTTTCTTTGCGGATTGGCGCGTGCGTTAGAGTTTCATAGGGAGAAAAGAGATCGGTTTGCGGTGGAGGTTGCTCAATTAAGAAATTTTTTTGAAGAACAATTATCTTCTGCTTTTCCTGACGCAATAGTTTTATTTGATCAGTTTGAACGAGTTCCCCATATTTCAGTGATTTCCTTTCCTGGTATTATGTCGGAAGCGCTTCTCTATACTCTTCATAAAGCGGCTGTTTATGCGACCATAGGGGGAGGATCTTATCAAAAATTGTCGAGGGTACTCCAACACTCTGGTATAAAAAAAGAATGGGCTCTTTCTGCGATCAGCTTTGCGCTTTTTCATGATACTACTCGTTCAGATATAAATATTGCTTTGGAAAGAATTGTCTCTTGTGTGAAAAAATTAAAAAAATTAGCTCCATGAATTCTACATCTTTCTATTTTCCCTCTATTTGGAAGTTTTATAGCAAAAAAATGGAGCAAAAGATTGCTTTTCCTCGATTTGGTGGAGTTTTGTCCAAGGAAGAACCGCTGCTTCAGAGAACGAGGCTGATTGTAGCTAGTCAAAAAAATTTAATAGAGGAATATGAGATAACTTGGTATTGGCTGATTGATCAGGAGGATGGGAGAATTGCAGATGTTCGCTACCAAATGTTTGGTCCTTCTATTCTAATTGGAGTATTAGAGGTAACTAGCGAGATTCTTTTAGGGAAAAATTGTTCTCAAGTTAACCAAATTAGGTCAACATCTATCGATAGGGAACTTAGGGATAAACAAAATCCTCAAGGATTTCCCCAAGAGATATATCGATATTTTGATGAGGTAATTGCTACTCTTCAAAAAAGCATTGGAGAATGGAACGAATCCTCTCTTTCAGAAGTAGCTCATGCAGAGAAGCAGTTTTCTGGTTGGAACCAATTGTCAAAGAGAGAGAAATTATCTCTTATCGACCAGTTGCTGGATCGAGAGATTCGGCCTTATATCCATTTAGATGGTGGAGAGATTGAACTTCAGGATCTTTCTGACTCTGACCAGTTAATAATTCTTTATAAAGGAGCTTGTACTACCTGTGTTGCTGCCACTGGTTCCACTTTAGATAACATTCAGCAGTTGCTCCGAAAAAACCTTTCGATTACGCTTGTTGTAATTCCTAATTTCTCCGAAAATCAATAGTTTGTTATATTAACTCTCCAGCACTAATTCGTTGAATTAATCCGGAAGCAACTTCCAATTGTAGCATTCCTTCTCTAGTAATCGATTGACAAATTCCAGAAATAGTTTGTATGCCATTTTGACAAATAACTCTTTTGCCTATAGAAGAAAGAAGCTTGCTAAAATGGTCTTGAAAAAAACTAAAACGATCTTTTTCTAATAGTTGTAAATCTATAATAAATTGTTCTAGTAGCAGGGAGGTGAGGTCTGACAAATTCCATTGTTTTTTAGATAATTCGAAAAGAGAAGTAGCAGGTTTTTCGATTTTTTTAATTGTTTCACTAGACATATTAACGTTCAATCCGATCCCTAACACTATTAAAATTTTATTGTTTAATGAATAGGTTTCTGTCAAAACACCGCCGATTTTCTTCTCTTCGATAAGGATATCATTAGGCCATTTAATTGCTGCTGAAAAGCCTAGTTTACGCAATAAAGTTGTGGCAGAGTATGCCATTACTTGCCCAATATGTGTAATATATTTTTTTTCTGAAGGAAGAGTAAAAACCAAAGAGGTGTAAATATTATCCCCTTTAGGAGAGAACCAGGATCTGGAAAACCTTCCTCTTCCTTTAGTTTGCTCAGCTGCTGTTATCGCATTAATATGATCCAAATTGAGTTTTTCTTTATGAAGGAAGGCCCAATCATTCGTTGAATCTACAGATTCGAGTTGAGTATGATCGATGAAATGATTGAGCATAAAGTTGACGAAAGTTCTAACCCAACTTATACTCTATCTTAGGATATTCCTTAAATTAAATCATGTGGAGCTACAGGCACCTCCTTCGAGTCGATTGGCGATTTATTCCCTTAATTTTAATGTTAATGGCGGTAAGTCTTGCAATGATCGCTTCGATAACTTCCGAAGCTGATCTATCTTTTACTAAGGCTACTCAAGTACAGCTTCAATGGTTTATATTGGGTTGGATAGTTTATTTTTTTTTTGCCGGTCTTGATTATCGACAATTTCTCTCATGGAGCAAAGTGGGATATCTGTTCATTCTGCTTTTGCTTGTGGGTCTTTTTTTTACCTCTCCAATCCAAAATGTGTATCGCTGGTATCGGTTACCTTTTATTGGAAGAGAGGTTCAGCCTTCAGAATATGCAAAACTGATCGTGATTATTGCTCTAAGTTGTTTTATTGAAAAAAGGAAGTATAGAATAAGTAGCTGGTCGACAGCTTTCTTAGCTATTTTGATATTTTTTGCTCCATTTATTCTTATTTTAAAACAACCTGATTTAGGTACTGCTCTTGTTCTTTATCCTGTTACATGGACTCTCTTTTATATGGGTAATATTCGCAAAAGTGTAGTTAAAATAATGGCTCTATTAGTTGTTCTGTTTTCTCTTTTTACTGGATTGATTTTTACTGGGATCCTATCCCATGAACAATGTCGTTCTTTTGTGACTCATTTTTTGAAGAGCTATCAGTATGATCGATTAAATCCAGAAACCTACCATCATCGAGCCGCTCAAATAGCTATTGGATTGGGAGGAATGAGAGGTAGTGGATGGCATAAAGGAGATTTTTCTACTCAAGGATGGTTACCTGCTGCTTATACGGATTCTATTTTTGCTGCTTATAGTGAGGAATTTGGTTTGTTAGGAATTTTTTTCTTGCTATTTCTCTTTTTCGGTTTGATTTATTTTTGCTTTCAAGTTACAGCTAAAGCTAAGGATCGATTAGGACAATTGCTGTCGGCGGGGATCGCCACTTGTCTAGCAATCCATATTATTGTGAATATAGGTATGATGTCTGGTTTGTTCCCCATTACAGGAGTGCCTTTATTACTTATTACCTATGGAGGCTCTTCTGTTGTTTCTACAATGATGGCTTTAGGTATAGTACAAAATATCTATGTTCAAAGATTTGTTTTTTAGAAGGAAATTTTGTAGATTTCTTAATTAAAGTATGATTTTTTATTAAACAAATACAAGAAGGTTTTTAATAAGAAATGATTGCTTGTGAATAATAACTATCAGCATGATTTTATTTTGTCTCCTAGTATATGGATAGGTAGAGGAGAGATTCAGTTAAGTAATGTTAATAAAATCTCTCAATATTCTACTCGATGGGATTTTTCACATAAAAATAGCTTGGGTATTATAGAATCTTCTCAAAAGATTCAGTTAAAAAATTTTGCTGAGTTAATGCATAATCAGCTTTTATTTTTTGATCTCGCCTCGGATAAATTTCATGTGCAATTTGATCATCCATCAATGGGAACTGTTTATGGTAAAGGAATAATTACTGCAATTCTTATTGCTTGGGAATTTCGATCTATTAAATTAGGATTTGAGGCATTGGAATTTTATGAAAAACAAAATGATGGTAGTTATAGAGTATATGCTGAATATACATCATTAGAACAAACACGTGCTATTATTAAAGGAAAAGTATGGAAAGATTTTTTATCTGTTATTGGATGATTTTTCCCCTCTGTTTATTGTTTTCCTCTTGCGGAAGTTCCTATATTGGGGTATCTCGTTCTACTTTTGATTCGGTCGATATAGGAACTAGCTCAAAAGAGTTAATCAAGCAATATGGGAATCCATATAAAATTTATAATATAGATATAAACCGGCAAGAGTATGAATATATTGAGAAAATTTCGGTAGGAGTAGAGGCTGTTTCCGAAACAAGATACATTTTTACTCTAGACAAAGGTTTGGTCATAGCTAAAAGAAGTGAGAAAAGTTTTCCACCTGCATACAATGCTCTTTATAATGAAGATCCAAACTATCTTGGCAGCTAAAAAGAGGTGAGCATAACTGCTTCGAATATCAGTTTTTAAGAGAGATCTACTCTTTGAAACTGATTTTTCGTTCATTTTTTTAGTTGTATAGGACAACTCTATACCTTGCTTTATTGGATGTTAGGTGAGCGATTGCTTCGTTTACCTTTTCCATAGGAAAAAAATCTATTAAAGGATCGATCTTATGCTGCTCTGAAAATTTCAACATTTCCATCATCGAAATGCGATTTCCTGTACCACTTCCAAACAGTGAGATGTTGTTTGAAATCAACAATTGAGCAGGCAGAGATATATTTTGTTTTGGTATTCCTAACAAGCAGAATTTCCCTCTAGGTTTTAAACAGCGACATATTTTTTCCCAGTCAATCGGAGCTGAAGTAGTAGATAAAACAAAATCAAATAACTGTTTTGATTGAATTATAGAGTCAAGATTGATGAGTGAAAAAAAATGGTGAGCACCTAATTTTCTAGCATCTTCTTCCTTAGAAGGAGTTGAGGAAATCGCTGTCACCTCACAGCCAAAAGCATGGGCAAACTGAATAGCTAAGTGTCCAAGACCTCCAATTCCAACGATTGCAACCTGCATGGACGCTTGAATACGATGCTGCTTAAATGGAATAAAAGAGGTAGCTCCTGCACAGAGCAAAGGAGCTGCTTTGGATGGATCGATACCGCTTGGAATAAGATAAGCAAAACGAGCGTCGACAAATATAGATTCTGCAAATCCCCCTTGCTGGTCTACACAAGTTCTTTTTTTTGATGAACATAGGGTTTCATCTCCACGAATGCATGATTCGCATTCAAAACAGGCTCCCGATTGCCACCCTACCCCTACCCAATCTCCCACGCTGAATTGTTTCACTAAAGATCCTTTTCGTGCCACATTTCCAACGATCTCATGTCCCAATATGAGAGGGTATTTGGATGCTTTCCGGGAGTTGTTTATAATATTAAGATCGCTACGACACAAACCACAATATCGAATAAGGATTTCAATCTCGTAGCTTCCTAAAGAGGGGGAAGGATAATAAAAAACCGACAAGTTTGTTTCAGGAGGATTTAGCGCATAACCGCGAATCATTAGAAAGTAAAGGCTTTCATGTTTTCCCTCTCTTTCTACTTCTTTTGGAGGAAAAAGAAAAGATATCTTTGTAAAAAAAAGCGCTCTTTAAACCAGAGCGCTTTCGAATATAGATCGGGAGAATTAATATTCAGGATGAGCCATATCAGAAGCTGGAACTTTCTTATCTTCCCTTTCTTCTGATATAATTGCCTCAGTGGTTATAATAAGTGATCCAATAGAAACAGCCGTTTGCAGCGCACAACGGACCACTTTGGTCGGATCTACGATACCCCTTTTAATCAAATCCACATACTCATCGTTTTGAGCATCCCATCCCTCACCATATGTACCTGTCTTTAGCACATGTTCCAAGATGACAGCTCCTTCACGACCTGCATTATGGGCGATTTGCTTAATGGGAGCCCCGAGAGCCTTTTTAACAATCTGAATACCTACACTAATATCGCCAGATACATGATGCATCTGTTTGTCTAGAGCAGGAATACAACGAAGAAGGGCAACGCCTCCTCCAGGAACTATTCCCTCTTCTGTAGCTGCTTTTACAGCATGAACTGCATCCTCTACCCTATCCTTTTTCTCTTTTAGTTCTACCTCAGTAGAGGCTCCTACACTAATCACCGCTACACCACCAGAAAGTTTGGCGAGTCTTTCCTGAAGCTTTTCCTTATCATAATCAGAGCTGCTCTTTTCTATCTCTCCCTTGATCGCTGCAATACGAGCAGAAACCTTCTCTTTTTTTCCAGCTCCTTCGATAATGGTTGTATCATCCTTCTTAACAATCACTTTCTTAGCAGATCCCAATTGATCCATAGTGACTTTGCTTAGGCTTAAACCAATATCCTCACTGATAAAAGTTGCACCAGTAAGTATAGCTATATCCTCAAGCATCGCTTTGCGACGATCTCCAAATCCAGGTGCTTTGACAGCACATACTGCGAGCCCACGGGTGACTCTATTGAGCACTAAGGTGGAAAGCGCCTCACCTTCAACATCCTCTGCGAGGATAACAAGAGGCTTTCTAGTCTCAAGTACAGATTGCAAAATCTTCAGAAGATCTGCTATATTGCTTATCTTTTTTTCATATATCAATAGATATGGATTATCAAAAACCACTTCCTGTGATTGCTGATCTGTTACGAAATAGGGCGAAGAATAGCCACGATCAAAACTCATTCCTTCTACTACTTTTAACTGAGTTTCGACCGATTTGCCCTCTTCTACGGTAATGGTTCCATCCTTTCCTACTTTATCCATTGCATGAGCGATTAACTTGCCAATTTCAACTTCGCCATTTGCTGAAACGGTGGCGACTTGCTCTATCTCTGTCTTCGATAGAACAGGCTTACTCATTTTTTTCAATTCTTCTACACAAATTGCGACAGCCTTTTCCATACCTCGCTTGATTTCTATAGGATTGGCTCCTGCCGTAATATTACGATTACCTTCAATTGCTATTGCTTCGGCAAGGACAGTAGCAGTGGTAGTTCCATCACCTGCTTTATCGGCAGTCTTGCTTGCAACCTCCTTCACCATCTGAGCACCCATGTTTTCATGCTCATCTTCCAATTCGATCTCTTTTGCCACTGTGACGCCATCTTTAGTAATGTGGGGAGATCCATATTTTTTATTGATTACTACATTGCGTCCCTTAGGACCTAAGGTCACCTTAACAGCATTGGCAAGAGCGGAAACGCCACGAAGTAATTTAGAACGTGCTTCTTCTTTGTATTTAATGTTTTTTGCTGGCATGACTTATTCTCCTTTATATAAGAGTTCCCATGATATCATCTGCTTTTACGAAGATATATTCTACGCCTTCGATAGAAAACTCTTGTGCAGCATATTTGTCTACTACAATCATATCGCCTACTTTGACCGGCATAGGAAGGTGATTTCCCTCCTTAGTCAACGCGCCTGGTCCAACGGCTACTACACGAGCAGTCTCCTGTTTTTTTTTCGCCGAATCTGGAAGGACTATCCCTCCTTTAAGACTCTCTTCCTGCTCTACTCTTTGCGCAACTACTCGATTACCCAGAGGTTTTAAAGATAGTTTCTTCTCTGTTTGCTGTACCATACCTATCTCCTTGTAAATGAACGCTTCACAAACAGCACCAAGCTACCTGGATGCTGAAAGGGTGGATTGTAAGGGAAAGACAGATTTTTGCGCAAGTAGATTTAGCAATTTGCTGTCGCAATTGCTAATATCTTTTTTTGCTAACGTTTGATGCTGTTCATAAAAATCTGATTTTTTGGATTTAAGCAAGATGATTTTAATTTTTTTATCAGATTGCAATTAAATTCTATCTATACATGATGAAGAGCTGTTTTATTTGTCGGAGTTTTTCTATGAGTAAGTTAGGGACAAAAGTGTGCACTGGAGAGTTTACAGTGACCAATTTAAAAGGCTTGCATGCTAGGCCGGCTACTGAATTAATCAGATTTATCGCTAATTTTAAATCGCAGGTTACCTTTTCTTATCAAGATTTACATGTAAGTGGTAAGTCTCTTTTGGGATTGTTGATGTTGGCGGTTTCTTGCGGTTCTCAGGTGTCGGTAAAAGCAGAGGGAGAGGATGCGGAAGAGCTGATCAAAGCTGTCGTAGATCTGGCTCTAAATGAATTTTATGTTAAATATTGAAGCTATTTGGAGGCGGGTGAGCTTTCGCCTAATAATGGATTTTTCATTAATGGTTCCGGTATCTATATAATGACCGTGCGTCCGTCTTGGTAACCTAGAATAACTCTTCCTGCCTTAGGAAAGAATCCAGTCTCGATCACCCCTGGAATGGAACGGATGCTTTTGTGGCATTCTTCCGGTCTATCGGGGTGATGTTCCAGTTTTATATCGTATATAAAAAACTTGTCTTCTGTAATGAAGGGTGACCCATTCTGATCCAATCTTAAATCACCCTGATATCCTAAACGACAAATTTTCTCAATCGTTGCTAAATAGCCAAATGGAAGAATAAGGACTGGTAAAGGGATATTGCCTATTTTGGACGTTAGCTTCGATTCATCTACGATTACTATCATTTCCCTGCTCATGTTGGCGATAATTTTTTCTCGAAGCAAAGCTCCCCCTTTCCCTTTGATCATTTTTTTGTTCAGGTCAATTTCATCTGCACCGTCTACGGTGATATCGATTGTATCGATTTTATTGATATCGATAAGGGAGATTTTTTCTTTTTCTGCTTGATCTAATGAGCGTTGAGAGCTTGGTACGGCAGAAATAATAAGACCCTCGCGACATCTTTTCCCCAGATGATGAATGAAAAAAGTCGCTGTGCTCCCAGTGCCTAATCCTACAATCATTCCATTTTCGATAAGGGAAGCGGCTTTAGCCCCTATCCTGCTTTTGCAAGCTTGTAACTTACTCAACTTAAAAAGTTGTTCCATAGAAAATGGTTGTAGCTGTTTTTATCGTCCAAAACCAATCTGAACGGAAGTATTGTTTTCTTCGTCCGAATATAGAGGTTCTCAACTCTTTAGTCGATGATAAAATGGGAAAAATTTCATTACCTAAAATAATTTTCCATTCTCATGTTAAAAAAAATCAAAGTAGATCTCTGATTATCTAGATTTTTTTTGTTCAATATTTTCTTACTTCTATTGCTTTTTTTTGTTACTATCGACCTATGTCTGTAATAGGTGTATTGAAATCAAGAGGGCTAATTGATTCTGCTACAAGTGAGGAGCTTTCTTCTATTTGCTGCAAACCAGTTAAATTATATATTGGCTTTGACCCTACTGCAGATAGTCTTCACTTGGGACATCTTTTGGCCATTGTTGTATTGCGCTGGTTTCAAAAATTTGGTCATATTCCTTACATAGTGATGGGCGGAGCTACTGGAAGGATTGGGGATCCTTCGGGGAAAAGCAAGGAGCGAGTGCTTCTTGAAGAAGAAAAGATCGAGGAAAATTTGAGAAGGATTTATTTCCAATGGAGTTATTTGCTCGATCATAGTGATGAAAAAACAGTGCCTAGAATAGCTAACAATAATGAGTGGTTGTCTAATTATCCCTTAATTGATTTTCTTCGAGATGTAGGCAAATATTTTCGAGTGAATACGATGCTTACTAAGGAAAGCGTGAAAAATAGGATCGCTTCAGAGGAAGGAATATCTTTTACAGAGTTTAGCTATCAGCTCCTTCAAGCCTATGATTTTTTTCATTTGTTTAGCAAAGAAGAAGTCATTCTTCAGGCAGGAGGAACTGATCAATGGGGAAATATAACTGCAGGAATCGATTTAATTCGAAGGTTAATGGGGAAAACAGCGTATGGATTTACTTATCCTTTGCTTACCCGAGGAGATGGAAAAAAATTTGGAAAAACTGAGGAAGGGACAGTATGGCTTGCTTCCGATCGATCCTCCCCTTATGATTTGTATCAATATCTTTATCGAACAGCAGACAAAGAGGTGATCCGATTGATGCGAATGTTGACTTTTATGGAATTGAGCGAAATTCAAAAAATTGAAGAAGAGATGAATGATTTTGACTCTCTTCCTAATCAACCACAAAAAAGGCTTGCTGAGGAGGTTACTCGCTTAGTTCATGGTGAAGAAGGTTTGAAAAGAGCTCTTCATGCTACTCGAATTGCAGCTCCTGGGAGTGATGTTGATCTTTCTACAACCTTGAGCGAAGAATTTGTGGGAGATATTCCTCGATGTGGGTTAAAATATAGCGATCTGATTGGTTCCAAGTTAATCAATTTGGTTGTTACAACTGGATTACTCCCCAGTAGAAGTGCAGCAGTTCGTTTAATAGCTCAGGGGGGTATTTACCTAAACAATCAGCGGATTAATGATCCTCAGAGGGTTTTAGCTGAAACCGATCTAAACTGCCAATCTTTTCTACTTCTAGGGATAGGAAAGAAAAAGAGGCTTTTTATCGAAATAGTGTAAAATGAGACCCCCTTCAAGGGTAGATCTAAGGGTAAATTATATAAGTTAAAGAGGATTTTGCTTAAGTTAAGGTGAACCGTGGCGACAGTAAATAAAAAAGATTTGATATATAAAGTGGCTAAGATCTACAACCTTCATCCTAGGGATGTTCATCGAATCGTTCAATCTTTTTTAGACCAGATTATTGATTCCTTGCTTTCGGGTAATCGACTGGAGTTTCGTGGTTTTGGTATATTTGAAGTAAAAGAGAGAAAACAGAAAATAGGACGTAATCCTAAAAAAGCTTCCATTCCCATAGTAATCCCTTCGCGTCGAGTAGTTGCATTTAGTCCTGGGAAAAGGTTAAAATTATGATCCCAGCCATTTATTTATAAAAGCATACAAATAGTAGGGCTTTGTTTTTTTAATATGAAAAAATTAAAAAAATGAAGGTTTGTTTTCTATAGGATCATTGATTCTAGATATGGATTTTGTATAGAATTGGTAGATTAATAAGAAAAATAGAGCTAGTCCTATTTAAAGAGGAGGTGATATGTCTCTTGCCCATGAGAAAGAGATAGAGGAGTATGAGACAATTCTGGAGCAATTTAAGAGAAGAAGTTTTTCCAATCCCCTCTTTTTCGAGCAAGAGATACGAGAAATAGAGGCAAAAATAAACCTTCTTAAGGAGAAGGTTTACAGAAATTTATCTGCTTGGGATAGGGTTGCGATTTCTCGTCATCCTCAAAGACCTAAATCAATTGATTACATTAAAGCTATCTGCAATCAGTTTTGCGAACTTTCTGGGGATCGGTTATTTCGTGATGATCCTGCCATAATATGTGGGTTAGCAGAGATTGGTGAGATTAAATTTATGCTTATCTGTCAGGAGAAAGGATTTGACACTGAAAGTCGTTTAAAAAGAAATTTTGGGATGCCCCATCCGGAGGGATATCGAAAAGCTATGCGCTGTATGCGGATCGCTGCTAAGTTTAGATTGCCAATACTTTCTTTAATAGACACTCCAGGTGCTTATCCAGGCCTTTCTGCTGAAGAACGTGGACAGGGATGGGCTATTGCAAATAATCTTTACGAAATGGCACGAATTCCAACTCAAATCATTGTTTTAGTAATTGGGGAAGGCTGTTCTGGAGGAGCATTAGGTATTGGTGTAGGTGATGCTATTGGGATACTGGAGCACAGTTACTATTCTGTCATTTCCCCCGAAGGATGTGCTTCCATTCTATGGAAAAATCGAGAAAAAAATGGGGAAGCGGCAGCTGCCCTCAAAATGCATCCAGAAGATCTTCTTGAGCTTGGTGTCGTTGATGAAATTATTCCAGAACCGTTAGGAGGGGCTCATCAACAGCCTATCGTAGTTTATGAAAATGTGTGCAAGTTCGTAGTTGATCAATCAAAATTTCTTAAAAAGTTTTCCATAGAAGAGCTTCTTGAACGCAGATATCAAAAATTTCGTGCAATGGGAAGATTTCAATTGAGAGAAAAAAAGTGAAGACTCTCTTTTCATCCGCTTTAAACAATAGAAAACAGCTATTTTTATTCTTATCTAGTTTGTTTGTAATACTTCTATTGACAATAGTTAATTTTCTGGAAATTTCCTCTTTGGGTGTCTTAGTAGATGTGGGCTCTTTGAAGGATTCTATGGAAAATGGATCAGAATCAATCAATTCGATGGATTGGATAAGCAAAAAAACCAATCCGATGCAGTATATAATAATTGCTGTTTATAGAACAATTAATTTGCAGATAGGAAGTATATATGTTATTTTTTTTGTTCTAATGGTTTTGGCTGTTATTAAAGCTATTTCAATTTTTTTAAATCAATATTTATCTAGACTGTTGGCTATTTCTGTTAGTCAAAATTTGCGTCAGAGATATTTTGATCACATTCAGCTTCTTTCGATGAGTTTTTACCATAAGTATAACATCGGTAATTTATCCTCTAGATTAATAGGGGATATTGATCAGATTGCTTTTTCTACAAATGCTATATTAGGTAGTTGCGTACAGATTCCGTTTATTATGCTTATATCTTTGCTCTTTTGCTTTTATATCTCTTGGCAGCTTTCTTTGATCGTTTTTTTAGGATTGCCGCTGATTGCTATTCCGATTATTTTTTTAACCAGAAAGGTGAGAAAAGCTTCCAAACAATTACAAATCAATCAAGAGAAATTTAGCTCTCTATTAATTGACATTTTATCTGGGATTGAGACAGTTAAGATTTTTGCAATGGAATGGTTTTCTATAAAAAAATATAGATCTTACAATGATCAAGTCGCTTTATCAGAGAAAAAAAGTGCGAAATATGGATCTCTAATCCGTCCTATATTGCATTTAGTGATGACGCTCTATTTGGCTGGTGTAATTCTATTAGGTCTATTAGGGTTAAAGCTGGTCATTGCACAGTTAATTGTTTTTTGTGGATCAGTGCAACGTTTTTATGAAGCAGTTAAAAAAATTGGAGATGAAAACATTTATATTCAGAGGGGAATATCTGCTGCCGAAAGAATGGTGGAAGTATTAAATTTGAAGCCGGAGATAGAGGATCCTCTAGATGCTATCCAATTTGTAGAGCTTAAAGAGAGTATAGAATTTGATCATGTTTGGTTTCGCTATCAAGAAGATTGGGTTTTAAAAGATCTTAGCTTTACCCTAAGGAAGGGAGAGGTTTTTGCTATAGTGGGCCCGACTGGTTCGGGAAAATCTACCATAATTCAGCTGCTGCTTCGTTTATATAGAGTTGAGAGAGGAGAAATAAGGATCGATGGAATACCGATCGATAATTACACACAGAGATCACTAAGAGAACAGATCTCATTTGTATCCCAAAAACCGTTTCTTTTTTCCGATACGATAGCAGCAAATATTGCTTTTGGTTCAGATTTTTCTAAAGAAGAGATTCAAGAAGCAGCTATTAGGGCGCATGCAGATGATTTTATTATTAAACAACCAGGCGGGTATGGGCATGTTTTAACTCAAGCAGGAGCTGATCTTTCGGGAGGACAACAGCAGAAGTTAGCAATTGCTCGAGCTTTAGTAAAGAAAGCAAAAGTTTTAGTGTTAGATGAAGCAACTTCCTCTCTAGATGTTATAAGCGAAAGTGAAATTCGGGCTGAAACTATGGAGTTGAGGGGTCGCTTAACTCAAATTATTATAGCTCATCGACTAGGAACCATTGTTCATGCGGATCATATTATTTTTATCAATGCTGGTTGTAAGATCGCTGAAGGATCTTATCAAGAACTTTTAAACACATGTGATCTGTTTAAAGAAATGCGCGACCTATTTCAGAACTCTTTATCTCAAAATGTTATAGCCGATACTTTATGAAGAAGTAGCAGAGAGTATAGATATAATAGTTTCTTTCAAATCACGCTGGGCTGATTGTTCTAATATTCCGCTCTCTTTGAGCCATCTCAGATAGTTTTTAGGGATTTCAGATAATGGAATTCCTTGATATTTTCCAAAAGGCATCCTTTTCTTATCTGTTGGCTGAGATAGAAGTTTGTAAACAGTATCTATAGGTAGATCGTCAATCATAATAGAAAATATTTTAAAGAGAGCCATGGTATCATTGAGAGCTCGATGTGCTTGATTAGCTTCTATTCCATACACTTCTCTTAAATTTTGTAGAGAGTGACTTGGAAGATCAGATCTATATTTTCGAGCCCATTTTAAACTGTCTACATATTTCCAATTGGGTAAAAGCAGATTAGCTCTCCTAATTTCTGCCTCTAGAAATAATTTGTCGAATTTATCGTTGTTATGTGCAATTAATATAGCGTTAGGTCCGCAGAATTGGATGAACTGTTCTGCTACGATCGAAAACTCGGGTGCATTCGCAACCATCTCATTAGTAATGGAGGTTAGAGCAGTCGATTCAGGAGAAATCGGAACCTGAGGATGGATTAGTTGAGAGAAACTTCTATTTTTTACTGGGTCATAAGCAGCGATTTCGATAATGCGATCTGTTTCACTACGCAACCCAGTCGTCTCTGTATCGTAATATATAGGAGTTAGTTTCATTAGGATGAATGATATTCTTAATTTTTATAGATGGGAACAGAATAGAGATGTTTGAGACTAAAAAACTTAATTTTTTTACCTTTAGAAATAAGGAGATAGAGATGATCAGATTAAGAAAAGGTAAAGCTCAATTTCCGATCGGAACGATTTGTTTGTTCTTAATGGCTCTTCTATTGCAATTAGAAAATCCCCTTAATGGGATGACCTCTTCTGGTGAGGTGACAATTTTTTTTTCCCATGAGGACGCGATAGCGGAACGTTTGATCGATAGAATTAATCGCGAAAAAGATTATATTTACATATGTATTTATGATTTTAGCCATAAAAAGATAGCTCATGCCTTGGTGGAGGCTAGAAAAAGAGGAGTAGATGTGGCGGTGATAGTAGATAGCTTTTCTGCTAAAATGCGATCCCCTTTGAAAACTCTTGTCGAAGCAAATATTCCTGTATACATCTGGGAGCCTCATCATTCTCGTAAGCAAAAAAGAGAACGATCTTCCATGCATCATAAATTTTGCGTTTTTGGCGAAGGGATAGTCTGGACAGGTTCGTTTGATTTCACTTATGAGGCAGCAGAAATAAACCAAGAAGATGTAGTATTAATTAAAGATTTGGAACTAGCCAGAGCTTATCGAAGCCGTTTTGAGTTTATCAAAATGAGTTCAACCATCCCTTGGAACTCTTTCATACTCCCTCATCCAACAAAGAAAAAGAGATCTAAATAATTTTCTATTAATGGAAAGGAGCTATGAGGAAAATTGCCAATGATCAAAAAGAGGAGGAACCTGTTAATTCGAAAATATCAGGTTTAGAATCTCTCGTTTCTACCCTAATAACCGTTGTTTTTGCCTAAACTTATATTTTCCTTAATTAGTTTTTGAGCTACAATTATCGAGTGTCCACGAGGTTGGTTTTTCTTATATTGCTGCTTGCTTTATGTTTAGGTTGTTATAGACTAGGACCTGAGGGGGAAGATATGAGTAGGGTGCCTATTACTAATAATCCGAATGCGATGCCTAATAATATGCAGAAGCCTTTATCTCCAGTCTCCCCTTCGTTTTGATAAATGTGTTGAAAGAGAGGTTTTGTGAAGGAATAGTATGGGGTACTTTGAGATGTCTGATTATTCTTTTTTTCCTACTGATAGAGAGCTTCTCATTAAGCAGATAGGAAAAGAGGCTCTTTTGAAATATTTAGAGCAGCTATTGTTAATTAGAAATTTCGAATTACGCGCTGAGGGATCCTACTTTCAGGGGATGATCGGGGGGTTTTTTCACTCTTCTGTTGGACAGGAGGCGATAGCTGTTTCTGCTGTTGGGTCAATCGGTCCCCATTCTTCCTGGTGGGCAACTTCCTATCGCTCTCATGCTCTTGCATTATCCCTCGGAGCTACTCCTAATGAAGTGATGGCAGAACTATATGGACGTCTCAATGGAAATGCTTTAGGTCGTGGTGGATCGATGCATTTATATACTGATAAGCTGTTAGGGGGGTTTGGAATTGTTGCTGGACAGATTCCTATCGCTACTGGTGCTGCATTTTCTACTAAATATTTGGGTGAAAAGAGGGTGGCTCTTTGTTTTATGGGAGATGGAGCTGTTGCACAAGGAGTGTTCCATGAATCTCTCAACATGGCAGCTTTATGGGACCTTCCCTGCATTTACGTGATTGAAAACAATAGTTGGGGTATGGGTACGCCTGTTAATAAAGCTATTTCTCTTTTGCCAATAGCAACTACTAAGGCTGCTGCGTATGGAATTAATGGATATTTAGTAGACGGAATGGATTTTTTTAATTGTTACGGAACATTTTCCTATCTATGCGAAGAGGTTCTTAGAACTTCTCGTCCTGTATTAGTTGAAGCAATTACCGAGCGCTTTAAGGGTCATTCTATTTCCGATCCTGCTCTCTACCGTTCTAAGGAAGAACTAGCGCGCGTTTTGAAGAGAGATCCTATAACTCTTTTTGCTAAAGAGCTGATCGATCATCAAATTATAGATCAGAAAAGCTATGAACTAATGGATGCTACTCAAAAAGAGTTAGTTCTTGCCGCTGTTCGTCATGCTCAAGAGAGCCCTTCTCCAGATCCATTTACTTTAGAAGAGGGTGTATTTGCCATATGAGTTCCGATGGATCGATGCAACAGGTAGAGACTAGAGAGGCTCTTCGTCAGGCTTTGGATGAGGAGATGGGATTAGACGAGAGAGTTTTTTTGATAGGAGAAGAGGTTGGAGCCTATAATGGAGCATATAAAGTCACTAGAGGGATGTTAGAGAAATGGGGTCCTAAACGGGTAATCGACACTCCTATTTCTGAAAGCGGCTTTGCAGGTCTTGCCATTGGAGCTGCCATGACTGGCCTAAGACCTGTTGTCGAGTTTATGAGTTTCAACTTTTCTTTGGTTGCTGCAGATCAAATTATTTCGAATGCAGCTAAAATCTATTACATGTCAGGGGGACGTTTTTCGGTTCCCATTGTTTTTCGAGGTCCCAACGGCGCTGCTGCACAAGTTTCCTGTCAGCATTCCCATTGCGTTGAAGCTATTTATAGCAATCTTCCTGGACTTATTATTGTTGCGCCCAGCGATGCTTATACTGCTAAAGGCCTTTTAAAATCTGCCATACGAAACCATAATCCGGTCCTGTTTTTAGAAAACGAGCTTTCTTACGGAGATAAGATGGAAATCCCTTTGGGTGAGTATCTTGTTCCTATTGGGAAAGCTAGAATATTAAAAGAAGGGAGAGATGTTACTTTAGTAACTCATGGCCGTATGGTTTCTATCTGTAAAAAAGTGGTAGAACAGATGGGATCCCGCTCCGTTGAAGTAGAGCTAATTGATCTTTGCACCATCAAACCGTTAGATATTGCAACGGTTGCTCAATCGGTTCGAAAGACGCATCGGGTTGTCTTAGTAGAAGAGGGACATTCCTTTGGCGGCATCTGTGCTGAAGTAGGGTTTCAGATTCAACAGCATTGTTTTGACTTTCTCGATTTCCCTATTTCTCGAATTACACAGAGCGAAACCCCTATGCCTTATTCGAAAATATTGGAAGAGGCGACTTTGCCTACAATAGACAAAATCATTTGTTTAATTGAAGAGATGAGGGGAACTATCTCTATGAAAAAAAAGACTTCCTATTGATTAACTTTTAATCTGAAGATCGAAAAAATAGTATGGTAATAATATGTCTTTTAATTTAACGATGCCTAAATTATCCCCTACTATGGAAGAGGGAATTATAGTCCGATGGCATAAAAAAGAGGGGGATTTTGTTAGATCAGGTGACATTATATTTGATGTTGCTACTGATAAATCGACAGTAGAATATGCTTCTTTAGAATCGGGTTATTTGCGACAGGTTATTGTTAAAGAGGGAACTTCTGCTCTAATTAACCATCCTGTTGCTATTCTGACTGAACAGCAGAATGAGAGTTTTCAGAAATTTGTAGAAAGAACTATTTCCACTTCTACTCAACTAGAACCAGAGGATGTTGCTCCTCATCCAGAGGAGCTACTTTCTCCAAGTTCAAAACCCTCTTCTCTCTTTACGCCAGAACCCGCTTTGAAATATTTCAAATTTTTCAAAAGCGATGCTCGAGCATCTCCTTTAGCAAAGAAGTTGGCTAAGGATAAAGGAATAGATCTTTCCACTGTTCGAGGTAGTGGTCCTGGAGGTCGTATCTTAAGTCAAGATGTTGATTTAGGTCAGCCTGATCTTCCAATTAATTTTGGCTATGAGAAACAACCTGAAGATCTTCCCGGGAAATTTTGCGAAGAGCCTCTCTCACCCATTCGCAAAACAGTAACTAGTCGGCTTCAAGCAGCTAAATCAACTATACCTCATTTTTATGTTTCTCTTGAGATCAATGCTCAACGACTCATCGATATTCGAGATCAATTAAAAGAAGTGGGAATCAATCTTTCGCTGAATGATTTCATTATTAGAGCTTCTGCTCTTGCCCTTCGAGAACATCCGGAAATTAATAGCGGATTTGATTCTCTTACTCAATCGATTATACGTTTTAAAACTATAGATCTTTCCTTTGCTGTTGCAGTTCCGCCGGATGGTTTAATCACACCTATTATGCGTCATGCAGATTATAAAAATCTGGGTGAGATCTCTGTTGAAGTAAAATCACTTGCAAGGAGGGCTAGAGAGGGTAGATTAGATAGGGAAGAGTATATGGGAGGCTCTTTTACTATCACCAATTTGGGTATGTATGGAGTTTCCTCATTTATAGCAATTTTAAATCCTCCTCAAGCGGCTATTTTGGCAATCGGGGGAGTTAAATCTCAGCCTGTTGTTTTAGAAGGGAAAATAGTTCCCGGGATGGTAATGAACCTTACACTTTCTGGAGATCATCGAGTCTTTGATGGTGTTTTAGCTGCACAGTTTCTCAAAACCGTTCAGAAATATTTGGAACATCCAGCTGTTTTGCTAATATGAAAAAGCAGGCTTTGAAAGCTACCTATTTTTTTTGTAGATATCGGGGGAGCTGTTTTTTAAGATCTTATTCATTCCTTTTTAGATGAAAAATAGGGTTAGA
>CAYNKV010000012.1:0-29578 GCA_964397905.1 uncultured bacterium
CTGTAGATGCAATGTATAGTTGATCTAACTGAGATTGATTTACCTTTGCTGGGGCATCCATCATTAAATCTTTTCCTTGTAGAGTTTTAGGAAACGCAATTACATCTCTGATATTATCTGCTTGGGTTAACAACATGATGATACGATCCAATCCTAAAGCAATTCCCAAATGAGGGGGAGGGCCATAGGAGAGAGCTTCTAAAAAAAATCCAAATTTTTCTTTGGTTTCTGCGGGGTTTAATCGTAAAAGGTTAAAAATCTTTTCCTGAAGCGCTCTTTGATGAATGCGCTGAGAACCTCCACCTATCTCATATCCATTCAGCACTAGATCATAAGCTACTGCTCGTGTTTTCAGAGGATCTTTAGATAGAAGCTCTATATCTTCTGGATGAGGCGCCGTGAAGGGATGATGTTCACTTTCCATTTTTTCTTCCTCCTGATTCCATCGGAGCAATGGAAAATCGGTTACCCATAAAAATGCAAGATCATCTTGAGGGATCCAACCATTTTCTTCTCCGATGAAGCGTCTAAGAAAGTCCATGAATGAGTTCACCCTATTTTCTTCTCCTAATGTTACTAAAAGAAGATCTCCCTCTTTCATCTGGGCATACAAAGCGATCGACTCTACTGTTTTTAAACCAAAAATATTCTGCATATTAGATGAGAAAATCCCTTCTTTAAGTTTAATCCATATAAAATGGGAGATGGGGAACTGCTTAGATTGTTCCATATAGCAAGCTAGAGTTTGACGCGAACTGGATCCTTTTCCTGGAATAAGCAATGCTTTTAAGAGATTTTTCGTTCCCATTAGCTGCTTTAGGGGGGAACCATCTTCCAAAACAGTAGAATCGATAGAAATAAGAGGCAATTGAAATCGTAGATCAGGTCTATCAGTGCCATAATAGGTAAGGCAATCTTGATAGCTCATTCGTCGAAAAGGAGTCGGAACTGATATCCCCCTACAGACTTTAAAAAGATGTGCAATCAGCTCTTCTGTCAAAGTAAGTAGCTCTTCTGGAGAAGCGAAGCTCATTTCCATATCCACCTGTGTGAATTCTGGCTGCCTATCTGAACGCAGATCTTCATCTCGAAAACAGGCAGCAATCTGAAAATAGCGATCGACACCTCCAATCATCAGCAGTTGTTTGAATAGCTGTGGAGATTGAGGTAGTGCATAAAAACAGCCTGGATGAATACGAGAAGGAACCAGATAGTCACGCGCTCCTTCGGGAGTAGATTTAGCCAAGATAGGAGTCGATATTTCTAAAAATCCATTTCGATCCAGATAATTTCTTATTTCGATCTGAGCCCTATGACGGATGGCTAAATTGTTAGAGATCACCCCTCTTCGTATGTCGAGATAGCGATATTTTAGCCGCAATTCTTCGTTGATCGAAATTTCTCGATCATTGATAGGAAAAGGAACCGTTGTAGATTCTGATAAAACTTGAATATCTTCTACTTGAACCTCAATTTCTGCTGTTGACATATTAGAGTTAGTAGATCTTTTTTCTCTTTGCTCCACCCTACCTTTCACTGAAATTACCCACTCTGTTCGCAGAGCCACTGCCTCATCGAATAAAGATTTCTTCTTCGCATCAAATCTGAGCTGAATTATTCCAAAGCGGTCGCGCAGATCGACAAAAATAAGGCTGCCCAAATTGCGATACCTATCTACCCATCCTGATAAGGTAACGTTTATTCCTAGATCCGCTATTCTAAGCTCACCACAGCTGTGAGAACGGTAGATGCTCGATTTCATAACTTTTGCCTCAAATAAGATTCCAATTGATCAAACGATATCTTATCCGATGTTCGAGTAGCCATCTCTTTGATTTCTATTATACCTGAATCTATCTCTCGATCTCCTACAACTACCAGATAACGAGCCTTCTCTACCTCTGCTAGATGAAGAGAGTGGCTAATTTTTCTCTTTGATAGATCGATTTCTACATAGAATCCCTTTTCCCTTAGTCGGCATGTAAGGTGAAAACAGAGAGAAAATGCTTCCTCTCCCATCGGAATAAACAATAACAGAGGAGTTAAAGAGGCTGGAATAGCTATTTTTTCTTCCCCTAGAAGCTGTATAATCCGTTCTAAACCTGTCGCACAGCCAAAAGAGGGCGTTGGAGCTCCCCCTAATTGCTCGACAAGAGAGTCGAATCGTCCACCGCCTCCTAAAGATTTATCTTTTTGAGAGGTTGTTGAAATAATTTCAAAGACAGTTTTGTTATAATAATCTAATCCTCGTACTAATCGGGGATTAATAATAAAAGGAATCTTCTCTTTTTTCAGCAATTTTTGAACCGATAAGAAGTGATCTGAAGCCTCTTGGGAGAGAAAATCTAATATAGAAGGAGCTGCCGAAATCAGCTCTTGATCATTCAGATCTTTGGAGTCAAGAATGCGGAGGATGTTTCTAGAAAATCGCAATCTACTTTCTGGGGAAAGCTGTTCCAAATGGGGAAGAAAATAGTGGGAAAGTGCTTCCTTATAAGCATTGCGGGATTCCTCGTCTCCTACTGAATTGATTACTAGAGACCAATTATTTAAACCGATTTTTTTGTAGCATTCAGATAGAAGCAGCATCACTTCTACATCCTGTTCTGGATAAGGAATGCCAAAAGTTTCTATGCCGAACTGATGATGTTGCCGGTAGCGACCCAATTGAGGTCTTTCATAACGGAACATAGGAGCAATGTAAAAATATTTATGAATTACTGGAATATGGGCCAAATTGTGTTCTATATAAGCGCGCACTACAGGAGCCGTACCCTCTGGACGCAGAGTCATCGATCGGTTGCCTTTATCTAAAAAGGTATACATCTCTTTAGATACAATGTCGGAACTTTCTCCTACCGAACGATTAAAGAGCTCGGTCTGTTCAAAAATAGGCGTTCTAATCTCTCGAAAACCATAGTTTCTAGCACAACTGCGCAGAATAGCTTCAACATATTGCCAACGTTCTGATAGATGCCACTCCTCTTCAGTGGCTAAGCTGTGAGGTATAATGTCGAACAAACCCTTTGGTAGAGAACATCTCACTGATAGAAACTCCGAAAAGAGCTCATTATTGCTTAATTTCTCCTTTATTGGGAAAACTTCTATTAATTTTTTCCTATTTTCTCACTTTAAGAAGAGTTATTTAAGAATTTTTTTACTTAAACATTGGTTTTGAACTTTTTTTATAGAGAAGAGAAGAAAACCAATAGCCCCTACCCATAATCCTATAGGAATGATGCCTATACCATACTTGAGAGCAGAAGAGTGGGTTAAGCCCCCTGTTTGGTTGATAATGATGCCTATAACTGTATGAAACCCATATCCAAAGGTCATGATAATCATATTTACCAATCCAGTAGCGAGCCCTGCTCGCTCCTTGCTCGCATAGGTAGAGGCAGTATAAATAGCTAGAATCTGATAGGAAGAGCAGATGCCTATCAATGCAAAACTGACGCTAAGAGCAAAAATCGTGAGAGAATAAAAAAGCATAAGAGAAAAAAGCAGAGCCATTAATAATCCAGATCCAAAAATGGTAGCTAAATGGTTCTTGGTTCGCTCTGCTATCCAGCTCAGAATGGGAGCGCCAAAACACATTCCGATAAAAATAATAGAGGGTAAATGTGCAGCAATAGAGCTACCCAATTGGTATGTCTGCTTGAGGAATGCAGTTCCCCAGACGTCAGCAAATCCCTCCAATGGCCCTACCATCAACCCAGCAAAGAGAGCTATCAGGATGATTTTCCGTTCACCTAAAACTGCTTGGACATCCGATCTAATCGAGTTTGGCTTGCGATTCTCTGTTCCTGGTATAATCGAATAGACAACCGCTGATAGTAGCAGACCTGCAATTCCAAAGAGATAGATTACCGTATGGTAGTTTAACGATTGGCACATATAATGGAGAGGACCTCCTCCATAGATGGCGCCAACCAATCCTATCATTACTGAAAAACTTAGCATTCGGGGAAATTGTTCTGCTGGAAATTGCGATCGGATAATTTTGAAGAGAGATAAAATAGCAGCTGAAGAGCCAACACCGATTAAAAATCTTCCTACAATCGGATAAATCCAGTGGTGAGCGTATAAAAGGGGAAGCAAACCTATTACTGTAAGAGAGACAGAGATCGACATGATTTTTCTTATCCCATAACGGTCGAGCATTATCCCTATCGGTAAATGCATCAGAGAGTATCCAACATAATATACCCCAGAAAATTGACCAAAAGTTGCAGCGTCTATCTGAAATTGTTCTATGATATCGTTGATCATTATGTTGGGCATCACTCGTAGTAGATATTGGTAGGCGTAAAATATAGATCCGATCAGCCAGATCCCCCAACTGCGAGAAGAAGACATAGAAAAGCCCCCTTTTAGCTTATCCATCTCTACCTAAGTGTAACAGAATAGTAAAGGTAAAAATGGAACGAGCAGAATTCTACAAAACGGAGTAAATAAGAGGCAAGATTTTTAGAAATATGATTTTAATATGTTTTTAATTAAACTAATTATCTTATTTATTAAATAATTTTAATTACATTAAATGTTTTTAATTTTTAATTGATTTTAGAAAAATGTTGACTTTGACGCTTCCGATTTTGTAGGATTTCGAGATCAAGTAGGTGGGTGGTGGTTCTGCTTGTTTTACTAAAAGGAGTCGGTTTTGGGTTTCTTTAATATTTTTAAGCCAGCACCTTCTGTTTCAGCTATCGATAAGCCAGAACTTATCCATACTCAATATAGATATTGGCGTTGGCGTATTTTTATCGGGATGTATGTTGGCTACATTTTCTACTATTTTTCTCGAAAAAGTTACACCTGTGTTATGCCTCTTCTGATCGAGAATTTGGGGTTTAATAAGGGAGACATAGGGTTATTGTCTAGCTGTTTTGCAATAGCTTATGGGAGTAGTAAGTTTTTGAGCGGAGTGATTGCAGACCGTTCCAATCCTCGCATATTTATGTCTCTAGGATTGATCATGACAGGAGTATTAAACATTCTCTTTGGATTTTCTTCTTCTCTTTCACTGTTAGCTCTACTGTGGGGATTAAATGGCCTTTTTCAGGGATGGGGGTGGCCTCCTTGTGCTAAATTGCTTACCCACTGGTATTCCCAGAAAGAGAGGGGGGTTTGGTGGGGAATGTGGAACTCTTCTCACAACGTAGGAGGAGCTCTTATCCCTTTATTGGTTGGAATTGTTGGTCATATGTGGGGATGGCGTTATGGGATGTTTGTTCCCGGTATTTTTTGTATTGTTGTAGGGGTATTTATTTTTTTCTGCTTGCGAGACACTCCCGCTTCTCTTGGATTGCCCCCAATAGAAAAATATAAAGGAGAGTCTCTGTCGGTAGAAAAAGCAGAAAAACTTCCATCGCTTAGGGAGTTATTGGTAAAATATATATTCAACAATCGTTACCTTTGGATGTTGGGAATAGCCTATTTTTTTGTTTATCTGATTCGAGGGGCTATCAATGATTGGTCTGCATTATTTTTGATGGAGACTCGCCATTACGATTTGATCATGGCCAATGGAGCCATTTTGTGGTTCGAAATAGGGGGGCTTATCGGTGGTTTAGCTGCAGGTTGGTTCTCCGATAAAATATGCGATGGTCGTCGTGGACCTGTCAATGTAATATGTGTTGTTGCTGTGATTGTTTTTCTTCTCATGTTGTGGATTTTACCTCCTACTCTGGTCATAGTAGATTATGCGCTTATCTTTATGATTGGTTTTTTAATCTTTGGCCCGCAGATGCTTATTGGGATGGCCGGCGCTGAGTTAGCTCATAAGCAGGCGGCTGGAAGTGCTACCGGTTTTATTGGCTGGATTGCTTATATTGGAATGGCTGTTTCCGGATATCCTTTGAGTATGGTTATTGAGTGGGCAGGATGGACCGGTTTTTTTATCACCCTCTCTATATGTAGTTTAGTAGCTTCGGGGATACTTTTGCCCCTATGGTCAGTTCGTTCCAATTCAAAGCTAGAGAGTGATTCAGATCTCTCCTCGATAAAAATAAGCATGAAAAAGGCGTAAAATGCTCATTTTGAAAAGAACGTAATGAAATCCTCTAACTGTATAACATCTACCAAACAACTATTTAATTTAATTTTTTTTTCGCATAAGAGGTGGCGTTGATGCTTCTTTCTCAACAAAGCAGAAAGTTTGTTCCTTTGCACCTTCACTCTCATTATTCTATCTTGCGTTCGATGGTTTCTATCGAACGACTTATAGAGAAGGCTCAAAAGCTAGAACTTTCTGCCCTTGCTCTGACCGATGAGGGAAATTTATATGGTGCTATAGAATTTTACAAAGCATGCCGATCTGCCCAAATTAAGCCGATCATTGGTTGTGAGCTTTATCTTAGTCCCGGCTCTCGTTGGGAAAAGAAAAAAATTCCAGGAGAGAGAGCTGCTTATTCTCTCATTATGTTAGCAAAAAATCGAATAGGCTATCGCAATCTTTGTAAGTTAAGTTCTTATGGTTATCTCGATGGCTTTTATTATCTTCCTCGAATTGATAAAGAGCTGCTCCAGAAATATAGCGAAGGGCTCATCTGTTTGTCAGGATCGATGAATGGCCGACTTGCTCATCTGATTTTAAAGGGAGAGGAGGATCCTCTATTGGAAGAGGTGGAGTGGCTCAAGGAGCTATTTAACCATGATCTCTATTTTGAACTCCAAAATCATCAAATGCTCCAAAAGCATCTCCGTTTAGATCGTATCGAGGAGGAAGATTGGCTTCTGCAAGGATATCTTAAATATATCCGAAATCAAGAGATGGTTACTCAAAAATTAAAAGCATTAGGAGTCCAATATCGGATTAGATCTGTAGCCACTAATGAGGTCCATTATCTAGAAAGAGAAGAATGGAAAGCGCATGAAATTTTGCTTAATATCCAAACAGGAGAGCCTCGATATATTTGGGAAAGAGATTCTCAAGGGCAACCTAAGGTGAAGCTATTGAACCCTAAGAGGGAGCTTTTTTTTACCCATGAACTTTACCTTAAAACCCCTTATGAGATGGAGCAGCTTTTTCAAGATCTTCCTGATGCTCTACAAGCTACCGTTGATATTGCATCGATGATAGACCTAGATTTTGATTTTAAAGTGCGTCATTACCCTCTTTTCACCCCTCCTGAAGGATTTGTTAAAGAGCAATATCTACGCCATTTATGCGAGCAAGCAATTCCTTTAAGATATACAAAAGAGAGACTCGCTCCCATTCAGGAGAAATATCCAGATCATGAGGCGATCCATTTAGTTCGGGAGCGGCTCGCATATGAGCTCGATATTATTATCTCTAAAGGAATGTGTGACTACATTTTAATCGTTCATGATTTTATTTCTTGGGCAAAGGGAGAAAAAATTGCTGTAGGTCCAGGAAGGGGTTCTGGCACTAGCTCTATCGTTTTATTTCTCATAGGCATCACCGACATTGAGCCACTTCGATTTAACCTTGTTTTTGAGAGGTTTATTAATCCAGAAAGACCCTCTTATCCTGATATTGACGTAGATATCTGCATGGATCGCCGTAGCGAAGTGATCGACTACACTATGCGCAAATATGGTCGCGATAAAGTAGCACAGATAATCACTTTTGGCACCATGAAAGCGAAGATGGTGATCCGAGATGTAGGGCGCATCCTAAACATTCCTCTTGAAAAAGTAAATAAAATTGTTCAATGGGTGCCAGAAGAATTAGGAATCACTTTGGATAAAGCTCTTGAAACCGATCCAGACTTAAAAAATAGTTATGAGATAGACGAAGAGGTAAAGGATATTATAAACATCGGAAGAGAGCTAGAAGGAGTGATCCGTAATACAGGAATTCATGCAGCAGGCATCGTTATAGCGGATAATATTTTACTAGATTGTATTCCTGTCTGCTACGCTAAAGGAGAAGAATATTTAACCACTCAATTTTCGATGAAGGCAGTCGAGGCTGTTGGAATGCTTAAGATCGATTTTTTGGGGCTGAAAACCTTAACCTCTATTCAAAAAACAGTAGAAGCGATTGAGAAAAGATATGGCAAATCGATAAATTGGGTCGATCTTCCCCTAGAGGATAAAGCAACTTTTGAGTTGATTAACAGAGGCAAGCTTAACGGCATTTTCCAGCTAGAATCAGCTGGCATGAAAGATCTGGTGCGTCAACTGCATATCGACAAGTTTGAAGAGATTATTGCTGCAGTTGCACTCTATCGACCTGGACCTATGGAGATGATCCCCTCCTTTATTCAGAGGAAACATGGAAATGAGTCTCTTGAGATAGATCATCCCTATATGAGAGAAGTTCTTTTAGAGACCTATGGAATTATGGTCTATCAGGAACAGGTAATACATATCGCCCGTCTCCTAGCAGGCTACAGCTTGGGAGAAGGAGACATCTTGCGTCGTGCAATGGGGAAAAAAGATCGAGAAGAGATGATGCGACAGAGAGAAAAATTTCAAAAAGGAGCGATCGAAAAAGGAATTGATCCTATAGTTGCTGTTAAGATCTTTGACAAAATTGAAAAATTTGCTTCCTACGGGTTTCCTAAATCACATGCAGCCGCTTATGGTTATCTAGCCTATGCAACCGCTTTTTTTAAAGCAAACTATCCAGGAGAATGGATAGCTGCTTCGATGACCTGCGATCGCGATGATAATGCGAAAGTGGCTAAATTAATCCATGAAGCACGGACAATGGATATTTTGATTATACCTCCTGATGTCAACGAGTCAGGAGAAACATTTATCGCCACTTCGAAAGGAATTCGATTTGCTATAAGTGGTATCAAAGGAATAGGAGAAGCAGCTGTAGATGCGATAGTTCAGGAACGAAGGAGAGGAGGCGTTTTTAAATCTCTTTTTGAATTTTGCTTTCGTATAGACAAAAAAAAAGTAGGAAAAAAGGCAGTCGAATCTTTGATAGAAGCAGGATCTTTTGATTTTATAGGAGCAACTCGACAGCAATTAATAGCATCTTTAGATCAGATCTATCGGAGTGCTCTTCAAAAAGAGAAAGAAAAATCTAGAGGAGTAGTAGATTTTTTTGAAGATCAGACAAACGATCAGTATACTAACTATGTTTTTGAGCAAGGAGCAGAGATCAATAGGGCAGAGCTCTTAAAAAGAGAGAAAGAGCTTCTCGGATTCTATCTGACAGCCCATCCATTAGATGATTGTAAAGATATAATAAAAAAGCTCTCCTCTATTTCTCTAGATCAATTGGATCGAGAGGAAGATGGAACGATCGTTCGAGTCGCTTTTATTGTAGATGAGGTTCAGACAAAAATATCTGTTAAACATCAGCGAAAGTTTGCAATGGTGAAGATAAGCGATGGGGTACACTCATTTAACCTATCTGTTTGGTCTGATCTTTTTGAACAAAGTCATCTACTACTAGTAACAGGCAAACTTCTTTTGGGTATAATCCAAGTTGACAGAAAACAGGGCGAACTTAGGCTTCGTTCACATTGGTTGGCCGATTTAAATAGTGTAGATCATAAAGAAGTGGAAAAAAAGAGCTTGGAAATAGAGAAAAGAGAATTATTTTTTTTACAGAAAGATAAAAAAAAATCTCCTAAAGAGGAAAAGATGGTTTTTCTCCAGTTAGATATAGGCAAAATTTCTTTAACAGAGATTCTTCAGATCAAAGAACTTTTTCGATCCTCTCCTGGATCTACTCCTATAGAAATAGAATTTAGTGAAATGGGCCGATTATGGGGATCTCTTTTTATAAGCGAAAAATGGGGCATCTCTTTATCACCTCAATTAGAAGAAGCTATTAAAAAAATTCCTTCTTTAATTTCCCTTGTTAAAGAAAAAAGGAGTGTTTCTGAAAATTCGATACAGAATTGACTTTATCTTCTTTTTTTGCTAGGATTCTCTATATGTTTCGTTTCCTGTTTTCCCTTTTTATAAGTTTTTCTCTTCTGGTCTCTGCAGATGCTGCTCATCCAACAAAAAGCAGAAAATCGGCTAAAAGAGAGAAAATTAGAGAGATGAACCTTGATGAGAGATCCAGTTTTTTATTGAGAGCGCTTGAAGAGGAAAACTGGGAATTTGTTCTAATCCATTCGCTTGCTCTTATAGAAGATTTCCCGTTTGCTCCCATCTATCAAGATGCTTTCTATTTTTTAGGAGTCGCATATTTCAAAATGGAAGATTTTGATCTTGCAAACGAAAGCATCAGTTTCTATTTAGCTGATCGATCCTCTTCTAAATACTTAAAAGAAGCGCTCTATCTTAAATTTGAGATAGCAGAGCAATTTAGATTAGGAAAGAAGAAGCATATGGGAGGAGTTAAATTTCTTCCTCAATGGCTCTCTGCTAAAGAAGATGCTATAAAAATATATGATGAAGTGATCAATTCTCTTCCCAACGAGGATATAGCAGCTTCCGCTCTTTTTAGCAAAGGAGCGCTCCTTTTGGAAGAAAAGGAGTACTTAGAAAGTATAGAAGCTTATCAAAATTTAATCAGGAAATTTGCTCGCCATCGATTAGTTCCTCAAGCATATGTAGAAATTATTAGAGTATATTGGGCTCAGTTAAAAGATAGATTTGCTGACAAAAAATATTTAGATTTAGCGCTCGTTAACTTGCGAAAATTTAAGGAAGATTTTCCCTCTGATGAACAGATAAAAGTTGCAGAAATGATTTTTTCCGATATGGAAGAGCTCTATGCGGCCCATCTAAGAAAGATAGGACAATTCTATGAACGGACACTTAAAAATCAGGCAGCCATTCTTTATTACCGAAAAGTTGCGACTTTCTTCTCTCATACAGAGTCTGCTCAAGTTTCACGAGCTAGACTAGAGGTTTTAGCTCCGAATAAAAATTATGTGCAACCAGTTAATGAAAAAGAAGTCGCCCTTTTTGAGCAAGAAAAAGAGCTGGATATTATTCTATCTTCTCCTTAGTTTGCCCGCGTGTGGGTATAGGGCAATCAGTTCTATCCAAGTTTCCAATCTGCCTATTTCCCAAATTGAATCTAATCTGGGTGGTCGATTTACTTCAGAGCTGATTTATCAACTAAATCAGCTAAGTTTATATGATCCTACAGCATCAGGAGCTCTCTTACGTATAACGATTGCCGATCCGGGAGATGAAGTAGTAGGTTTTAGATATGATCGCCAAGCAGTTTCTGGTGATCTAGAGAAAAATCTCATGGCAACTGAAAGTCGAAAAAAACTGATTGCTACCCTCATTTTGCTCGACGCAGCTACCCATCAGATATGGTCCGATCCTATAACAGTTTCTATCGAAGTAGAATATGATTACATCGATGTTTCTTCCTTAAAAGAGCTTAGCTATACCCCTCCTGGATCTGCAACAGAACCTGTTATTCACTTTTCTCTGGGCCAGCTTGATTCTGTTGAGGGAGCCCATGATGCAGCTTTGTTGCTTGCCTACCGAACATTAGCACAAAAAGTAGTCTTATCGATTCAGAAAAGATTGGTTGATCAATAGAGAGAATAAAGTCTTTAATGTTTGATCCGATCCATCGCAGATATAAGAGCTTCGTTATCGCACACTTCTTTTAAAAAATGTTTCAATATTTTCAGAATGAATGAAGGGCTGTTATATACTCCTGAAGTTTCAAATACCAATTCTAGATGAGGAGTACCTTCCTGTAGAAGCGCTATGAAAGTTAAAGTAATGCCTCTATTATCCTCTATTTTGGGAAGAATCCATACAGCAAACTGCTCATTAAAAAGGGTGATTTTCTCCTCCGTTTCTATGAGATGAAAAAGAAGGGAAGATTCTTTGCATCTCTTGATCGTATCAAATTCCTCTATTCTAAGAAGACCCATAGTATGGAGCATCTGTAAGTCAACCACTATCACTCCATCTGGAACATATTTACCAAGCTGATGAGAAAATTCTAAAAAAGACTCTTCTAACTTGGAAACAGAAATCACCGATCCCCCTAGTTAGATAAACCCTCTTCTTTCTCCATAGAGTTTATTCTTCTATTTTTCAATAAAAATTTATAAAATATTCATTATTATTTATTAATTTTATTAGATTGCTTATGCTGTCTTCCTGTGGAGTAGGGACTTATTTTTGTAATCATGCACTGGTCTAGGATAAGCGGAATTGCTTTTTTTTTATACACCGTTTCCTTTTTTGGAAGCGAGCTTAAAGTATCATTATCTGCTCCTTCAGCCCTTCTGATCAATGCTGAAACTGGATCTATTTTATATTCCAAGAATATTGACCAAAAATCATATCCTGCCAGTTTGACAAAGATAGCTACAGCACTCTATGTACTGGAAAAAGTAGGAAGCGAAGGATTAGATCGGATAATTAAAGTTTCTAAGGAAGCCCTTATCTATGAATCTTCATTTCCTTATGGCAAAGCTCCGCCCTACTCTTTGCGGAAAGATGGATCTATGATGGGAGTTAGGGAGGGGGAGCTTCTCTCCTTAAAAACAGTTCTCTATGGACTTTTGTTATCTTCTGGAAATGATGCAGCCAATCTATTAGCTCAGGTATGTTCTGGATCGATTGAGCAATTTATGATCGAACTCAATCTTTTTCTAAGAAAGCATGCTATATATCAGACGCAGTTGCTTAATCCTCACGGACTTCACCATGATCATCATTGGACTACAGCCCGAGAAATCGCGATGATAGCCCGATTAGCCTTTCAAAACCCCCTTTTTCGAGAGATAGTAGGAACTACGCATCTATCAACATCTAGTAGCAGAAAAGCGGAATATAATTTGGTGCAGACTAACGCTCTTATGAGGGCAGGTTCCCCTTATTTCTATTCTAAAGCCATTGGAATAAAGACTGGGTATACGGAAAAGGCTGGATATAATTTAGTTGCTGCAGCAACCGATCAGAAGAGAACTTTGATAGGGATAGTATTAAATTGCTCCAGTAATCAGCAAAGATATAAAGAGATAATTAAGTTATTTGATGCCGCATTTGCTCAACCTCTTACTTTTCGAGTGCTTTTCGAAAAAGAGAAAAATCGTTTTTCTCGTCCCCTTAGAGGGGCAAATCGTTCTCTAGAGGCTGTTTTGAAGAAGGACCTAACTTTGTGCTATTACCCATCAGAAGAGCCCTCTTTTCATGCTCAAATCAGATGGTCGATTCCTTCGCTTTCCATTCGAGAAGGAACAGAGGTCGCCTGGATTCAATTAATTTCTAATAAGGGCGAAATTTTAGAACAGCTGCCCCTTTATGCTTCTTCTGATCTTTCTAAAAAATGGTGGCTCTCCTTAGCAGATAACATAGAAAATTATCAGCATCTAATTGTAGCCTTCTGTTTGTTAAGTCAGATATCGCTATTTTTTTTCCATCATTTCAAAAAGAGTTAGAAACTCATCCAGCGAAAGCTCTTCTGGACGAATAAAGCTTCCCTTTCCTATAGTCTTCAAACTATTTTCTATAGAATTTTCAGTATAAAAACGCTTAAGAGAATTTTTGACCATTTTACGTCTTTGCTGAAAAGTTTGTCGAACCATTGTAAAAAAAAGATCTTCATCAGAAGCGGCTCTTTCCGGTTTTTTGAGCTCGAACTTAATCATAGCAGATTCTACCTTAGGACGTGGATAAAAACAGAAGGGAGAAACCGTAAAACCTAAAGATGCATGAGAGTAGTATTGCACAAAGAGCGCAAAAGAATTAAATCTTTTCGTTCCTTCTGTTGCTAAGGATCGGATAGCCATCTCTTTTTGTACCATAACAACAACCGAAGAGAAGAGCTCCCTTTGCGGAAGAAATCGAGTCAAGATCGGTGTAGTTATCTGATAAGGTAAATTAGAAATTAGCTGAGATCCAGGCCTGATCCATGGAGATAGATCAGTATTAAGAACATCTCCCTCCACAACGATTAACCGATTATCCTCCGTCTGTAATCGATAGAGAGCTTGTGCAAGGCGCCGATCCTTCTCTATTGCTAGAACGCAAACCCCTTGGTTCAGTAAAGCTTGAGTAAGAATACCCGATCCAGAACCTATTTCTACTATTAAAGTTTCCTTTTTAATTTCAGACCAATCGATTATTTTTCGTACAATGTTTTCATCTATAAGAAAGTTTTGAGAAAGAGATTTCCTAGGTACAACAGCTATTTCTCGGAGAAAATTTACTAAATGGCTCAGATTGTGAGAAGAGATCATCTCAAACTAAAAGGCTCAAAACCGCTTGGAGTTTCCAATCTTTTCTGATCGTATAAAAATTTCTTCTCAAGTTTTTTTATATAGATGGCCCTCTCTTGAGAACTATATCGATTAAAAAGCTGCTGCCTTAAACTGCTCAGCATCGATTCAAAAGAGGGGAGCTCATCTTTAAAAAATGTTTTAAGAAAAAAAAGACGGACCACATAAGTGCCATCTTTTCTGATTTGAACAACTGGATCGCTCCATTCCCCTATACCGATCGAAACTAATATCTCTCTATGTTCTTTCGACAACCCCTTCTCTTCGAGGTCATAATCCTGAGAAAGGTTGATCTTAGATGAAACATCTCCAGACAACTCCTCTCCACATAACTGGATAGCTACTGACGGCTCTCCTTTCTCTTTAAGAAGAAAAAGCAGCCTTTTTCCTATCTCTTCCGCTTTAGAAAGTTGTTCCGACTGAATAGTAATAAATTGATAATTCCATCTGCTTTTGGGAGGATTTTTCTCTATATGTTGAAGATATTCATTTTTTATCTCCTGAGGAGTTATCTTTTGATTTACTTTAGAGTAGATTTTAAAGAATTGCATATGTTGTACAATCAGCTCTTCATGCAATATTTGCTTTGCTTCTTCATAAGAGAGATCTAATTGTTCCACTGTTTTGATAATATCAGGACCGAAACGATTATGCATTTCCTGATTCACCATTCCCTCATTCAATTTAAAATCTTGACTCTCTGCATCAGCTATTATCAATTCGTTTTCTATCATATGTTGCAAAGTTGCTTTCCATTGAGAAGAATAAAATTGATACCTAAACTCTTCTGAATCAGCCCTATCTGGGTAGTAATCATGGATAAAAAGGTCCATCTGTTTCACTACATCTAATAAAGAAATGGTTTTTTTGTTGATTTCAGCCAAAATTCTATTGTGAAACAGGATTTCCCGATGCGATCCGATTGGAGATGCAAAATTAAATTTTTGCTGAACGGAGTCGGAAGAGAGAGGCGCAACAGCAGCTAGCAAGACAAATAAAGGAGAAAAAAAATAGATCCACTTTCCCATCGTCCCAGTAATTGTATTTTTTTTCTTTTTTTTAGTAAACCTATAAAAAAGCAGTATATCATAATTCAATTGCTTTACGATCAGATAGTCTCTTTTTTCATTGCGATTGCAAAGAAACCATCCATCCCATTTTCTATAGGAATAGTTTGAAATCGATTGATTACTTTTAAATTATATTTTTTAGTAAAGTAGAGTTCCTGTTCTTCGTTTTCCTGAGGAAGGATGCTGCATGTAATGTAGACTAACGTTCCATCAGGGTGGAGATAATCGATAGCTTTGCCCACTATTTCCCTTTGTTGAAGAACTATTTTTTCTATTTGCATCTCCTTCCATTTCAAGTCTGGATTTCGACGAAACGTACCCGTCCCTGAACAAGGGACATCAACAACCACCCAATCGATCTTTTTTTTCTGATTAATAGGAAGCGAATATTGTACATTGTAAATACCCGCTCTCTTTAACCTCTTTCGAGCTTTAGCCAAAGCAGAAGAGCGAATATCATGCAGATAAATTTGCCCCTTGTTATCGAGAAGAGATGCATAAGCCAAAGTTTTTCCTCCCGCTCCTGCACAATAATCCAATACCTGCTCCTTTGGTTTTGCCTTGACAAGCAGAGCTGCTAATTGGCTTGCCTCATCTTGGATTTCGAAATAACCTGCCTTAAATTCAGGAAGAGAAGAGATGTTTATTTTTTGATCTATATGAAAGCCGAGATGAGAGAATTGGCAAGGAGAAACTTTCCATAGAGCTTTTTTCCAACGCCGAAAAAGAGCTTCCCTAGATATTTTCATCGGATTAATCCGAAGAGTGGTGGGAGCCCGCTTATTGCTAATTAAGCAGATCTCTTCTACTGCCGATGGGGAATAGGCAGATGAGAGTAGACCGTAGAGAGCAAAGGGGATTCCATACCGAATATGTAAGGGAATATTCTGCTCTTTTAGATAAGATAGAGGGTTGTAGGAGAGAGCATCATTCGGTTGGATACCCATATAATCGAACAAATTTTTCCAGCGTATATATTGATAAATAGTATCTGAGATAAAGAGACGATCCTTAGACCCGATAGCAGTGTGACGACGAAAATAGGATCCTAAGAAAAGATCCAAAGGAGCAGTTTCCCTTCTAAACTGATCTATAGCTGACAAAATATGATATGTTCTAAACTGATGATATGACATAGGTCAAGAAACAGGATAGCAAGAATGTTATTTATTTTGGGTCGATTCTGCTTAAGTCTGCTATTCGTTATAGCTATTGCGGATATAGTATTGAACTGGGGAGTAACCCGACCGCAGCTCATTGAAATCTATTCGCAATGGATCGATATATCCTCTTTCCCTCCATACTTAGATGCTCTTTTCAATTGGGTTCTCTCACAAATTTCTTGGTTAATAATTGTCCTTGTAATACTCGCAGGATTCTCTGGCGTATTTCTTCTATTGGGAGTGCAACTCCGTTGTTCCGCATGGATCCTGATCATATTGATGATCCCTATAACCTGCATCTTGCACCCATTTTGGCTGAATGAAACCCTTCTCTATCAAGAACAGATGATTCTCTTTCTAAAAAATATTGCCATTTTAGGAGGCTTGTTTCTCCTCGTTTCTAAGAACTCTCGATGAGATCCTATTTCCTTTTTCTTCTAAGCTGGTTTTTAGTAGCTTTTGGGCAACCTGCTTGGATTCCCTTCTGTGCTCCCTTAGCCGCTTGTTTCGGCTTCGCAATCTTTTGGAAGTCGATAGAAAAGAAGGTTTTCCTATCTCATCGATTTTATCTTGCCGCTTTTTGGTTTAGCGCCGTACAGCTCGTTCAGCTCTCCTGGATGACCCAGATAGAGGTTCAGGGGAGCTACTTAATACCCATCTATCTTGCTATATCGCTTCTTATCGGAAGCTTTTTTGGGATAATCACTTTATTGATAGAGAAAATCCCCCTGGTTGCTACCGCTTCCCTATGGACCCTCGTAGAATGGATCCGTTTTCATTTTTTTTTCTCCGGATTTTCTTGGAACCCGATAGGACTTAGCTTAACAGCTCTCTCTTCTTCTTTGCAGGCCGCTTCTCTTTTCGGTATATTGGGCCTCTCTTTTCTAGTCTTCCTTACCAATCTTGCAATCTGGAAAAAAGTGTGGCCCCTTGGAGCCATACTCGCCCTTTTTCCCTATCTATTTGGATGGATTCAGATAGAGATAAGAGAAGCTGCCTTTCGAAAAGGGGAAACCCTTAAGATCGGATTAGTCCAAACAGGGTGGACTCTTTCGCAAAAAAACCTCTTTTTTGATAAACCCGAAAATTATATCTCTCCTTGCCAACAGTGGGCACATATCATCTCTCTAATAAAAAAAGAGCAAAAGAAGCTCGATTTAATTGTTCTTCCCGAAACAGCAATTCCATGTCCGGAGGGATATACTAATTATTCTATTCCCGATACCCGTTCCATACTGAACCCATTAGTTGGATCCACAGCCATACCAGAAAAAGTAACCAATCGATTCTGGATAGAGACTCTATCTAATTTTTTTCAAGCAGATATAATTGCAGGAAGCATAGCAGAAGAAGATGGCTGCAGCTTCAACTCCGCACTTTTCTATCCTTTTTCATCTAATCGCTCCGTAGAAAGATATGATAAACAGATCCTAGTTCCTTTAGGGGAATACCTCCCCTTTAGATGGGTAGAGGACTTGGCTCGAAAAGCAGGTGTTACTGCTTTTTTTGTCCCTGGGAAAAAGAGCAAAAAATTTTCCACCCTACCCGCTGTAGCACCCTCCATCTGTTACGAAGACACATTTCCCCACCTCATTCGAAAAGGGGTGATTAAGGGAGCTTCTATCTTAGTCAATATTAGCAATGACAACTGGTTTATCGGCTCCCGACTCTCCAGACAACATGCCGATCATGCACGAGTACGCGCCGTCGAGAATGGAGTTCCCATGGTACGCGCCTCCAATACAGGAGTAACCGCTGCTATAGATAGTTTTGGAAGAATCATTAGCCAGATCACCGATGAGCAAACAGCCAAGATGCTCACAGTGGATCTTCCTCTCTATTCCTATCCCACTCTCTACCGCTTGCTAGGAGACCACTCTCTTCTGTTCCTCTCCCTAACCCTCCTAATCCTCTCCCTAGCCTCTCCTAAGAGAAGAGAACCTTTCCTCAGAAGAAGCGGCAGCAAACCAATCGGTCCAGAGAAGATCCAATAACCATCGTCTGACAGATCCTCTTAGAAGCAGATAAAGCACCCCCTTGCCACTCTCGCCAAAATCGGCATCCCATTACCGATCGATTGCCTGCTGTTTTCTCAACCTGTACCAGATAAATCTATCTTTTTTTTCGCGATCCGCTTTGCGATTGCTTCGTCGTAAAAGATGCAGCCCAAGAGAGAAAGCTCCCTCAACATGATTTTTCTCAACCCCTCCCTGTTGCATAAAAGGAATATTTTCTCCTTAACCTGCCGCTCCAGCTAAGAATCCCCACCATTTTTTAGCAAGCCGCCCGATGATCTCAACAGTTTCCATCGACGCAGCAACGCCCACCTTTTCTCTACCGATGCTTAAAAGCTATCGATTTTCACTCTCCAAGTGATTGCTGTTTCAGCCAAAGAAACGGTTGATTTTCTTTCTCCACTTTAGGGTATTTCGAGTACAATGCTAATGTTTTGAAAAAGCTTTTCTAGATAGAACATTTTTCTTCATCCTTCCCAATGGCTGATAGATTTCGTTGGCAGATTTATTATTTGGATCGATAGCTTCTTCATCCTCCTTTACAAAAAACTTAGAGAGCCATTAATGAACTGGATCAGTTGCTGTTAGATTCCAACCGCAGGCAGATAACAAGTCTATTTTTTTAATAGAGAGGTAAAAGAGATTTATTAGTGACGCTAATAATTTTTTTTTACTGAAGGACTAGTTTCGGTAGAAGTAGTGATGGGTCGAAGAGGGGGAACTCGATTTTCTGACACAGGTGAAGTACCCATCTCTTCATCTTATATTAAAAAATTAATATCATTTTAACAAATGAAGAAAGATTTTTTAAAATATAAATTTTAATTCATCTTCACTAATAAACTGGATCTAGGATGGTCCATTTGTAAGATGACATTTTTGCCAGGGAAGAGGAGCAGTTACTGCTTTTTTTTCCTGGGAAGGATGGTGAAAGTTTCCCCATTACGCAAGCTCTGCTCGTACGAAGAGGGCTATCTTCATCTTTCAACCGCTTCTACTTTAATCAATATTAGTGCTGAAATAGCTCTTCCTGATGGTTTTTCCTTTATCAGAAGAAAAGAGAGGTTTATATTTGTTCTAATGGCTTAAGACCCAACCTTTGGAAGAGATGTTGATCTTTTTCTGGAATCGGGTTTTTGGCAGTCAAAAGCTTTTCACCATAAAAAATAGAATTAATGCCTGCTAAAAAGCATAGAGCTTGCATCTCATCGGAAATTTGCTCTCTTCCTGCTGATAATCTGAGATAAGATTTAGGCAGCAGAATGCGAGCCAATCCAATAGTTCTTATAAAATCAAAGGGATCTACCTCCTCCTGTTTTTCTAGGGGAGTGCCAGGGATTCGTATCAATTTATTGATGGGAACCGATTCAGGAGGTTGCTCTAAGTTAGCCAAGGTGAGAACCATTTTGATCCGATCATCATTGCTTTCTCCCATGCCTATAATTCCGCCAGAACAAATTTTTAATCCTGATTTGCGCACAATCTGAAGCGTATCGATGCGGTCTTGAAAAGTTCTCGTCGTAATTATCTTACTGTAAAACTGTTCCGACGTATCAATATTATGGTTATAGAAATCAAGACCTGCCTCTTTTAGCTTTTTAGCTTGATCCTCCCGTAATAGCCCCAATGAGAGGCAGGTTTCTAAGCCAAGCTTTTTAATTTCCGATATCATTGCGCAGACTTTATTGAGCTCCTCCTCCCGTGGAGCGCGCCAAGCGGCTCCCATACAAAATCTAGTAGCTCCGCTCTCCTTTGCTTTTTTAGCCCCTTCTAAAACTTTATCGAGACTCATTAACGGCTCTTTCTTAACTGCCGTTTTATGATGCGCCGACTGTGGACAGTAAGAGCAGTTTTCTCGACAGCCACCTGTTTTTATGCTGAGCAGCGTGCTAATCTGTACCTTGTCAGGAATAAACTGTTTTCTCTGAACTGTTTGAGCTTCATAGATAAGATCTTTCAACGGCAAGTTAAAGATCGATTTCGCTTCTTCTAGAGTCCACTTTTTCTGCATGGTTAACCTAAATAATAGTAGATCGTAAAGGATATGAACTAGATCGAATAACGCTAGATAAAACTGATTGATGGGGTAAGGAGAAGGTTTCAGAAGAAAAAACTGGGGGTTCTCGATCGTTTAACCAATCAGATCGATAGTAGCGATGGAGTAGCAGCAGAAAGAGAGGGGATCGAAAGCTACAAGATAGGTGAGCATTGAAGATGATTATTGGAGTAGGTGAGCGCAGTAATGGGATAATGGCCGATCTTCAAACGAACATAAACGCTTTACCTACTCGATCATCTAACTATGGGTTAACCGCTTCTCTACTTAATTTTTTTTAGATAAAAGCCGGAGCGGCAGAACCTGTCTCTCGAAGGGATTCACTGGATTGTCTCCGACCCTCATTTTTTTTGAGAAAAATGCTGTTCGCTACTTACCTTGATCCTAGGCTCGATACCGTTCCCCTCCATCTCATCGCTTTTCAGATAAAAAAAGTAGAGCAATAGGTGTGGCAATAGCTACAGCAGTAGCACTGATTTGCCTTCTTGGCATGTTTCTAACCATGCTTGATGGAGAAGAGGAAAATCTGTTCAAGAAACACAATCAGGAAAATTAGATTCATTTGTAGATGGAAGAGTTGGATTAAGGAAAGAACTAACCATCACAACCGATCCAAATGGTTTATCAGGTAAATTTTCGGGTATTGATTTACCTGTAGAAAAGAACGATAGTCGATTTCCATCATTGACCTTCTTTCATCAATGTTTTTTCTTAACCAAAAGAAACCTGAGAGAGTGGAGCGTTTAATTTCATCTCCCTTTTTAAAGAGACTTACCCTTTATGGCCTGTCGATAAATGAGCTAAAACTCACATAATTATCCTCATCCTCATTGATAGATCGGAAATAGGTAATCTAGATCTCTCATTTTTAAACCAATTGGAAGAGCTTAACATTAGTGGCTGCTCTGGCAAGCTAAAATTGCAAACTTACTTACACTCTCTGAAACATCTTTGTGTTAACAAAGAACAGGTGGATCAGTGGGATTTCAAGTTAACGCCTCAATTGGAAGCCATTGAATTTCACGGATGGGTCTTTAAAGATCTGGCATTCCTCTCTAAAATACCCAAGCTTAAGTCTCTTGTTTTTAGAGATTGCACGATAGAAGCCGATTTCCTCCGATTAAATAGGTTGGAACATGTTAAGTTCCATGAGATGGAACTTAAAAAGTTTTTATTGAAAAGGTCTTTGCGGATGACAAAGAAGTTGTCAATTGCTCCATTGAAAATTCACTTAAAGGAAAAATGTTTGTTGAAAACATAACATTCTCTCGTCCCTACATTTATGGGTCCGATGATCTGCGCAATAGAGAAAAATCGTTCCCCTCTCTATCTTTGCTAACCAGGAAAGGGGCTCTAAAAGAGGGTGGGGCGCACCTCCAGCTAATATCTGGAAATGAACATAGAAGATATCTTCATAGCCGTTGAACCAGCTTTCCCACCTGAGAGAAGAGCAATTCCGTTGAGCCGATGAGAGTGTTGGATCGTTTTTCGAAAGCGCGACCGTCGCTTCTTTTGTCTGACCAGAATAGAAATGGTTCTGGAGCGAGGTGGAGCTGAGCGATCATGAAGAGGTGGGTCTCAACTTCTATCGTTGCGGTTGATCGTTGCTCCCCTCTCTTTTTCACTCGAGAAAAAGCAGTTCTTACTCTTCAACTTTATCACCCAGAAAACCACCTACCTGAGCATTCCACAGCTTAGAATAAAGCGCTCCCTTAGCGAGCAATTCGCTGTGAGTACCATCTTCTAGAACCTTACCTTCATGGAAAAGGATGATCCGATTCATCTGGAGGAGAGTGGATAGCCGATGGGCAATCACAATGGTGCTCTTTTTTTCCATCAGCTGTGACAAGCTCTCTTGGATCTTGCCCTCCGTCACCGAGTCAAGCTGACTGGTTGCTTCATCCAAGATGAGGATAGGACTATTTTTCAGGATGGCGCGCGCAATCGCCACACGTTGCCGCTGTCCGCCAGAAAGTTTAACGCCTCGCTCCCCCACAAGAGAGGCGTAACCTTCTGGAAGCTTTGAGATAAACTCATCTGCATGAGCCTTTTTAGCCGCTTCGATCACTTCCTCATCTGTCGCTCCAATCCGTCCATAACGAATATTTTCCATCAAACTTCTATGAAATAACGATGGATCTTGAGGTATGAAGGTAATATGGGCACGCAAAGAATCTTGCGAGATCTCTCTGATATTCTGGCCATCGATCAGAATAGCCCCATCTGTAAGCTCGTAGAGCCGTAACATGAGGTGTACGAAAGTAGATTTACCGCCACCCGAATAGCCAACCACCCCCACCTTTTCGCCCCCCTTAATCTCAAGCGATAAATTCTGAAAAAGAGCTTTTTCCGTTCCCGGATAATGGAAAAGCAGATTTTGGCAGCTGATCCTCCCTTCTGTGCAGACTAAAAGGGCTGCCCCAGGTGTGTCTACTATTTCTAGAGACGATCCCAACAAGAGTAGAGATTGCTTACAGCGGCCAGCCGCCTTGTTGAACTCATCAACCTCTGACATAGTAAACCAGGTCATATGGCCCGTCTCCATAGACAAGCCTAAAATCAGAGCAAAGTCGCCTACCGTTATCAGATTTTTACTATATAGAGATATAAGAAAATAGCAGGAGCAACCGATCATGATCGCAATAAGCGCTCCTTGGATCGAATGGATAGTAAGCAGATGAAAAAGAGTTCCCCTATAGGCTTTCTCCTGTTTACTGAAAAAAGGAGCCATCCTTGAAGTTTCGTAACATTTACGAGAAAAGATCCTCACACTACTATGATTGGAGAGAGAGTCAACCAGTTCGCCCGTAATAGTTGATTCCGCTAAAGCCTGCGCATCCGATAGCATCTCTAGCTTTTTCGACATCAGCATGCTTACCGTTGCAAAGAGCAGGAACCAGACAACCAATGTGACGGAAAAGATAGGATCTACCCAATAAGCTGTGATGATCGCACTCAATAGTAATGAGGCACCTCTTAAAAAATTGGGAGCAATAGAGGTGGTAAGTTTCTCAAAACCATCTGCTAAGTAAGAGATCTGTTTTGATAATTTTCCTGACAAACTCTCCTGATAAAATCGATGCGATTTCCCAAGCAAACAATCGGTTGAATCCTCAACAATTTGATTCATAATCAGCGGAATAAACTTCGCTTTAATGTAGCCCATCCCTCGCCAAGTGAAGTTGTCAAATAGAATAAAATTGAGAGGAAGAGAGATTACAGGTAATAGCAGAGCCGAAACCTCTCCCCCAACAACCGTTGGCAATAGGTTAATCAGCTGCTTAATGAGCAGACTATTGCATGGCCCCCAGAACCCCGCCATTATCGCAAGCATCGCATAAACGATGAAGATAGCCCTATACTGTCGTACATAGTGGTATATAAAAGAAAAAACTGTTTCGGGGAACGCTTTCCTCACCTTTTCCTCTGATCCGAAAACCGACCATTCTACGAATTTAATCCATATTATCATTAACTTTTGATCAGAAAGGAGTATTCAATTATCTCTCTTTAAGTTTTTCAGAATCTGAAGAGAACCATTATTTATCGCTCTCCAGGATAGATCCTCGGATCGAACCCTCCCTCAGAGAAGCTAAAAAAGTTATATAGAAAGAGATTGCAGGTAGGCTACTGCTGAGGGTTACGGGGTGGCAAATCCTCAATCTTCAACGGCTCAAAAGAGGGATCTTTTTGCAACTGTTTTTGAAACCACTCTTTATCAAATTCATGCTTAAATGCTAAATAATCTTTTTTGAGTTGTTCTCCTAACTTTGCCTGATCGCCCGAAAGCTTATTCGGATCAAGTATGTCTAGCTTATTGGAAAGTTCCTCTAGCTTAGATTCGATCAGTTTTTTCTCCTCTGGAGTTGCTGTTTCTTGAAAAATTTTTTCAAAGAGTGGAATTCGAACAGCATAATCAACATAGTTATTATTAATTCCTGCAATTAAAGCTTTCTCTTCATCTTCATTAAGAGATCTTCCTATAGAAGAGAAGGCGATGCTCTTTGCGTAGGTGAGGAGCTTCTTTCCAAGGTTCATTTCATAATAGAGAAAGGTCTCAACAGATTCAGTTGAGGCCATAATTCTTTGGTGAACAATTCGATAGATTCGTAAGTTGGTTTTCGCTAACATTGAGCTGCTTCAATTCATCTAGTCCTTTTAGGTCTAGACTAGTAAGTTGGTTTTCGTGAATAGTTATATGGGTCAATGTTGAAGGCAATTTTTCTATAGACTTACACCCGTTACGGTAAGCCCTAAGACTTTCCAATTTCTCCGGTAATTTTGGCATTTGCTCAAAATGAGTATCCGAAATAATTAGATTTTTCAGATCTGGGAATGCTTTGTTAAAATCATTCGGGATAGATATTTTATTATGATCAAGCGTTAGCTTTTCCAGATTTGGTAGAGAAAAATCTTTTAGTTGTAGAATAGATTGATGAGAAATTTGTAGCCGATTTAGCTTTGGGAAGATTTTCTCAAAATTTTTTGGCAGTGATTCAATATGGGTATTGTTTAACATTAGAGATGTTACCCCTTTCAGGACCAAATTTTCTGGTAGAGATGCAATAGGCAAATGGCTAAGGAGAAGAGTTCCGTAATTATTTTCAATAGATGCGCGAATCGCTTCTAACGCTTTTTTATAAGGACCTCTTGGTGTTTTCCATTTATCCAGCTTCTGTTTGCAGTTCAGAGCATATTTCCAGTCCTGGGAATTTTTCTTCAATTTCTTTTTTCAGCAATGGATTACAGTTTATGCTAATGTTTATGGTCTTCAATCTTGGTAGGAAAAGATTTTTTGGTAGAGATTCGATATTCAAATCGCTAAGGTCAAAATTCTCTCCATTATTTTTAAAATATGCTTTAATCCTCTCTGCTGCTCTTTTGTAATCATTCCCTTTTTTTTATCCAGGTATTGAGAGATCTCATCATTCGTCACTTTCCTATTATGTTTCGAATAGGAAGGTAAACAAGAGCTATGAGTAGAGATGGTAGGGTTTTTTCTGAAAGAGAAGAGAGGGTATAAGGATTGATGGAATTCCCAGAGGAAACGGGACGGGATAAAGAACCTTGAGGATCAATCATTCCTTCATCTTGTAGATAAAAAAATAAAATATGTAATTAAAAAGTTAATATCATTTTATAAATGAGCAAGAATGTTTTTAAAAGATAAGTTTTAATCTATTTTCACTAACAAAGCAGATCTAGAGCCCATTTGCAAGATGATCTTTTTTGCCAGGTGAGAGGAGTAGCTCTACGTAACGCTGGTTGCTCATGAAAGCTTCTATTCCGCGACGAACTACCGGTATTATGGGAGCTGGCAGCTCTAAAAACCAGTCGATACCATCCTGTTTAAGAGGTTCCTTGTTGATCGGGATCTGATCGCTAGGTAGATCGGCAAGGAAAAAGAGCGCCAAACAATAAAAAGTGCTCCCTGGTATCGCAAGAGAAGGCTCAGCGAGCGCAACAGTAGCAACCAATTCGGGCCGTTTCTCCAATGATATCCCGATCTCCTCTTCTGTTTCTCTTAGGAGCGCTTGCTGAGGTGTCTCTCCCTTTTCCAGACTACCAGAAACGCAATGCCAATAATTGGGCCAAAATTTCTGGCTAGGGGCGCGCCGCGACAAGAGAATCTTTTCCCCACTGCGCAAAATTAAATGAGGAATGATCTGCAAATAGCCCCCTTTGGGGAAGAAGGTTAGTATGAACACTCTTTTAAAGCAATCAATAGGAGAGCTCTTTTCCTCACCTTGGATTAGAGCATTAACAATATCGGGTTGTATTCTGGGAACCGAATATCATCAGATCCAAAGATAGTGCAATGATGAAAAGCGAAGAACAGAATCAGAATTTGCCCGATCGTAGAGTAGGAGGCCTATCCAATCAATTTCTCTTCCAGTGAGGCCAATCATCTTTTTCATGCTTCATCGCATAATAGAGGAAAAAAATAGAGAGAAGAGTTCTCGATCTAGCTTTTGGGCATTCAAAAGTTTCAATAGAATTCTCTTAATCATCAGCCTCGGCCTCATGCTCACGAAGACAAGCTAAGAAAAAAAACCATCTGAAAAATAACGCACGAAAAAACAGCAAGATAAAAATAAGTGTGATGACCATCCCAACAGCTAGGAGATGCTGCCTTGAAACCGAGATCGAGGTATCCAAATGGACCAATATGTATATTCCTATTTCTCCTTTATTTACGAATTCTCCGGATACCCTAAACGAATTGCAACATAGAAGCATAGAAAAAGCAACCCGGACGCCCTTCCGAAATCAAATCTCCTCTAAATAGGAAGAAAAAGAGAGAGAAATTTTCTCGATCTAGCTTTTGGGCGTTCAAAGAGAACCTTCTCGACCATTCGGGGGAAACTGGTTGAAATGATGACGGCTTTATCTGGAGGAGTAGACGAGGAAAATGGAGTAGCCTCTTATCAAAGGGTGAAAATTAAAATAGACTTTATTTTGTCTATTTTTTACCCTGAAGCCTCTGTTTTTTCATTCCGGGGGTGCCTTTTTTTAGGCTGAGAAGCTTTTGTTAGCTAACCCTTTAAAACTTGCTCTGGGTAATTCCAGCGAAAGGAGGGTATATGATTCGTGGTCGCCGCCTTATCTACCTTGTTAATCTGTTAGACCATTTTGATACGGCGCTCTATGGTCTCATGGTGCCCATTCTTGCGCCTCTCTTCTTTCCCGAAGGAGAGCCAACGGCACAATGGATCAAAGGTTATGCAATTTTTCTTCTAGGAATAGTATGCCGTCCCCTGGGGGCTTACTGCTTTTCCATCATGGCAGAACGCTTTTCTCCACAATATGCTTTGTTACGTACCCTAGAAGGGATCAGTGTGGCGACGGTGGGGTTTGTTCTAATAGATCCAGGATGGGGTATCTGGGCAACTGCTGCCTTAGCACTCCTTAAGAGCAGCCAAAACTTTTTTAGCTCGGGAGAAGTAGCGGTTGCCTCTATCTTGGTTCTTGAAGATCTGGAAGGAAAAGAGCAGCATCCCAGCTCGGGTCGATTCCTCAGTAGCAGTATGATCGGCATCGGTTTAGCTACTATCTGCTCCTCCATTCTTTTCAGATTGGCAGATCCCACCCTTTATTGGAAGTGGCCTTTCTTCCTCTCTGCTGTTGCGGCAATAGTTAGCTACTGGCTTCGCAAAAAAAGTAGCATAGAGGTTGGCTCGATAAGGAAAGAGCGTTTGTCTACTATCGATTGGCGCACCGTTTTTAGGCTGATACCGATAACAGGCGCCTCCTATGTTTTCTATGTTTTACCCATGCTCTTTTTTACTAGCTTTGCCGCCGCAGTTACATCATATTCTTTACCCACACTCGTTGCCTCTAATGATTTGATGATCATAGTAGACATTTTCTTGCTATTGGTTTGGGGAAAGTTATTCAAAAATCAGGAGGCTATTCCCCTACTAAAAACTGTTGCCGCTATCGCTATTGTTCTTATCCCCACTATCTTTCTTCTGCTGCCCCACTCATCTCTGAGTATCTTAGTAATTTTCAGGATATTCCTTATCATGATAGGCACTGCTTTTGCGATTCCCTTGTATCGCTATTACCGAGAAACGGTTCCCTCTTTCTCATCTAAATACCTCACGGTTGCACTAGGATATGCTTTCGGATCAGAACTTTTGGGACGAAGCTTTCCAGCAGTAGCGCTTATCTTATGGCAATATAGAGGAGCTGTGATTGCCCCTGCTCTATATGCCACGGCAATCGTAGCGATTAGCTACCTTATACTCGATGCTTCTACCGTCTCAAAAAAAGCGCTCGTTCCACCATAGAGAGGGTTCTTTTGTTCGCTCTTTGCTTCCGTTTTCCATATTTCTTCAGATATCGCGATCAGTGACAAATGGGAGAGAGTCCACCATCCTCTTTTTTCAAATAGAATGAAAAAACTTCTTGCGCTACCTTAATTGGATTGTGAACCAACTCTACCCTAAATAAAAGAGTAGATTAAAGAGAGTGGATGCACGTTTTGTGGATGCAGTTTTTTAGCAGAAAAATCGAATATCCTTTTTCTCGCTATTGGTGAACTGCCAGTATGAAAAATAGATTTTTTTCTAGAAATCAAGCAAAAGAAGCCTTTGTCTACTGCTTTTCTTAAAAAAAGTATGTTTGTTTTTTTAAAAGCAAAAAGAATAAATTGTAGCCACTATTGAACAATATATCTAATTTTTTCTCCTATCTCTCCTTGTAAAGCTACCATCTTTTTATTATCAAAGCCAAGCTGTCTAAATCTGTGATAGATCTTTCTCTGAAGGAAGAAAGAGAAATAATGAATATCGAGCACTGCTTTCGCATATAAAAATCCTTTTTTTAGATGAAAAATTGCTTTAATTTTGTACAGTTCTGTAGACTGGTAGAAGGGGTTTTTTAAGGGGTAGCGGCGGGGGGAAGCATCCTATGCATCATATAGATAAGGAAAAGGTGTCCTATTTCAAGGAAAGGTTGGAGAGCATGCTGATCGAATATGTGGGTTTTGTCCAGCGCACTACTAATGATTTAAAACTCTCCGACGACTCCAAAAAGGGATATTCTCAGCATCAAGCAGATGGGGACAGTGACGACGTATCCCTTCAAATTTCTAATGAAGAGCGTAAAATAGTGCAACAGATTATGCGGGCGCTAAGGAAGATAGAGGAGGGCAGTTACGGGATCTGTGATATTACGGGAGAAAATATCCCAATTTCTCGCTTGGAGGCTATCCCTTATGCTAATATTACAGTAGGTGCGCAGCAGATGTTGGAGCAGGGCCTTTTAGGGTGAGTTTTAGAAAAAGCTGTTCCACTCTCTTCATTATCCTCTTTTCTCTCTTATTAGATGCAGGTTCTAAATATGGAGCAATCCTTTACTGGATAGAGAGGGTGAACAGGTTGGGGGCACCTCTTCAAGAAATAGCTATCATGAAACTGTGGGGAATCAGTTGTTCCCTATCTCCCACCGCTAATAGAGGGGCTATCTTGGGAATAGGAGAGCAGTGGCCTCTGTTTATTTTGTTAGGCAGGATTATTTTGATCATAGCCTTATCCATTTATCTTTTTTTTAATAAAAGAGCTATTCTCTTTCGCTATCCTCTAGCTTTAATAATAGGAGGCGGTATAGGCAATAT
>CAYNKV010000013.1:0-26868 GCA_964397905.1 uncultured bacterium
TGAGAAAGACAGGCTACCTCACCCATTGACTTTTTCTACCAACTCTCTATACGAGGGAAATCTATCAAACTCCAGCTTGTCAGAAAAAGAGAAGAATATTACCTCCTTTTGATTAACTAGCGCTATATAGGCGGCTTGTACAAATGTATTATAAGCATAGAGTTGTTCAACAGCTGTTCGGTCGAGAACTCCCCTTTTGCACTCGACTAAAAGAAGGGGTAGAAAACGATCCTCTTCTGATCGAAAAAAACTCAAAATATCGACCCGTCTACTGGGAACTACTCTCCGGTCAGCACAAAGATGGGGCAATCTATCTAATTCCTGCTCCACAACTAACAGCTCGGAAGGAAAAGAGAGCTCTCGAATCATCAGCTGCAACCAATATTGACGAACCAACTCTTCAGCTGTGGCGATTACCCATTTTTTGCGTATTGGATCATATATTTGCTGCATCATCTGTAAAATACAAAGTACTCCTTTTTATATAAACAGCAGACAACAGATCTGCATCAAACCATTAAAAGAGAGATCCATTTTCTTGAGAGAGGATAATAGAAAGAGGGTCTCCGCTTCAAGAAAGGTATAACCCCAAAAAAGAGAATGTCGATCATAGAAATGAGCAAATTTTTAATCTGCAATAAAAAAAAAGACGCACCGAACAGGACTCGAACCTGTAACCACCCGGTTCGAAGCCGGGTACTCTTTCCGATTGAGCTACCGGTGCATGCAGAGGAGGTTTTACAGAAGAGCTGTTTTAAAAGAAAGAAAAAAGCGTTTTAAACTCATCACTGCTATCCTTACTTAAGATGGAAAGAAGCGAAACTGCTGAAGGAATCATACTCAAGACAAACCGTTACATGAAAGACCGAATGGAAATCATCCTGTTCACTCAAAAAACAGGTTTGATCACTCTTGCAACCAATTACAAAAACAGCGATATACCGATCGCTTTCCTTGCTCCTTTTTCTCAAATCGAAGCAACCTATCAACAACTATATTCGAATCGAACTCCCTTTCTCAAGGAAGTTCATCTGATTGCAGATCACTACTTTCTAAGAGAGAAATGGAGCTACCTTGAGACAGCAGCTAATATGGGGTCTTTAATCATAAAATCTCAAATGCCAGCAGCAGCAGCTCCTCTTTTATACCCCCTTTTGGTCGCATCTATTAAACAATTACCCCGCTTTCAGGAAAGTAGCTCTTTGCTTCTTATCTTCTATGTGAAATTTTTAATTCACGAAGGGCTTTTATCCCGTGAGATTTCGGCAAACATATCGACAGAAGAGTGGTCTATCATAGAGGAGATTTCTAAAGAACGATCCTTCCAGCCTTTTCAGAAGAGAAAAGGATTAAGCCCGATTGTTTACCATTTAGCTAATGCAATAAACCAGATACTCTAAAAAATAGATTCTAATGCGAGAGGTGGGACTCGAACCCACACGAGTTACCTCACTACCCCCTCAAAGTAGCGCGTCTACCAGTTCCGCCACTCCCGCAGCATGAAGAGAAAGGCTATCTTATCAAAGAAAAAAGATCAACACTGTTAGAGGAAATAGATCTGCTTACAACCATCACTTTTCTTTGCTCTTTTAATTTGTTTTGATTTAGACTAGCCCTTTTTATGCGCTGTACCACTTATTGCACGGCAGCCAGTTACGATTTAACCTCTGCCATCCAGTTGTTTCAAGAGAATCGTCCCTCTCAACCTTTTCGGGATTGTCTCCATTTTGTCTACTTAGAGTCGGGCCTAACCAAGGGAGAAGTGTTCGTTTTCTCCTATGGATCTGTTGTTTTCTGGGAAATGGAATTAAAAACAGAGGAGAAGCTGTTGCAACAGCTCCAGATCTTCCAAAAAAATAGTATAAGCAAAATGGAGATAGATGAGCTTACTTTCTCTTATGGGCAACGATTTCGCATTAAGGACGACGAAATCATTTTGGACTCTCACAATTTGCTCGATAAGCTAGCCATTTCTTATGGACTTGCTCAATCCCTTAAATTGGCCACTTTCGAAGAACGAATACAAAAAATTATCGACCAAACCACATATCTTCCAGAAGATCTTGCCGTAAAGGGAAAAATTTCTATGTCATGCCGTGAAATTCGGCGCAAAATGGGAGTTCTTTTTATTGAAAGAACTTTTATTAACCTCCATGCTGATTTCGATACACCTGAATTTTTTTGGGATTCGCCAGAATTAGAGCCATTATATAGAGAAACTATTCGGTATTTAGATGTAATCAAAAGGGTGGAGGCTCTTAACAAACGATTGATGGTTATTCATGAACTATTAGAAATTTTAAGCAACGAACTCAATCATCAACGCTCCTTTCGACTTGAATGGATCATCATTACACTTATCTCTTCAGAGATTGCCCTTTCTCTATATTTGTCTTTCTAAAAAAGGCTTCTATAGAGATTAACCATAGCTTGAAAAGTAGATTATGTTGATAAGAAAGATCATTGTTTCTCTTCTCTTTTTTTATCGGTCGTTCATCTCTCCTCTGCTGGGAACTTCTTGTAGGTTCTATCCTAGTTGCTCAGAATATGCGATAGAAGTAATAAGCAAACATGGCTGTTTCATAGGATGCTGGCTCGCTTTTTTGCGATTACTGCGTTGTAATCCATGGCATCCAGGGGGAATAGATCCCTCACCTTAGCGAAACCTCCTCTGATATAAGCAGTTCGGTACCAGGGTAGATACGGTCGCTTGTTAAATGGTTGATTTTTTTAAGCTTGCTGATAGATGTTTTATAGTGGAGGGCTATTTTCCAAAGATTTTCTCCTGGAGCAACCCTATGTTTAATAGAAGAAGTTGATGGAATTGGTGGAGTAGGAGAAGAAGCAGAGTTTGGTAAACCAAAAGTGGCTAAAGCAAACTCATGATCATAGGGGTCTGGAAATGGAATCGCAGCAGATTCAAAGAGTATCCGAGCTGCTTTCTGCCATACCTCATCAGAGCGTGGGCGACAAATAATCTCTTTAAGAAAAGCAAGAAAAGAGGGTCTATCTGGAGGAATTAATCTGAAAAAATAGATCAACTCTTCATTATCGAAATAGTTGAGAATGTAATCTTTATCCCATTCTAATAAGATTTGAGCAGCTATCTTAGAGCGAGAAGAAACATATTGATGTAAAAGCTCGCTAAGAGCTCTTTGGGAAAAATCATGAGAGGCTTTTTGAGATTGAAAAAACCGTTCTAATATATCCCAATCTCCTTGAAGGAGAAGAGCAACGATAATTTCGCGCGGCAAAAAAAGCTTAGCTCTCTGAAAAAGAGCTCTTACCAAAAGATATTCTGAGGAGAGGCTAAATGCATCAACTAAAGAAGCATTAAGAGATGCTTCTCCTTTTTTTAATCGCAAGAATAAGCCTTCTGTTGTCCAAGGAATCTCTTCTATTTCGATAAATCGCAGAAGCGTATCAAAATGTTCTTGAGTAAATCCTGGATAGAACCTCATCTTCACAGGTTCAGTAGACCCTTTCATCGAGGCATAAAGCTCTCTTTTTTGAAGAGGAAAGCTGCAAAGAGCCCTATCAACATCGATATGATGAAAAGTTGCAAGAGCAGTTAAAGCAAAATCTTGAACCCTATATCCATCTTCTAATAACTTTCTATGCTTCAAAAGCAACAAAAGCTCTTCAAAAGAGAGCGATGCTAACCGAGATAAAAATTCATTATGCACCCTCTCTTTTCTTTTTTCTGAGGGCTTCATATCAAAGGAAAGCTCTTTTTTTCCTTCATGAAAGGAGATGTAGAAAAGGGCGGTAAAACTGCCCACATTTAAAGCTCCACTGATAATAAGCATCTGTAGAAACCAGCGGCTTTTTTTTACCCACTCATTTTGTAAAGATACGTTCAAAGAGCACCTCTATAGAAACTAGATATTTAATAGAATCGACTAAAAACCTACTTCTTAAAACTCACTTATCGTACACTCGATGGTCAGAGGTTTTTAATGAAAGTTCCTCTATCTTGGCTAAAAGAATTTATTGAACTTCCCTTTTCTCCATCCGAAATTGGCGACACGCTCACTCAGTTAGGAATTGAGGTGGAGCAAATTTCTCCTTCTAAAGTAGATTTTTCAGGCGTTATCTCAGCTCGTATATTAGACTGCGCGCCACATCCAGATGAAGGTCGATTATCGATAGTGAGAGTAACTGATGGAAGGGAGGAATATCAAGTAGTTTGCGGCGCTTCCAACTGTTCCAAAGGATCTACCGTAGCACTTGCTACTGTTGGAGCTCAACTTCTCAACAAAAAGGGAGAAATAGTCACCATTAAAAAGGAGAAATATCGAGGAATTTTTTCCGAAGGAATGCTTTGTTCATCAGAAGAGCTAGGTTTCTTAAGCGATCCATCCGATAGAACGATTGTGGAATTTTCGGAAAAGATCCCCTTAGGAATAGAACTATCAACTCTTTTTTCCGACCTCATTTTTCAGCTTTCATTAACTCCCAATTTAGGACATTGTCTAAGCATTTTGGGAATTGCGCGAGAACTTGCCGCCGCCTACAAGAGCAAGGTGGAGATTCCCCCTTATTTAACCAAAGTTTCGTCTAATCAAACGATCGACATAGCTGTTGAGGATCCACTACTAGCTCCTCTCTATAGCTGCCGCATTATATCTGATCTTTCGGTCCGGCCCTCTTCCCTATCGATACAACAACGGCTCAGCAATGCAGGAATAAGACCGATCAATAACTTGGTTGATCTATCTCAATATGTAATGATTGAAATGGGACAACCGCTTCATATATTTGACCTAGATACGATATCGGGCAATAAGCTTTCTATTAAAGCTGAAGAGCAGCCTTTCACTCTACAAACAGTAGATGGAAAAGAGAGAAGATTTCCTGAGGGAACTCTATCGATTTCAGATCAAGAGAAGCGCTTAGCCATCGCCGGAATTATAGGAGGCATTGAATCTAGTGTAACAGAAAAGACAAAAAATATAATTATAGAATCGGCAATGTTTGATCTCGCCTCTATCCGAAAAACCAGCAGACTTCTTGGAATTCGAACCGAAGCTGCTATTCGCTTTAGCAGAGGGATCGATAGGAATGGGGTGCTCTACGGACTCAATAGAAGCAGTTACTTGATAGAAGAGGCTATTGGTGGAACGATAAACCCTATTGCAGAAAAAAAGGCGAACGACGCTCCTAAAAGCAAAACCATATCGTTACACTCTTCTCAAATTTCTCGTTTACTTGGATGTTCATTGGATTCCACCGAAATCATCTCTCTATTAAAAAGATTGGAAATCGAAGGAGAATGGATCGGAGAGCTCTTAAATGCTACCATTCCCTCCTATCGCAATGATTTAGAAATAGGCAACGACCTAATCGAAGAGCTTGCGCGCCTTTATGGATATAATCGAATTCCAAGAAAAAAAAATATGGAGACCCATTCGTCCAATATAAAATCTGCTCCCCTATACTTTTTGGAACAGCAATTAAGAGGTTTTTTGATAGGAGAGCATCTCCAAGAATGGATCACCTCTAGCTTAACCTCGCTCGAAGCTTCCAAGCTAACCATCCAAACAAATTTCGTCAAAAAAAAGGCAGTCCATCTTCTTAATGCACCCTCTTCCGATCACTCCATATTAAGAACTTCTCTTCTACCCACTCTTTGTCTAGCCGTACGGCATAACATAAACCATAGAGTTCTCGACTTTGGAGCCTTCGAAATAGGAAAAATCTATTTTCAATCAGAAGAGAAAGAGAAACCTTTTTTTGAGGAGATTCCCTCAATTGGAATTATATTAACTGGCAAAAGTCGTCCTATTCAATTTGATCGAAAATCAGAGCCATATGATTTTTTTGACTTAAAAGGAGTAGTAGAGAGCCTGTTAGAAAATGTTCAGGTTGCATCCTACTCTTTTGAGCCCTCTACCTCTCCTCTACTTCATCCAGGTCGCCAAGCTGAAGTGATTAGCGAAGGAGAGAAGATAGCTCTCTTAGGAGAAATTCATCCAGAATTATTAGAGCAGTTAGAGATCCCTCAAACAGTTTTTTTTGCTGAACTAGATATCGCTAACCTTTCTTCATCGAGAAAAAAAAAGATAGCTTACTCAAAACTTCCTCTTTTCCCTTGTTCAGAAAGAGATTGGACCATAATTGTACCCAATCGGGTTACCTTTGCTCAAATTAGAGAACTAATAGAGAGAGAGCGCCCGGAGATAGTGGAAAATTTTTATCTTCTCAATCTCTACCAAAACCCTCAAGAAAATAGAGAATCGTACCATATGAGCATCAGGTTTATTTATCGAAAAGAGAGAGAAACGATTGCATATGAAACCGTTGAAAAAGAACATCAAAAATTGATAGATTCAGTAGCGAAAAAGTTATCCTTCTGTTTATAATTGGGCCAAAAGCAGTTGAAACTAAAGGAAGATTTCCACTACGTTAAAAGAAATTTTTTCTTTTTTTTTGAAATAGTTGTACAGGAGCATCCCTCATGCGATATATTTTAAGCCCTATTTCTCGATTTTCCTTCATGACAGTTCTTATCCTATTAGCAGGTTGTTATAGAGGAAAAGAGGAGGATTCGATTGTATCGAAATCTTACGTTCATAAATATGGTTATGGTATTTCCAAGGCGGAATTTGAGGAGAAGAAATATCCGAGTCAAGCAGTTACTATACTCAAAAATGGAGTAACAGTTGCAGAGACTTATGAGGGAGGGGTTCTACATGGGCCTTCTACTTACACTTTCCCAGATAGTCAAACCATAGAATATTATCTTTTGTACAACAACGGAGTCCTCGTAAAGGAGCTTCTCTATAACAGCAATGGAATGCCGATACAGGAATTTACTCAGCTCTCCCCTCATGTTTATAAATCAATCCGTTGGTATGATGAGGGAACTCCTATGTCTATTGAAGAGTATGACATAAGCAAGGTTTTAGTAGATGGCAGCTACTTCAACATACGCAACGAATTAGTCTCTGAGGTAAAAGGAGGAGAAGGGGTTAGGATTGTCTACAATCCCCGTGGGACTATTGAGAAAAAAGAGAAAATTCAGAAGGGATTGGTAACTCAGAGAGAAACTTTTTATGCAAACGGATTTCCCGAAACTATCTCTTTCTATAGCAACGGACTTCTCGATGGAATAAGAAAAGTGTTTAGTGAAACAGGAGAACCTTTATCTACCAAAGAGTATCGCAGGGGAAGGTTGGATGGAAAAACATCTCTATATAGGAATGGTGCTCTTTGTGTACAGATTGACTACGTAGAGGGAGCCAAAGAGGGTCTAGAGGTCCACTACTTGGATGGCGGTGCTATTTCTCAGGAGATATTTTGGAATAAAGATAAAAAACATGGTCGTTGCACGTACTATACTGAGAAGGGTCCCTATGTTGAATATTTTCATAAAGGGAGCAAAATTTCTGAAGAGCGTTGGAATGAGCTCGCTTTTTTAAGCAAGATAATGAATGAAGATGATCTAAAATAGAGAGAAATCGGTCACCTAGAGAATTGTCGCGGGAACCGAAATTATAATAGATGTGTAGTTTTTTTCCATCTCTTTTATGAATGCGAGAAGGTTGGCGTATATATAGCCTTTTGAATTTTCTCGACCCTACCAGTAAGTTACGAATTAGTAGAAAACCCTCTTGCACCGCATTGGAATCGATGCAATATTTTGCTCTTTTTAATTCCATCTCATCCTCTGATTACAAAGAGCAGTTTTTGAGAGCGTTCAGATAGTAGAATCCTTCTATTAAACCAAAAAATTGAAATTCGAATCGAAAATATCTTATCCAAAATCAACAAAAAAGTTGTTTATATAATCGTTAAAAGATTATCCGAAAAGCTATGGAGATAAATGATTTACTCAAAAGAATATCGGAATTAGAAACAGCTAATGATCAACTTTCTGCAGAGATGAACTATTTAGATCAATTAATGAAAAAAATTGGATTCGAAGAAGGAGTTGTCTCATTAAAAGAAGCTGCAGAAGAACTGAATCAAAATAATATTAATCAAGAATGAACAAAAAAAACAGTTTAAGGAGATATGAGATCATAGAGTTCGTCTACTGTAAGCGTTCGAATTCCTTCTTCAAAATTCAGCATCTCTTCTGCAACCCCTTTTTTTCGCAACTGTAATTTCGAAATTTTTTCCTCAAGCGTCTGAGAAAAAAGATAGCGCCGTACAACAACCGTATCCAACCGCCCTACTCTATGTGCACGAGCAATGGCCTGTTCTTCTACGGAACGATTCCACCAAGGATCATACAAAAAAACATAATCAGCCGCTTGAAGATTAAGGCCTACTCCTCCAGCTTTAAGACTAATTAAAAAAACATGGATCTCTGGATCATTTTGAAAACGATCGATCTCTTCTTTTCGATTTTTGGTTGTTCCATCTAAATAAGCATAAGCGTATTGCTTTCTCTCTATCCATTCCCGAAATAGCTGTAACAAAGAGGTAAAAGAGCTATATAGAAGCACTTTTCGCTTCGAAGTTATCACCTCCTCTAGGTCATTGCAGACGGTCTCGAACTTAGAACTTTTACCTTGGTAATCCTTAAAGAGCAGCAAAGGATGGGAACAGAGTTGCCTTAGTTTTAAGATCAACTTCAAAATAGCCATTGAGTCTTTCCTACTATGGTTTGGATAACCTGTTGCGATAAGCTGATCATAAAGCGCTCTCTCTTCTTCATCCATCGTTAGCCAGATAACCTGTTCTACCTTTTCAGGAAGCTGTAAAGCAACATCCTCTCTAGTTCTGCGAAGAACAAAGGGACGAATCTTTGCCCTTATTTCAGCAGAGCTCTGGTTCAACTTCAATTCTGGAATAAGAAAGCGAAAAATAGATATCAGATCTTCTAAACGATTCTCAATAGGCGTTCCGGTTATAGCTAATTTAAAAGAAGCATGCAAAGAATAGAGCAGCTGCGCTATAGCTGTATTGCTATTCTTTATCGCCTGTGCTTCATCTAAAATGATTGCCTCAAACTGTTGAGATTGAAAAGTTTCTCGTTCATACCACAACTTAGCATAGGATATCAAAAAAACTATAGGTGGCTCAAATTGATCTATAGAAAATTGCTCCTTCTTTCCTTGATAAATATAGACTTTTAAAGAGGGAAGAAACTTTTCGAACTCCCTCTTCCAATGAAATATTAGCGAAAGAGGCATCACTATCAAAAGAGGCTTTTTTAATTCCAAAGTAGATAGAAAAGCAATTACTTGTATCGTTTTTCCTAGTCCCATTTCATCTGATAAAAGAGCAGAAAGAGAGGAACGATAGAGATAAGAAAGCCAAGTTAATCCCTCCTGCTGATAATCAAAAAGAGTGCCTTTAAAAGTTGCTGCAGGAACTACTGGTAGCCAGCGAGCCTCCTGATATTCCTTCGGAAGAGAGAGGATTCCTTCCAAAACGCCTATCTGATAGTTAGGAACTAAAATGGATCCCTCCACCCTTTCTTCATCAGCTAATCGCATCCAGTGGGCAGGAGCGTCGACCAGCCCTACCTCACCATTATGCAGATCTATCCATAGCTCATTTCGCTTCACTTTATCAAACATTTCGCCCACATCTACCTTATGTTCCCCATATTGAAAGGTTCCTTTTACTAAAATGGCGTTGGGCTGTGCTTCGCTGCTCCAATCCACAACCGTTGATAGAACCACCCGCTTCCCTTCAAAATTCAAAACAGACCAGCCTCTCTTGATCAAATAGGTTATACTTTGGACCAGCTTGTCAGTAGGAGAATAATAGCTGCTCTCTCCCCGTTCCATTCTACTAAATCCTGATTCCAACAACTCACTCTCCCAAGAGAGTTCATCAGAAGATAGAGGACTCCTACTAGGCTTTACCTCAATATCCCCTACTCCCTCATATTCCATCCAAAGCTGGGCAAAAATAGCACTTCTACTGGTTAAGCGTAAGATGGGAAAAGGAAGTGGAGCAGAGGGCTCCTGAGACCATTCGATAGGGAGACCCTCCTCTCTTGCTTTCTTGACCCATTTTTTCATCTCAGCCAATTTCATCTGACCGGAAGAAGAGATCTCTTTTGACCATTTTCCATATAAAGGCTGGCGCCAGAAGCGAAAAAACTGTTCTCGGATTGCTCCATGATTAAATAGGGCATCATAAGAAAAAAGTGGTTCAAGATCAGATCCTGTCTCAACCCACCCCTCCAGCATATAAAAGCGATCAGGAACCGGCAGAACAACTGCTCTTAATTCAAGGAAAATAAAGGGATCTAATATAACTTTTTTTCCCTTCCAAGTAAGGGCAGAAAGAGAAGCAAGACGTCGCATCTCAGCCATCGAACCACGCTGAAAAACCTCCTCTTCTTTAGAGAAAAGTTTCTCATCCATAAGATCTAATCTGAAGAATAAGAACTATCACGAACTCAAAGCAGCTGCGTGAGAAAAACGACGAAAAGGTTTAGGAGTAGCAGTAAAATCGACTGGACGTACTTTAGGAGATAGTTGGCAAAGAGAACTACAGCAACCTTTCTGAATTTGAGCACAAGTAGGACAAGAGATAAAAAGCTCATTGCAATCCATATTAGCACAGTTAAGATAGCTATCAGATGGAAGAGAACAAAAACTGCACTGAGCAATAACCTCAGAAGCGTTCTCTTCGCTTAAAGAAACTGCTAAACGATCGTCAAAAACAAAGAGTTTACCTCGCCAATAGCTACTTCCTTCAGAAAGACCATACTTAATTACTCCACCTTGTAGCTGATAAACCTGATCAAATCCCCCCTCTTTTAAGATAACAGAATAAACCTCACATCTAATGCCTCCGGTACAATAGATCAGAACAGAGGTTGTCTTAGGAGGATATCTCTCCTTTAATCGATGAACATAATCGGGAAACTCCCTAAACTGCTTTAAAGGAGGAAGTTCCGCTCCCTCAAAATGACCTATCTTCGATTCATAATCGTTGCGTACATCTATAAGCAACAGATTGGGATCTCTAGTCGCAAGACGCTCTTTCCACTCCTTAGGAGAAAGATAGAGGCCCGCATTACTACTCATATCAACGGGAGCATCGATCGCTACCAGTTGTTTCCGATATTTAACAGTTGCTCTAGGAAAACAATGTTCATGATGCTGATGCAGCTTAAACTCAATTCCCCTAAATTGTGCGTCAGAAGAGAGCCAATCCATATATTCCAAAGCTGCCAAACGAGAACCGCTCAGCTGACCATTAATTCCCTGCTCAGATATATAAACTCTACACTTAATGTCCCTAGAGGAAAAAAAATCCTTATGTTTTAAAACCTCCTTCAAAGGCTCTTTGAGAGGAACAAAAAAGTAGTAGGCTAATACGCTATAGTCCATAATCCTAGGAAGTGTACCTTATCGAAGAAATTCAAAAAAGAGACTTTTTCGAAAAAGAGCAGTAAAAACTTTTTTGAATCAGCACTCTATCTATGTAAAACATTTCTTTTCTATGTAAAAAGAGAAAACAAACAGGTAGAATAGTTGCCATATGATGCAGCTTCCTACCCTAACCTTTGCTATATTTGGGGGGGGCCAGTTTGGTGTCACTGCTTATCCACAGCACTCTAGCCAAACATTGGGAGCAACAGGAAAAAGTACAATTTCCCCTGTATCAAACAAGTTGATAAGTACTATCCCTATCAATAATTCCAATACTTCAGAAATTCTGACACAATATTATTTCTCTCGATTAAAAAAAAGAGACAATTTCCGCAGAGATAAAGGGAATAGGGGAACTGCAAAACTGGTTGCTTCTGCATTGTTTGGATCTTGTGCAAACTTATTTCCTCTACTCATAGCTTCCAGTTTCCTAATGGCTGGGGCAACGAGTTTAGTGGCATCTCGTTTAATTGGAAGAGTTGCTAAAAAGTTCAATCCCCTAAGTTTTTTAATAGAAAATCAGTCTCAGTTTCTTTCGAAAGAGAAGACAAAGTGGCCCATTTCTAATCGCTTGCTCTTAAAAAAAAGGTGTCGATCGGATCGATCTCTAAAAGATAGGTTTTTTTTCAATGACAGATTGGACCCATTAGGGGGGGTGGGCAATGAACACTCTCTTACCCATCCCTTTTCAAAAGGATCTCCTTTGTTGAATAAACAACGTTCAATCTATTTAATAAGCCAATGGAAATTGGGTCCCTATAAATTGGATTTAAAAAATCACTATTGGTAGATCTCTTCTTTTTTCTTAGGATTCTTCGTCTGATTGGATATAGTCAACTTTTTGATTGTCGAACGGGTAAAAACTGAATTCCTACCAAAAATTGGTCTCGTTATCAATATTGATTGAAGAATAATTGTCCAGTTGTCATCATGTCTACCATTTGGGAGAAGAATTGCATGGTGCGTTACACTGGACCTAAGAATCGAATTGCTCGTCGCTTTGGAATGAACATTTTTGGGAAAAGGCGCAATCCTTTGCTCCACAGGCAGCATCCTCCGGGTATGCATGGTGCAAAAAAGAGAAAGAAGTCTGATGTTGGAATTCAGCAAGAGGAGCAACAAAAATTAAAGGCGATGTATGGGATGTTATCTCATAAACAGCTGGTTCGTTACTACCATGAGGCAGCAAAAAAGAGAGGGATGACTTCTCACCTTCTCCTTTCTCGTATCGAATCTCGTCTCGATGTAATTGTCTATAGGCTAAAGTTTGCTCCTACCATATTCGCAGCACATCAGCTAGTTACTCACGGACATATTGCTGTGAATGGAAAGAAAGTAGACATACGCTCCTTTGAGGTAAAGCCTGGGATGGTTGTATCAGTGGCACCCAAATCGCAATCGATTCCCATAATAAGAAGTAGTCAGGAGAGCAGTGTGAGGGATCTTCCATCTTATCTGCAGTTCTCTCCTACCGCTTTTAGTGGAGTTCTTTTACACGAACCTAGAATGGATGAGATTCCCCTATCGATACCGATCGACATTTCTATGGTTTGCGAATATATTGCCCGAACTAATTAGGTGTGAAAAGGGAAAGCTTTTTCTTTAAAAGACGGCGCAGGATATGGGGCATGATTCCCCTCTCTCGGTAATATTCTATCTCTATCTTGGTATCTATTCGCGCGACAAGTGGAACCTGTAGGGTTTCTCCGTTTTTTCGGCTGATTTTTAGGAAAACTTTTTCGTTGGGAATGGCTGCTTTAAAATCAATTATTTCAAAAAGTTCTTCTCCTGTGAGATCAAGCTGATCTGCGTTATTTCCTTCCTGAAATTCTAAAGGTAACACCCCCATTCCTACCAAATTAGATCTATGAATTCTCTCAAAACTTCGAGCAACTACTACAGCTATTCCCAATAGAGCGCTCCCTTTAGCCGCCCAGTCACGAGAGCTTCCCATTCCATAATCTTTACCGGCAAAAAGTATCAGCCGCTCCTTTCTTCTGCCATATATTTGAGATGCTTCATAAATAGAGACTATCTTATTTTCGGGAAAAAGCTTGGTGAATCCCCCTCGCTTACCTTCCGCCATCTTGTTGATAAGACGGGGATTGGCAAAAGTTCCCCTCATCATAACTAAATGATTTCCCCTACGGCTACCATAGCTATTAAAATCCTTGCTTTCTACTCCTTTAGAAAGCAGGTATTGACCTGCCAAGCTCTCTGCTGAAAAAGAGCCGGCAGGAGAGATATGATCGGTAGTGATCGAATCACCTAAAATAGCAATAGCTCTCAAGGAAGATAATGGTTGTAAAGAAGCTGGTTTAAAAGAAAAAGCATCAAAATAGGGAGGTGAACGAAGATAATGGCTCTGATCATCCCAAGGGAACTGTATTGAATTAATCAAGGGCAGCTCGTTCCATCTTGGTTCATCGAAGGATGCATATCTTTCTTTAAATAGAGAAGCTTCTATCCATTGATCAACCTCTCTACGAACTTCTTCCGAAGAAGGCCAAATCTCGTGAAAAAAAATGGGGCTTCCTTCAGCAGAATAGCCCAAAGGTTCTTTTTCTAAGTCTATATCGATTCGGCCTGCAATGGCAAAAACAAGAACAAGAGGAGGTGACATGAGAAAGTTTGCCTTTACTGCTTTGTGAATTCTACCTTCAAAATTTCGATTCCCACTAAGAACGCTCACGGCTACTAACTGGTTCTCTTCTATCATCTCTTCTACACCCTCCTTTAGAGGGCCACTATTGCCAATACAGGTAGTACATCCATAAGCGACTAGGTGAAAACCAAGATAATCGAGCGATTGCTGCAAACCGCTACGAAGAAGATAGTCTGTAACTACACGAGAACCTGGTGCTAAGCTGCTCTTAACCCAAGGAGCAGTGGTAAGACCTTTTTCTACTGCTTTCTTAGCAAGCAATCCTGCCGCCATCATAACCTCTGGATTGCTGGTATTAGTGCAGCTAGTAATAGCAGCAATAACAACCGCTCCACTTTTTAGCGAAAAAGGTCTTGGAGAAGAGTCGTGAGTTGCTTTTTTTTCATTAGAAGTCTCAAGAGGGAATAAAGAGCTGCTCTTTTCTTTAAGAGAGCTCAAATCAATCCTATCCTGCGGCCTAAAAGGTCCTGCTAAAGATATATCTACCTGGCTAAGGTTCAATTCTACTATTTCGGTATAATCGATCTCTCCTTTATTGGGAATTCCCCAAAGGCCCTGCGCCTCAAGGTAATCTTGAATTTCAACTAACTTTTCTTCCTTGCGGCCTGTCATACGTAAATAATCAAGAGTTTTATGATCGCAAGGAAAGAAGCCTGTGGTTGCTCCATATTCAGGAGCCATGTTTGCAATAGTTGCCCGATCAGCAACAGAGAACGCTCGCGCTCCTTCTCCAAAAAACTCAACAAATTTTCCCACCAGATTTTTTTTTCTCAACTGTTCGGTTATATATAAAGCTAAATCTGTCCCATATACTTTTTTCTTGATAGAGCCATGCAAGAAAACTCCTACTACCTGAGGAATTGGAAATCTAATAGGCTCTCCTAACATAGCTGACTGAGCCTCAATACCTCCCACTCCCCATCCTAATACTCCTAAGCTATTAATCATCGTAGTATGGGAGTCAGTTCCTACAAGAGTTTCAGGAAAAACAAGTTTTCCTCCTTCGATCTTCTTTTGGAGGGTAACAGAAGCAAGATATTCTAAGTTCACCTGATGGCAAATACCTATTCCTGGGGGAACAATCCTCAAACCAGGAAAAGCTCCACCGCTCCAACGAAGGAATTGATATCTCTCCCGATTTCTTTTCCACTCCTCATTTAAGTTAGAAATGAACGCTTTATCATTGCCTGCATAATCTACCTGTACAGAGTGATCTATAACCAAGTCGACAGCCACTTGAAGCTGAATAAGGGAAGGATCACCCCCTAGACGAGCGACTGCATCGCGCATCGCTGCTAAATCAACCAGAAGAGGAACAGCTGTAAAATCTTGTAACAAAACATGGGAGACCAAAAGAGAAACTTCAAAAGATTTCGATGAAGAACTGGAGGAAGCAAGATCAAACAGCTCTTCCTCTTCCAACTGAAGATCGTCGCAGTTTCTCAAAAACGATTCGAGAACTATGCGAATCGAAAAAGGCAATCGTCCTACATTTCCAATTCCTTGCTTCTGCAGCAGCTTTAAGGAATAATAGTTACCCCCCGACTTTAAGGAATCAAGTGTCTGAAATCGATCCTGTAATACCCTCTTTTCCACCATAACCCGCCTCGGTGAACCTCACCGTGGGTATAAATAAAAAAAAATAAAAAGTCTTTATGTTTCGTTGACCAGTTCCATTTCTTTGCCCCATTTCCAATAAAATCCTTGAATGCGAAAAAGAGAAACAGCAAGAACAAAAAAGAGAATAAAACTGCTTCCTAATAGAAGTAACTGAATCAGCTTTTCGGCAAAAGAGGAGAGCAGTAGATTCCCCCAGTAATTTCTTTCAAACCAAGATCGGACCCAATAGGTGGCTAATGCAGCTAAAGAAGTAGCCGCTCCTATCTTCAGGCAGGTGATATAGAATAGCTTGTTCATAAAACGACCTACTTTAAGAGAAGAGCCAAGGTAAAAGCAGTGCAAGTAAGCAGACAAGCTAGTTGCAAGAGCAATGCTGAAAGCGCCCCATTTCATCCAATAAACAAAGAGCATGTTAAAGAAAATATTGGCTCCTATAGAAATTAATGAACCATAGAGAGGGGTGGAAAAATTTTTTTGAGCATAATGAGCAGATGCAAATAAGAGACTAAACACAGCGGGAAGAAGACCTAATATATAGCCCCATAAACAGAGTGCTGTTTCAGCTACAGCTGCACCATTAAAAGCAGCTCTTCCATAGACAAAGTTAACAAGATGATCGCCGAAGATCGACATAGATAAAACGGTGGGCAATATAAACGCCACTATTCTAATCGAAGCAAAACGGATCAACGCTTTATATTGACTTTCGTCTTGGACTTGCACTGCTCTAGAAAGGGAGGGCAACATAACAGAAGCAAAACTCAGACCAAATAGTGCCATAGGAAGTTGGTAGATTCTCATCGCATAATAAAGGTAAGCAGGTCCCGAAAGATCTGCGCCTAGAGCAAAAAAACTATCGAAAAGGGTATTGACTTGTACTGCTCCAACTCCGATTACTGTGTAACAAAAGGAGAGAATCATCCGACGCAATTCAGGATTAAATAGATTTATGTTATTCCACCTTATGCCTCTTAACCATCGAAGGGTGGAAGGAAGAACAAAAAGCCATTGCATAAATAGTGCGACAACTACTCCTATAGCAAGTACTACAACAGAAACAGAGCTCTTCTTTGCCCACCAAATCGCCACCAAAAAAAATATATTAAACATTACGGGAGCGATGCTAGGTATAGAATAATTGGAGAGAGATTGGAGCAACCCACTAGATAAAGCGTAGAGCACGATAAAAAAGGCGCCCGGAAACATGATTATCGTAAGAAAAAGCAGTTCGGAAGAGGGGAAATAAAAATGCCAAAAAAGAAACAATATCGCTTCTACTCCTACAATTACTAATAGAAAAAGAAGCATCCAGGAACAGAGAAAGTCTCGAAAAAATTCTTTTTCTTTTTGAGGAAAATGGGAACGGATCTCTTCAAAATAGGGACTAAAACTGGATAGTAGAGTAGTTTCACCAAAAAGTCGCCGTATTATCTGGGAACAGCGATAAGCGACGAAGAAAGCAGCAATATCTGGAGTGGCTCCAAACCAACTGCTCAATGCAATTTCACGAATAAAACCAACAGAACGACTGAGAAGCGTCCCAGTAGCAAAATGAAAAACTGATTTAAGGATTTTTCTAGAGTTATCCACAGGAATTTTATTGCGAAAATGGACTGCATTTTCTATCGTATCGTTTCTCGAATATCATGCCAAACTTTATTGATACCTATTTGGGGGCTCATACTTCAGGACAGAACGGGCTTCACAATGCTCTGCTGGAAGGGGTAGCCATTGGCGCTACAACTATTCAGCTATTTACTGCTAATCAACGTAGGTGGGAGCATCCCTCTCTTCTTCCCCAACAAGTTGATTTATGGCATGCTACACTAGAGAGCAGCGGAATAAAAAAGGTAATGAGCCATGCAAGTTACCTGATCAATTTAGGATCTCCTCGGGAGGAGATTTTTAATAAAAGTGGCTTAGCCCTTAAAGAAGAAATTAAAAGGTGTCGCTTATTAGATATCGATTTTCTCAACTTTCACCCAGGAGCAGCATTAGATTCAACCGAAGCAGATTGTCTTAATAGAATCGTCTCGCAGCTTGAATCTTTAGACAATCTGTTAGAATTGGCCCCTCTCCACCTCTTGATCGAAACTACAGCGGGACAAGGCTCTTCTGTTGGACATCGACTCGAACAGATCGCTTTTTTAATCAAACAATTAGCTCCAAAATTGCCCATAGGAGTCTGTATCGATACGTGTCATCTATTTGCTGCTGGCTATGATATCGGAGAACAAGAGGGGTGGAATAAGTTTCTGAAGGAATTTGACCAAACTGTTGGTCTAAGCTACCTTTATGCGATCCATCTAAACGACTCCTCTACTCCTCTTGGCTCGCGCATCGACCGACATGCGCCTTTAGGGAAAGGTCACATCGGATGGGAATCATTTGAGAGAATGATGCAACATCCTTCTCTCAACAGTATACCCAAATACTTAGAAACACCAGGAGGTCCAGAGAACTGGAAAAAGGAGATAGCTATACTTAAGCAATTGGCACAAAAAAAGAGATAAGGAGCTCATCGGTTAATGAAAAGAACAAAAATTAAACAGATTAGCGAAAAGCAGATAGGAGAAAAGATAACGGTTTCAGGATGGGTCCGCACCGTTCGATCGCAAAAAAAAGTGACTTTTATCGAATTAAACGATGGTTCCTCGTTACTAGGATTACAAGTGGTCCTTCTTACTCCAGAAAAGTCAGACAAAGTGAAAGATTGGACTACTGGCACTGCTCTGACCATTGAGGGAACCCTGATGAAAAGTCCAGGTGAGAAACAATCATTAGAGTTACATGCCGAATCGATCACAACGGTGGGAATCTCTCCTGCAGAAGATTATCCTATTCAAAAAAAAGAGCATTCCCATGAATTTCTGCGTACGGTTGCTCACTTAAGAGGACGCACCCAGCTTTATGGTTCGATTGCCCGTATACGGAATGCAATCAGTTACGCTACTCATCGATTCTTTCAACAACGGGATTTTATCTATATTCACACCCCTATCATCACTGCTTCTGATTGTGAAGGAGGAGGTAAACAATTTGCAGTTACCTCTTTTGACTTAAAAAAACCAGACCAAATCCCTAGGTTGATCGATAAGAGCACCGATTTTAGCAAAGATTTTTTTGGAACCCCTACTTATTTAACTGTATCAGGTCAATTAAACGGAGAAGCAACTGCATTAGCTCTATCTGATATTTATACATTTGGACCTACTTTCCGAGCAGAACCATCCAATACTAGCAGACATCTTGCAGAGTTTTGGATGATTGAACCAGAGATCGCTTTTGCAAATCTTGAAGATAACATGGAGTGTGCCGAAAGCTACCTTAAGTTCTGCGTAGATGCGATTTTAGAGGAGTGTCCTCAAGAGATAGAGCTCTGTGATAACCTCCTTGAGAAGGGTCTAATTAAAAGATTGCATCAGCTTATTTCGACTCCATTTGCAATCCTTACCTATAGTGAAGGAATCGACATTTTACAAAAATCGGGCAAAACATTTGAACATCCCGTTCAATGGGGCGTCGATCTTCAAGCAGAACATGAGAGATATTTAACAGAAGAATATTGTAAGAAACCTCTTGTGCTGACCCATTACCCAGCATCTATTAAGCCTTTTTATATGAGAGTAAATGAAGATCTCAGAACGGTAGCCGCAATGGATTTCCTGCTACCTAAAGTAGGAGAAGTTATTGGGGGAAGTCAAAGAGAGGAGAGATATGATCTATTAGAAGAGCAGATGAAAAAAAATAATCTAGAAAAAAAAGATTATTATTGGTATTTGGAGTTGCGTAAGTATGGAACAGTTCCCCATGCGGGGTTCGGTGCAGGATTAGAGCGGTTGCTTCAAGCAGTCACCGGTGTAGAAAATATCAGAGATGTGATTCCTTTCCCTCGTTATCCTGGTCATGCAGAATTTTAACTATAGGTGAATTTTATGATTTCGGGAACTTGTTGTCCAAGTTGCAGTAAAACCCTGTTTCAGAACTGTGCTGCCATCAAAGCTTACGATCCTAATCAAGAGAAAAAGTGTATAGCTTCCACATGCAACCATGTCTTTTGCCCCAAATGTTTGAAAGAGTGGCTTAAAAAAGAGAATAGCTGTCCCATGTGTCGATTCGTTGTGAAAGTAGATCCTTCTTCTACTCAATGGAGATCTTTAGAAATTTACCTTTATGTATTGAGTCATCATCTACAAACGCTCTCTCGTCCTGAAATAGAACAATCATTGGAAAACAAGGCTGCTTTCAACAAACGGATTTCCTCCCTTCCTGTTTGCAGCATCGATCTACAAGAACAGCCAGAAATAATCTATAAATCGAACCGTTTTTATCATGGAAATTGCATGCCAGCAGATTCAAATGAAACTATCGGACCTCTATTTCCTGAAGATATCGTCCAGATTGCAAAAAAATACCCACTGCCTTCAGAACTAGAAAAGAAAAGAAAAGAGTATTTATTAGCCATTCAGAGAAAAGATCCTCTTTCTGACAATCTATTGGGCATTTGCCTTTCCGTTCTAGGAATAATTGGCTTGTTCAACAGACGAGTAGAAAATTAATCACCACTAGTTTTTCTTTTTTCACACACTTGTTGAAAATGTTTTTAAACTTTCTTAGCTATGAAGATGGCTTTGCTATTGTTTGAAGCTATTATCTCAGATATAATCAGATCTATGGAATCAATTTCAGGTGCTGATTTTAACCCAAAATATAGTTTACCCCCCTCTTATCCAGAACCTTCTCTTGAACTAAATCAAAAAGAAGCTCTTTTACCTGCAGACAGCGCTTTTGTTCAAGCTTGTAACCAGATGTTTAGCAATAGTGGTTGGTCGGGAAATATTGAAGAAATGCAGAAGGTAGCTACCCGCCTTTTAGGATTAATTCAAAAATCTATAGGAGATCAGATCGGTCGTGAGTCTCAACTCTCAAGAGAAAGAAGAAAGAAAGATCTCAAACTGTTGACAGGTGAAGAATAGGGCAATCCTCATTGTGTAAAAAAGAGCTGCTCTACGTTGAGAACTGGATGGTGAATTCGCGAATTGATAAAGCGTTGGCAATTCAGTTTCCTACCTATTCTAGAACCTACTTTCAACAGCTTATCGAGCAAGGTTACGTATTAGTCAACGGAACCATTTCGAAAAAAAGAAACGCTATTAAAGAGAATGATCTGATCGAAATTTTCTTTCAACCACCCCCTCAGTCTACTCTTGTTCCTGAAGAAATCCCATTAAATGTTGTCTACGAGGATGATCACCTTATTGCCATTAATAAAGAATCAGGCATGGTAACCCATCCAGCTCCTGGCCATCCATCAAAAACATTAGTCCAAGCATTGTTACACCATTGTCTCTCTCTTCCTGATACAGATGCCCTTCGACCAGGCATTGTACATCGCCTCGATAAAGATACCTCTGGCATATTAATTGCTGCTAAAACAGGGGAAGCGCATCAAAAATTAGTAGAACTATTTAGACAAAGAAAAATAGAAAAAAAGTACCTTGCCATATCGATAGGATCTCCAGGAGATAGAGAAATAGATGCAGCTATCAAGCGACATCCGGTACGTCGTAAAGAGATGAGCGTAGAAGAAAAGGGAAAGCCATCGTTAACCCTCTGCAAGGAAATCACATTTAACGGTACATTTGCCCTTGTTCAGGTGCTACTGATGACTGGAAGAACTCATCAAATCAGAGTCCATTTGAAACATAATGGAACCCCTATCTTGGGAGACCCCATATATGGATATCGATCGTGGAACCAAAAATATAAAATAGAGCGAACGATGTTGCATGCATATCAGCTTACTTTTATCCATCCGTTTACCCAAAATCTTATGAATATCATAGCTCAACCTCCTTCCGATTTTTCAGAAGCAGTCTCTCGGTTTTTCAATACAAATTTTTTTTGACACCCAATAAGCTATCCGATCGCTCTTGTTGCGCATTAATCTATTTACTCGTATCTTTATCTTAAAAATAGGGATCTGATTATGAAAGAATTTGTCGAATACATAGTGAAAAATCTGGTTGATCATCCTGATCGAGTACATATCAACGAAGTAGGAGGAACTCATACGCTTATTATTGAACTTGCTGTGGACAAATCAGATATCGGGAAAATTATTGGAAAAAAAGGAAAAACGATAAACTCTATAAGAACATTGCTAATGTCAGTTGCAAGTAGGAATGGTATTAGAGTTTCCTTGGAAATTATTGAGGAAGAGAAACCTCAATAACATTCGATAGCTACCTGTTAGCAGCCGTTCGATATTTTTACCTAACAGGTTTTCGGTATAGATGTGGTGTTATCATCGCTTTTCGAGAGTTCAGTGAACCAGGACGAACGTAGAAAATAATCATGGATGAGCTTTTATCAGAAAGCCGCCGAGGAACTAGAGTAAAATAGGGAGTCATAAACTGTTCTAGCGTGGCTCCTCCTTCTGCTGGCAAGTGAATCTCATCTAAAAGATTATGCCAGCTCGGGTCCTTATCGATCGAGGAAAGGAAATAACTTGCGTTTTCCATCGATTCTTTTTCACCCAAAGCAGGTATCCATATCCAAAGTTCATCATGGTGAGAGTAGCTAGGAGCTATTCCAGAGTAAGCAACCTCTTCGTCAGGAATCGTGCTAACTAATTGAAGATAGAGCATGATCTCCTTTTTCCCTCTTCTTTTAAGCTGCTCTAACCAATAATCGCGTAAATCAGCAGCAACCTGGTGAAACGTGGTTATATTTTTGTGAAATAGTTTTAACTGCCCTACGCTACACGATTTATAAAACTCTTTTGTATCTACAAATAGATCGGAAAAAAAAGCCCCATCTCTCTGCTGCAACTGTCGCTCTATCTGCTCTTTTTTAGCAAAATAGATCTGAGTATAGATCTGGTACAATTCTCTGTTTTTCAAGATCTTAGCAGAAGCGTTTTCTACAAATTGAAAACCAGGATCTATATCGTCAAAATGAACTACCTCAATCTCTTTTCTTCTCTCTAAAGAATAGAGTCGATTCAAAAGGGATGCAAGACAATCTAAATCTCTAGGAGATGCTTTAGATAGAAGATCTGTATCATCCAGAATGGCACATATATAATGTAAATATTCTATTTTTTCTCGTTCGGGAGAAACAAAATAGGGATGATTTTGTTTCTGGTTCATCTGCTTAAGAAGCAATCGATGGATCAACCGATATTCTGAAGGAGTTTTAAGATCAGAAGCAAGCTCGGCAATCTGCTTTTCTATCTCCTCAACGCTCCTATTGCCTTTCCCATATAGATCGCTGATCTGAAAACTGATCTCAGCTACTATCGTATTTACCGATTGAGTATTTGCTATCGTTACTAGCATAGGCGAAGAAGAAACTAGATTGCTTTTGTGGTGATCGATTACGCTGATCACCTTAAAAAATGAGGGTAGATCTACCTCTTCAGGTGAAGAACAATCACGAAGAGAAACAGTCCCTAGAAAAGGAGCAGAGAGCTTTTCAGCCCGAATAATAGCTAAAGGAAATCTTCTGCCAGATCGATGCTGAAGCGTGACTGTAACAAAAGAGCTTAATCCTATTTTCTCTTTAATTTCTTCTAAATGAGAACCATGATCAACATATCTATTTGCTTTTTCCAAAATCTCCAAACGGATCTTCAATACTACCCCTCTCCGAGAAAGATATCTGCGTAAATATTGAAACGATCTCAAAAGATCCAACCTTATATTTTCGATCAACTTCTCTAAGTCAGAGCCATTAGAGCAGAGGTCAACATAATCAGTTCCTATTCGATCAAAACCGATCAGTTTCCCTATTTTCTCTATCCATTCGATAGGAGAGCTCTGAAGCTGCACACCTAAAATAGAAAAAAGAAAGCTTTTAAATTTTTTTACCTCATCTGAAGAAAATTCAATAGGGCACTTTTCCATAGTTATCTCAGATAATCGATGGAGAAGATTAATATCTCCTACTGGCTTCCATTCCGTTCTTAAACATTGATGAAAATGGTCTAGATACCATTCCCATACCCGATCCCATTGAGCAATAATCGAATGAATCTGAACAAAATCAGAAATTTCCCACTCACCTAGATAAAATCCCTCTTTGTCAACTACTATGCTATCGGCTGCTCTCTCCCAATCAACAAGATCGATCTCTTTTCCAATTTCTACCTGGTCCACACTGGCAAGATCGATAGCAAATAGCGAAAGAGTAGAGCGATTTAAAGAAGAAAAAAAAGAGGAACCAAAAAAATGGGAGAAGAGAAGTGGAATTTCTACAGAGAAGGGAGGCTTCTCTCCAGGAAGGTTCCATATGTGGAGTGTCTGAGCAACGGCAGCGGCAAAAGAGTCGATCCAACCCCAGAAAGAGGCAACGGTAGTATCTAAATCAGGAGCTGGATGAGAGGCAACCAGATGAACGCCAGCATGCTGCTTATCTGATTCGACAGGAAATAACCACTGATAAACCCCTCGCGGGACCAGACGACCTGCTATTTTTCCTCGGATCAGATATAGACGATCTCGATCTAACCCTGAACAGATATTTAACCACCATTCAAAACAACTAAAATCAAACGAGGATAAACTAGATTGGTTACGAACAGAATCGATTAGTTCAGCTACCCCTCGTAACGCAAAACCCTCTTGAGGCGCCTCCTCAATCCACTGCAGAAGCGATCGACAGATGAAATCAAACTGTTCAAAAGCGGTCAATCGATGAAAAAAAGGAGAGCAAAAAGAGGCGACTAGCTTTTCCAGCTTTATCGTCGGCAACTTCTCTCCAATGGTAAGATGAGTAAAATAGTTCATCTTTCCTCTCAAATTACGGATTGAGCAGGATTCGAACCTGCGACCACCCGCTTAGAAGGCGGGTGCTCTATCCACTGAGCTATCAATCCAGAGAAATTTAGAACTATATAACTCTAAAGATCAAAGTTCAATCTAAAAACAATAAATAGAGAAACTTTGCAACAGAGAAAATATTAGCAAAAATAGGTGTCACCAAGAGAAAGTAATATGGTAGAATTGAGGGAATTAAGATCTTTATGCAGAAAATTAAAATTAAAAATTTCGTCTTAGGTGAAAAAGAAACATTGACGGTTATTTGCGGTCCCTGCGTTATTGAAAACGAAGAAAAGGCTTTATCTTCTGCAGAATTCTTAAAAAAGCTATTTGATTCACTAAAAATTAATTTTATATATAAATCGAGCTACGACAAAGCTAATCGATCATCTCATCTCTCTTTTCGAGGTCCAGGAATTGAGGAAGGATTAAGAATTTTGGAAAAAATTGGAAAAGAGCTAGATCTACCTATTTTGACAGATATCCATGCACCAGAAGAGGCAGTAGCGGCAGCAGCAGTGTGCGAAATCATCCAAATCCCCGCTTTTTTATCTCGACAAACCGATCTGCTTATCGCTGCAGGAAAAAGCGGAGCTATTGTCAACATAAAAAAGGGGCAATTCATGGCTCCTTGGGAAATGCTCCCTGTGATTAAAAAATTAGAATCAACGAATAACAAAAAAATTATTTTAACAGAAAGGGGCACCAGCTTTGGTTATAACAATCTAGTTGCAGATATGCGATCCATTCCTATCCTCAAAGAGATGGGTTATCCAGTCTGTTTCGATGCCTCTCATTCGATACAGCTACCGGGAGCCAATCGGGTAGAATCAGGAGGGGAGAGACAATTTATTCCCCCATTATCCCAGGCAGCAATTGCAGCAGGAGCTGATTGTCTATTCATAGAAGCTCATCCATGCCCAGAAGAAGCATTGAGCGACCGCCACTCCGTCTACCCATTTGATCAATTAGAACCTTTGATGCATAAGTTAAAACAGATATATGAGCTGCTCAACCATTAAAAAAGCCTCTCTTTCTCTCTTTTTAATAACCATTTTTTTTTCTTCAGGAGCTCTCTATTACTTGCTCAACACAAAAGAGTCATCAGCTTTTCAGAATTGCACCGATGAAAGTCTCTCTTCTGTTCAATTTCCACAAGGTTCTTCAAAAGAAATCTGGATTACAGAGTCCCCAAACAGACGACTCTATCATCGGATCGAAAGCAAAAATTCCCTTCTCTCCTTGATGCCTAATAAGAATAAAATAGATCTTGTAGAACAGCTGAGAGGAGTTTCTTGTTGGCTACAAAAAGATATTTATATGGAAGATCAGCTTCCGATGCAGGAATTAGAGAAAATTTCTGCTGAAAATGGATTTTATCATTATCGCTCTGCTACTTTTTCTGCCCCTTCCCTTCTTTTTTCTCTATTTCGGATCCCTGTTTCAGCAACTGTAGATAATAGCGGAGCTCCTCTACTTACTGGGGAGATGGACAATTTTTCCTTTAAAATAGGAGAAAAAGAGGGAAAAGCGGCCTTCCTACAAGCTAGGTGGCATGCAGATCAACAAAACTTTCTCTCCAACCATTCTGCACAATGAAAACTGCTCTTCTCAAAGTAGAAAAAATCAAAAAAAAATATAGAGACAAGGAAATTATTAAAGGAATCTCTTTCGAAATTTTTCCTGGAGAAATTGTGAGTTTGCTAGGCGCTAATGGCGCAGGTAAAACCACTACATTTTACATGACTATTGGGCTTATTTACCCGGATGAGGGATCTATTTTTTTTCAAAACTATGATGTAACTAAACTTCCTATCCATAAGAGAGCGCTTCTCGGTATCGGATATTTGGCACAAGAGCCATCCCTATTTCGATCGCTTTCTGTGGAAGAAAATATTCTTGCTATCTTGGAAACGATGCCATTAACTATTCATCAAAAAAAAGAGCGACTAGCAGAGTTGCTTCAGGAACTTAACCTAGAAAAATTAGCAAAAAACAAAGCATTCACTCTTTCTGGAGGAGAGCGAAGGCGGTTAGAAATTACTCGCACTCTTGTCAAATCCCCTTCTCTACTCCTTTTAGATGAACCTTTTGCAAATATCGACCCCCTTGCAATTGCTGATCTTAAGAAAATGATGCGCTTTCTCAAAGGAAAGGGCATTAGCATCCTTATTACAGACCATAATGCACGGGAAATCTGCTCAGTAGTCGATCGAAGCTATTTGATGAAGGAGGGATCTATTCTTGCCTCTGGCAATCTGGAAGAAATCCTCCAGGATCAAGAAGCTCGCTCCTCATATTTTGGAGAAGACTTCCGAATATAAACAGATCTCTTCTCTACATTCTTTTATATCCATTAAAGAATTCTTTAAAAACATCATCTTATTTTTTAAATAAAAAGATTATC
>CAYNKV010000014.1:0-21574 GCA_964397905.1 uncultured bacterium
ATAAGCTTGTTTTTTGCTTCTTTGTTTTCTTTCCAACATGCTTTTTTATCTTTTTAACTATCTTTTTTAACATACAACACCTTGTGTATTATAATATTATTATATATAATATATATTTAGTTTAAAAACAAAAATCAATTAAAATATGGAATAAATACCGTTTTTTTTACAGTCTGCTATAGATGAATTTGTGTAAAAAAATGATAGATACTTGACAAGAAGCTTAAAGAACCATTAATTGCAGATAAATCATATATACTGATAGACTCGAAAATTATAGTCAGCAAAGGCAAATCTTGGAAAGTAGCAGACCACGTAAGGTGTTGAGCATATTCCTGTTAGCTATGTTGAATGTCTCGCTGATGGCTAGCTTGAGGAATCTACCTTTAATCGCTAACTATGGGCTAGGATCTCTCTTCTATTTTCTGGTAGTAGCCCTATTTTTCTTGGTTCCGTCTGCATTAATTTCAGCAGAATTGGCCACTGGATGGCCAGATAGAGGAGGAATTTACATCTGGATCCGAGAAGGGTTGGGAGAAAGGTGGGGAGTGGTGGCTGTATGGGTTCAATGGGCTCATAATCTTCCATGGTATCCTGCTATCTTATCTTTCGTCGCTACTGCTCTTACTTATGTTATTGATCCTGATTTAGCACAAAATAAATGGTATATAGTGTCGATCATCTTAGGATCATTCTGGGCAATGACCTTTCTCAATTATTTGGGAATTCAGACTTCTAGTTGGTTTTCTAGCTTGGGTGTTGTTTTGGGAACCATTATTCCAGGTTTGCTGATTATCTCCTTAGCTATTTCGTGGATCGCTCTAGGTTATCCAACAGAATTATCTTTTTCTCTAAAAGCATTTGTTCCTGATTTAACAGAAATTAACAACATTGTTTTCTTAGCCGGAATGTTTCTAGCTTTTGCAGGATTAGAAGTAACCGCTTCCTATGCTGGTAGTGTAAGTAATCCTCAAAAAAATTATCCCAAAGCGATTTTTTTAGCTGCCTTAATTACTCTGATTATTTCGATGTTGGGATCTTTATCGATTGCCATTGTTATTCCAACCGACCAGATTAATTTAGTATCTGGAGTGGTTCAAACTTTTAGCTATTTTCTTCAATCCTATCATCTAAGCTCTTTTCTACCGATCGTAGCGCTTCTCCTTGTGATAGGAGCAGTTGCAGAAGTGAACAGTTGGATCATTGGACCCATCAAAGGGTTATATGCAACAGCAGCAGATGGAAATTTACCCCCCTTATTGCATAAATTAAATAAAAATGGAATTCCTACTCGACTTCTCTTGTTTCAGGCTATATTGGTAAGTGGAATAACATTAATATTTCTCCATATGCCTAGCATTAGCGCTTCATTTTGGATCTTAAGTGCGCTAGCAGCTCAAAGTTATCTAGTCATGTACGTTCTGATGTTTATATCCGCCATTAAGCTTCGTTATACTCATCCAAAAATCGATCGCGCTTATCAGGTCCCATTTAAACGGAAGGGGATCTGGTTGTTTGGTTTGTCTGGGATTGTTTCATCCCTTTCTGCGATCATTATTGGTTTCATTCCTCCTGCTCAGTTGGATACGGGAGATCGCTTTTTCTATCAATCGTTTCTATTCATAAGTTTAGCAGTTATTGTCTTGCTTCCTTTCATAATATATCTATTCAAAAAAGGTTCCGGGCAATCTAATACGCAAGAAAGGATAGTTAGATAACTGCCTTTTTGAAAAAAAGCTGATCGAAAGCAAAACAGCGCCCTCCAAGAATTGATTCTTTTGCAAGAAAAAAAGAAAGAGGAATACAATTGCCCCCATGAATACTAAGTATGTCTTCATAACCGGAGGAGTGGTTTCTTCTCTTGGAAAAGGATTAACTGCCGCTTCAATAGCGATGCTTTTGGAGCTTCAAGGGTTCAAGCTCTCTATGTTAAAATTAGATCCCTACCTAAATATAGATCCAGGAACCATGAATCCATATGAGCATGGGGAAGTCTACGTTACAGAAGATGGAGCTGAAACTGATTTAGACTTAGGTCACTACTCCCGGTTTACCGAAGCAAAGATTTCCAGAAATTCCAATGTATCTTCAGGCCAAATCTATGATATGGTCATAAAAAAAGAACGAAAGGGAGAGTTTTTAGGAAAAACAGTCCAAGTAATTCCCCATATTACAGAAGAGATAAAGAGAAGAATTCTCAATTGTAGAGATCAAGAATCTGCGGTTGACATTGTTATCGTAGAAATTGGCGGAACAGTAGGCGATATTGAATCACTCCCCTTTTTAGAATCTATTCGGCAGTTCCATCACGAGAGAAAAGGGGATTGTATTAACCTTCACCTCACTTATATTCCCTATCTAAAAGCAGCTGGAGAAATAAAAACCAAACCGACTCAACATTCAGTTCAAGTTTTGAGGAGCATTGGGATCATACCAGATATGATTATCTGCCGATGTGAAAAATCTATTCAAAAGGAAATTAAAGAGAAAATAGCTCTTTTCTGTAGTGTTGAATTAAACAATGTAATCGAGGCTTCGGACGTAGTCTCGACTATTTACGAAGTCCCTCTTCAGCTACACAAAGAGCAGATCGATATTAAGATTTCTCAGTTACTGGGGCTTCCTTATAAAAAGATAGATTTGGATCCCTGGAGATCGATGATCGATAGAATAAAATCTCCAAAGAAATGGGTCACCATCGGAATAGTAGGTAAATATGTAGAGCATCCAGATGCATATAAATCAATCCTAGAAGCATTAAACCATGCTGCTGCTGCTCATCAGATAGGAGTAAAAATCAAGCTATTTCAAGCAGAACAGGTGGATTCCAAGATAGAAGAGAGTGGGTGTGATGGATATTTAGTACCTGGTGGTTTCAGTAAACGAGGATGGAGAGGAAAAATATTTGCTGCTCAATATTGCAGGGAAAAAGAGATTCCCTTTTTGGGGATCTGCTTTGGTATGCAAGCAATGTGCGTAGAATTTGCTCAAAATGTACTAGGATGGAAAAGTGCAAACTCTACAGAGATAGAACCTGAAACCCCCTATCCTATTATCTCTCTACTCAATGAACAAAAAGGTATCGAAAATTTGGGGGGCACTATGCGCTTAGGAGCTTATCCTTGTATACTGCGTCCTGGTTCTAAGATAAAAAACATCTACAAGAAGGAGCGGATTTTAGAGCGTCATAGGCATCGTTTTGAGTTCAATAACAGATTTAAAGAATCATTTGAAGAAAAGGGCTGCATTTTCTCAGGAACTTTAGAAAATTTTCCCTTAAGCGAGGTTGTTGAATTAGTTAACCATCCTTGGATGATAGGGGTACAGTTCCATCCTGAATTTCAATCGAAACCGAATCGCCCTCACCCTCTTTTCTACTCATTTATTGAGGCTATTATCAACAAATAATGATGGGCACAAAAAAGGGGCGTATTTTAGGTATTGATTATGGAAAGGTTAGGGTCGGCATAGCGATCTCGGACGAAAGGGCTGTTTTATCTACTCCTCTTTTCTACCTAAACTATAAACAGAATTTTTTAGAAAAACTGAAGGAACTGTTAGAACAATATGAGGTTCAGTTAATCGTAATAGGATTACCCTTGTCGATGAGAGGCGTCGAAACAGAATCTTCTGCAGAGGTACGCGCTTTCGCGTTACAAATAGAAAAGATCTCTTCTATTCCAATTAAATTGTGGGATGAGAGGCTAACTACTGTCCAAGTAGAACGTTCTCTGAAAGAACTAGGGGTAAACCGTAAACGGAGAGAAAAAGTTAAGGATTCAATGGCAGCATCTTTAATCTTACAGTCTTACTTGGATTCTCAAACAGAGGTCGAATGAAGCAAAAAGAGTGCCCTATAATAAAAGGAAGAAAAGAGTGTCTGATACAAATCCTCTTTTAGAAGGATGCCAGCAGCGCCTTGTTGAACCTGTAGCCCTTGTTATTTTTGGTGCGACAGGTGATTTAACTTCAAGAAAGTTGATTCCTGCTCTCTATAATCTTTTTAAAGAGGGTCTGCTCCCTCTTCAATTCGCTTGTATTGGATTTGCCAGAAGAAAAAAAAGCAATGAAGAATTCAGATCAGATATGAAAGAATCTGTTACCCAATTTTCAGAGATTCAATCGGTTGAACTCTCTCTCTGGGATCATTTTCAAGAGCATCTCTATTACCATAGTGCAGATTTTCACAAAGAAGAAGGATATTTAAAATTAAAAACAACCCTTGAATTATTCGATCTACATTTAGGAACCAAAGGCAATAGAATCTTCTATCTTGCAACAGCTCCCAGTTTTTTTACGATTATCAGCGAAAAACTTTATAGAACGAGATTGATATATGATTATCAAAAACAGAGAGAACCATGGTCACGCATCATCATAGAAAAACCATTTGGGCATAACTATGGATCCGCCTACCAGATTCAAAAAATATTGATTGATTATATGGATGAAAAACAAATTTATAGAATTGATCATTATTTAGGAAAAGAGACAGTTCAAAATATTCTCGTTCTTCGATTTGCGAACTCTATTTTTGAATCTTTGTTGAATCATCGATATATAGATCATGTTCAGATTACTGTAGCAGAAGATCAAGGAATTGGAAACCGAGGAAAGTTCTGGGAAGAAGCAGGCCTACTACGAGATATGGTTCAAAATCATATGATACAGCTACTCTCTTTGGTAGCAATGGAACCTCCGGTTAACTTGGAAGCAAAATCTATTCGCGATGAAAAGGTAAAAGCTCTTCAATCTATTCGTCCTCTCAAGTTAGAAGAAACTGTACGGGGTCAATATGGAGCTGGATTGGTAAATGGAATCTCAACCATAGGATATCGAGAAGAAAAAGAGGTGGCTCCTTTCTCTGTTATTGAAACATACGCAGCTCTTAAAGTTCAGATTGACAACTGGCGCTGGGCAGGTGTTCCTTTCTATTTAAGAGGGGGAAAACGGCTTCCAAAAAAGAGCACCGAAATAGCTGTCATTTTCAAAGATCCCCCTTATTCCCTTTTTCAAAATGGAAATAGATTTTCTAATGTTCTTGCTATCCGAATTCAGCCGGATGAGGGAGCTTCTTTAAAAATCAACTGCAAGACACCTGGAATTTCTAGTCCTATCCAGCCAGTGAAAATGGATTTTCGTTATGGATCCTATTTTGGGATTACAACCCCTGAAGCATATGAGAGACTGATCTGCGACTGCATGTTAGGAGACTCTACTCTATTTGCCCGAGAAGATGAGGTACTCCTTTCTTGGCAATTATGCACTCCTATATTGGAACAATGGGGAAACAACTTCCCAAATGATTTCCCTAATTATCCCTCTGGAAGTTGGGGCCCTATTGATGCAGACCAACTTCTCGAAAGGGAGGGACGAAAATGGAGAATGATCTGATCCTATAAAAGAGATATCTTCAAACCATTTTGCGTGGATCTACAAAATCGGCAAACTGCTGCTCGGTGACCCACCCAGATGCAAGGGCAGCTTCTTTGAGAGAAAGCTCTTCCTGATGAGCTTTACGTACAATCTGGGCCACTTTGTCGTAACCAATCAGTGGATTTAAAGCAGTCGCTAACATCAAGGAGGAGTTAAGTAATTTCTCTATTTTATCCTTATTAGCTGTAATCCCTATAACGCATTTATAGTAAAAAGAGCTAGCGCTCTCTGCTAATAGAAAAATCGACTGTAAAATGTTATAAATAATCACCGGTTTAAACACGTTTAATTCAAAATTACCAAGAGCACCAGCAAATCCGATGGTTACATCATTACCCATTACCTGTGCTGCTACCATAGTCATCGCTTCGCTCTGAGTGGGATTTACCTTGCCAGGCATGATAGAAGAACCTGGTTCATTTTCTGGTATAAAAATCTCTCCTAATCCACAGCGCGGTCCTGAAGCAAGCCAGCGAATATCATTCGCTATCTTCATAAAGCTACCAGCTATCATCTTGAGTATACCACTTATTCCTACTAAAGGATCGTGGGAAGCAAGAGCAGCAAACTTGTTGGGTGCAATTGAAATCGGATAGTTAATCCAACTAGAAAGCAGTTTCACTACTCGTTCCGCAAAACCAGGAGCTGCATTCAATCCAGTGCCCACAGCTGTTCCTCCTAAAGCAACCTCAGCAACACGAGGCAACCATCTCTCTAAACCATCAATACCTGCTTCGATTTGTGCTACATAACCAGAAAATTCCTGTCCTAAGGTAAGGGGAGCGGCATCCATTAAATGGGTCCGACCCACTTTAATAAGTGAAGCAAAATTATCCGCTTGTAATAAAAGCCCATCAGCTAAAAGACGAAGAGCTGGAATAAGCTTATCTCTCACAGCTATTAAAACAGCTAAATGCATAGCTGTTGGAAATGTATCATTAGAAGACTGCGACTTATTTACATCATCGTTAGGATGTATCGGCATTTTAGAGCCTTTAACAGCCCCTGCTTTTTCAATCGAACGATTTGCAATCACTTCATTGACATTCATATGCGTTTGCGTGCCAGAACCTGTTTGCCATACAGTAAGTGGAAACTGATCATCCAGTTTACCAGAAATCAGTTCATCACAACTTTCGACAATTAGATCTCTCTTCTCTTTAGAGATCAATTTCAGTTCGCAATTTACTATCGCAGCAGCCTTTTTAATTAGACCAAGAGCACGAACCACTTCTATGGGCATTTTTTCAATGCCAATGCAAAAGTTCTTTAAAGAACGCTCTGTTTGAGCACCCCAATATTTATCTTCTGCAACTTCGATAGAACCTAAACTATCTTTTTCTAACCTCTTATTAACCATATTGTTGTTCCTTAACCATCTATATCCCATCTATTTCATTATTTTTCTATATTAATTTTTATGAAAACCTCGAAGTTTGTTTCAATAATTTAAACAACAATACTGATCCGCTCTAAATAAAATTAAAAAACCGAAATAATAATTTTTATTCTAACATGGATAGAGCAACTAATTATTCGCGTCAGATTGCTATCTAATAAGTAATAGAGCAAATACCGTAGCAAAAATAGAAAAAGATTCCACCATACCAAGCGGTACCCACGATTTTGCTAAAATTGCCGCATTTTTTGCTGAAGCTTGCATGCCTGAAGAAGCACACTTTCCTACATAAACAGAAGCAATCATCAATGCAGCACCTACCGAAACCCCAATACCTACACCTGTCATTTCAGAAACCATATTTGTTTTGATACTATCCCTTAGCTGGAGCATGAGAATAAACCCTAGAAGAGATTGAAGAGCAGGAAGAGCAGACATAACGATGAATTGACCATGATTTTCTTCTACACGACTGATCACTCCAAGAAGAGCCATACCTGCAATACCGCACCCAATGGCACTTCCTATACATCCTAAAGCTAAAACCAAAGCAGGTCCTATCATACCATAATCCATAATGTTTACCTATATGTTATCCTACGTAATAAAGGTTTAAAGAGTCGACCTCCACCCTTAAAACAGTAATGATACCATTCCAAAAAATTTAAGCGAAGTCCATGGATAATTCCTCCCATAAGAGCAAGTCCCAGATTAAGAGCATGTCCCAAAATAATAACCACTCCACCAAAAAAAAGCCCTAAATCAGCACCTTCTTTATTAAAAGTAGCTGCAATAATTGCTCCCGCAAGATTTAAAGCATAGATACGCAAGTAGGAAAGAATATCAGAAAAAAGTTGAATGATATGGGCCCACTCAAAAATCCCCTTCAAACGATGCTGAACAATTGCAGCAAACAAAACAAATCCTCCTCCTGTTAATAAGAGCTGCTTTCCTAAATTAATCGCCTGTTCCATCGGAACAAGAGCGATCCATTGAATCATTGAAATCGTATTGAGAAAAGAAGGAGCCACGAGATATCCCCCTATCATAAAGAGAATCCATCCTATTCCTGCTATATGGCGCCGCAGATAGCGTCCCAAAGCAATTCCAATATGAATCATTCCGAGAATTAAAGTTAACTCTATCAAGAGAGAATTATTACACTCTTCTAAAATCGGATAGTTTTTTGTGGCTCCTTGTTGAATGGTAAAAGCAGAAATCTTCTCCTCTTTTGAATTCCATTCTCTCAGTTCCGGATATTTAGCTACCCATGATCGGTAAATTTCATCCTGTATAGAGAAATGATAGGAAGCTTTACGCTCGATTAAATAATGAATAGGAGAAATTTTAGATAGAAAATGATAAGGAGAAAGATGAATCCCAAAATAGGAGGCAGCTAATATACCCCAACCAAGAGAAGTTAAAGAAAGAAGAAATAATAACTGAAGCAAACGGTTCTGTTGCGCATTAAATTTAGCAGACTTTCTCTGCAAATAGAAAGCAAATCCAAGCAATAATAGTCCATATCCTCCATCACCAACAATAATTGCAAAGAAAAGAGAGAAAAACCAGAGGACCCAAAGGGATGGATCCCGGTCATTTGGATTGGGTATATCATATATTTTAATAAGATCCTCTCCTGCTAAGCTTAGACCTCTATTATCCAAGTAGGTAGGAACTCGATCGTCTGGTCGAATAGCAATTCTCTCTGCTACTATGTCCAGGTCTCTTATGATTTCGTAAAAAACGGCTACCTTATTAGCTGGAATCCATGCTTCAATTGCAAAAAAACTATTTCCCAAAGGATAGCGCACCTTTTTCTTAGCACAGGTTATGTCGTAAGCATTCAATTCTTCAATCAATTTACTATTTAAAAAATCAAGATACCCCACATGATCTTTTATCTCATTTTGAAATCTATTTATTGAATTGCTTACTATCTCTAATTTTTCTTTTATCTCTTTCAACTCAAGATCAACATCAACCTCTTTCATATCAGGAAAGGAGAGACGGTGCGGATTGATCGACATAAAATAATCAAACCCATTAGCTGTGCTTAGATAAATAAGATCGGATAGCGAATCTGTAGAATTCCGTTTGTTCAAAGGTGCTAAAAAAAATTGAGCGACCCTTTTCGTCTGTTTTGCAATAAAATTAAGATCTTTGACCGAAAAATCACCCAAAGGCTCTACAAGAACGATCTTCTCTTTAAGAGCTTGTTGCTCTTGATACAATTTCTCTAAATTATGGTTTAATTCTATCACTCTTTCTGCAATCTGTAGAGCAAGTACAAAATCAGCAGTTCCTTGATATTTCTCTTCAGATGGATATTTACTTAAAATCTTAATGGCTAATAGAAAACTTTTGATAAGAGAAGGAAAATCTGATTCTTGTCTAGTGTCATCGGGAAGAAATTCGCAACAACCTTTTTCTTGAACACGCTCAAAAAAACGATCAAGATCCTTTTGGCTACCTAAAATAAGAAATTTAAAAAGATCGATGATCATACCTAAAACTCCCTAATATGTAAGAAAAAAGAGGCAATTAAGATAGCTGCTTACCTCCCTTCCCCTGCTTTCTTCATTGGCAACTTTTTTTTAGCTATTTTAGATTGGCATAACGCCATTAACTGCTGATCTCCTAGAAAAATCTTTATCCTAGTGATCATATCTCGAGCTCTTGGGATCAAGATTTTATCAAAAAGGTTAATTCGCACTGAAACCTCATATAATTCTCTAGATAAAATATTTTTTCTCTCTTGAACGATTTTTATTTTTTCTCGAATAACTATCAAAGATTTTATTTTTGCAATAGCTCTATCAATCCAAATAGGAGTGTCAAAAAAAAGATAATTATTTTTTTTAAACAAAACTTCAAGAAAAATAGGAAATTCGATACCTGCGATATTTCCTATTCCTTTTTTTATTTCGTCTATTTTAACGGAAGTAAAAAGATCCAATGCTCTAGGATCAGAAAAAAGAGCAGAATAGGAACTAATCTCCATTTTAAATCGATCAAACTCCAAACTTAAGATCTCTTTCTCCTGTTCTGCTTGATGAACTTCCATTTGTAAAAGCATTTTTTTTAGATTGAGAATGGGAAGATAGTGCCCCATCTGTTCAAGTCGATGCTGCTGATCTCTCAGTTCTTTTTTAGTAAGTCTAGTCATTGGGATTACAGATTAGGCCAATATTTATCAATCCAAGCTTGCTTAATACCTACTTCCTGAGGTTCAAAACATTTACTCAATATACGCCATCCCATATCCAGAGCTTCTTCTAAAGAAAGATTCACCTCAAGCCTCATCAGATTCTGTTTAAACAATTGATTATAAGAGAGCAATTTATGATCCCACCTAGACAATTTAAATCCTGTGTTTCTTCTCTCTTCCGCTCTATTTGCTTCAGCATGTAGCCAAATTAATGTGTTCGCAAGATCTCCATGATCCTCTCTAGTCACCTTGCCTATCACCTGCTGCTTTAAACGCGATAAAGAGGCTGAAGGAACAATAGATCCTTGTCGTAAATAGAGCTGCCCTTCCGTAATATATCCTGTATTATCTGGTATCGGATGAGTGATATCCCCCCCTGGCATCGTCGTTGCAGAAAGAATAGTAATAGAACCCGCTCCATCGAAATCGACCGCTTTTTCATACTTGGCCGCTAAATCGGAGTAAAGAGATCCAGGATATCCTCGATTAGAAGGAATCTGATCCATAGTAATAGAAATCTCTTTAAGAGCATCTGCGTAAGCAGTCATATCGCTCAAAAGAACTAGCACATCTTTTCCTCTTACTGCAAACCACTCAGCAGCAGCTAAAGCCATATCGGGAACCAAAATACATTCAATAGCTGGATCAGTAGCTAGGTGAATATACATAATGGTATTTTCAATAGAACCAGAAATTTCCGCATTTTCTACAAATGATTGATAATCATCGAAACGCAATCCCATTCCCCCAATAATAACAATATCTACATCGGTCTGGTTTGCAATACGCATCAAAAGTGGATTAAAAGGTTCTCCAGCAACGGAAAAAATAGGGATTTTTTGCGATTTTACTAAACAGTTAAATAAATCTATCATCGGTATGTTGGTACGGACAAGTTCCCGAGGAACGATACGACGAACAGGATTACAGGCAGGCGAGTTAACTTCAACCTCTTCACCTACAGGCAATTCACCTTTATCGATCGGAACTCCACTACCATTGAACCTACGACCTAAAATTTTTTCTGATATGGTTGCCCTAATCTGTTTGCCCAAAAAAACCACTCGATCGCTGGTTTTTAATCCCCTTGTATTTTCAAATGCTTGCAAAAAAACTTTATCTCCTTCTATTTTCAGCACAGAAGCGTAAACCGTGTCTCCATTCTGTTTGTAAATCTGAGCCATCTCCCCTAAACCAACAGAACGAGCCCTAACAGTTACAATGCCTCCTCTTATGGCAGTAATTCTTTCGTAAATCTTTTTCATAAGAGTTCCCCTAGAGCTTTCGATATTTTTTCTTCGATATGCGCTATCGATTCTAGATATGGATCTGATTGAAAGGAGAGAAAATTAGCGCCTTTAATAGTGCTTTGCAGATCAAGAAAAAATGAACGAGCAGCATCATGATTATGAAAACGAAAATAAGAGGTAAAGATTTTACTAATAATCGCAAAAGAAACATTTTGGCGTTCCATAGAACTATAAGCATCTTCGGGATCAAATTCATTTTGCTGAAGATAACTAAATTCATATAATTCGGACTTAAGGTATACAACGATCTCTTCTAAAGAAACTCCCTCTTCTCCTACTACCTCCATTCTTTTTCTGATTTCATCCCCTTTACGAAGGATATCAGAAGCTCTTTCGACCATAGAACCCCATTGCGGGAAACGATCCTTAAAGATGGCTGCCACAGCTTTTACATACTTACTCCAAGAAAGTAATGGATCTATAGCAGGATAGCGACGCGCATCAGAACGAGAACGGGAAAGAGCGAGAAAAGCACCCACAACAGCTAAGGTAGCTTGCGTAACCGGCTCCTCAAAATTGCCACCCGCAGGAGAAACAGTTCCCCCTATCGTTAAAGAGCCTCTTTTCTCCTTTTCTAAATTAACTACCCCAGCTCGTTCATAAAATTCTGAGATACGAGAGGCTAAATAAGCAGGAAAAGCTTCTTCTCCTGGAATCTCTTCAAGACGCCCAGAAATTTCCCTCATTGCCTGAGCCCATCTAGAAGTGGAATCTGCCAAAAGGAGGACATCGAGCCCCATCTGTCGATAATATTCTGCAATAGTAACTCCCATATATATAGAAGCTTCCCTAGCAGCTACTGGCATCGAAGAAGTATTACAGATAATTACGGTGCGATTAATTAAGGGATCTCCTGATTGAGGATTAGTAAGATGAGGAAAGTTTCTGAGCATTTCAACCACTTCTCCAGCTCTCTCGCCACATGCAACAAATACAACGATATGGACAGATGCATATTTAGCTAGATGCTGTTGAAGTACAGTTTTCCCAGCACCGAATGGACCAGGCAAACAAAAAGTTCCCCCTTTAAGAATCGGAAACTGGGTATCTATAATTCTCTCTCCAGTTTCCATCATCTCGGAAGCTTTAATTTTTTCTCCTATAAGAAGCGGTTTTTTTACAGGCCATTTCTGAACCATGGTAAATTCATATTCATTACCGGAGAGATCGGTTGCTTTTGCGATGACTGTATCAATAGTATAGGAACCTCTTTTAGCTACCCATATCAGCCTATAGTTGCCAAACAGTAGAAAAGGAACCATGATCGAATGTCGAAAATTTCCCTCCATTGTATAGCCAAGCTCACTTCCACGTTGTACAGAATCTCCCAATTGAGCTACTGGATCATACTCCCATTTTTTGGTATAATCTAAAGAGGAAAAGTAGATTCCCTTCGAAAGAAAAAGCCCGCTTGCTTCTGCTATCTTTTCCAAAGGATTTTGCAAACCATCAACAATCGCACCCAAAAGACCGGGACCTAATTCCGCCTCTAATAGATCTCCACTAAAAGTAACAGGGGTTCCAAGCTTAATATTTCGAGTATCCTCAAAAACTTGAACTTTTACCTGGTTCTTAAATATTTCAATCACTTCCCCCTTAAGAGAGATCGATCCAAGCTGTATCATTGCAATCTCTCCTTGAGAGAGATTCCCTTCAAACAATACATGCACCAAGTTTCCAAAAACCTGTACAACCTTGCCTATTGCCTCTTTTCTCATCGTTATTTAACCTATCAACTGTTCAAAAACCATCTGACCTTTAGCCTGATCTAGTTCATTCCATTGCTCTACGACTAAAAAACGGGCTAGGTAAGATAAAATTGCTTCGATAGAACTGGGAGAACCTTCTGCCAAATTTTCTATACAATAGAGCCTCCATTCAGTTATTTCTTTATTATATTGTCCAAGATCCTGATAAGATGATGAGTATATTCTTTTAAGCTCTCTATAATCAACAAAAGGTTCTGAGTAAAAGAGCTCTTTTTGATTTATAATATCGATTATCAAATGATCTCTTATATCATCTTCCAAATGAAGCTCAGATAAAGGATCTCGGCCAAACTGCTCACAACGCCATACAGTGGTCATAAGACGCCATGCACGTTCAAAATTAAAATAGCTGCCAATGAATCCAGAATGAACCATAGCCTCTTTTTTTAAATAAAGGGATATTAAACCAGAAAAACCAGCAATCTGCTCATCAACCGATTTAAATCTATCAAGAAAGTGAAACAGATATTGAGGAAATCGATCCTGGAACATGAGCGCCTCTTCTAATTCTTCCTTATCTAGACTGCCCCGGAAGTCAATAGGACCTCCTAAAAGAAGAGCCTTGATATTATAAACATCGAAGATCCCTCTCAGCAGATTTACCTTATTCCAATCCCTTTCGCTTAAATTTAATCGAAGATCACTCAAGAGTGCCTCCAACGATATTTTTAACGATTTGCCCAAAACAAGAGATGGAAAAGAAGCTGATAAAAAATAATATTCAGCCACAAATTAGATATCCTGAAATATATAATCTCTAAAATCAGATCGAATATAATTGATGACTAATTCTTGAATAGCTTCTGTAGAAATATCTATAGTCAGCTGTTCGTCTACTAACTTTATTTTCACTCCTCCTTTTATTGAATCAAGCAAAACAGACTGTTCCTTAAGCTTTTCGATCACAGATTTAGCTAATAATTCATTCACCTCTCGCGCTGGAATTTTAGAAGAGACCGCCACACTCATATCGGTATCCAATCCCTCTTTTTCAATCGCATTTATTACTACTGTAATTAACCGTGCTAAACCGATAGAAGAATCAAAACCCTTCTCAATAAGAAGAGAGAGTTGCGGATGAAAAAGCTGACTTTCTATTTTGCTCCTTAGAGCATCTAATCCATGACGAGATGCTTGCTTAAGAGAAATATCAAAAATAGCCCTCCTCCTTTCCATTTCAGCAAGCGCGTCTTGTAAAATTTTATCAGCTTCTGAACGAGCGGCAGCTATTATTTTCCCTGACTGCTCACGAGCATTCTCCAAAATCTTTTGAGCATCATGCTGAGCCGGTTCCAATACCTCGCGTTTAAGATCTTCGCAGATTCTCTGCACCTTTACTCTTCCATCTTCTAGCCCTTTCATTCTTCCAATCCTTTTTTAACCATATAGGAGTATACCTTATCGACGATCTCTTGTTCAACTAACTTTCCTATAGTTGTTTTCAAGAACCTTTTTATTTTTCAACTTGAAATCTAACCTTGAACCAGATACTTATTCAGGTATGCCTTCCTACCCTGCCCCTCTAAGAAGAGTTATTGCTTCTTTCAAAACCCTTCCTGGGGTAGGTTCTAAGACAGCTGAGCGGTTTGCCTTTTATTTTTTAACATCCCCAGCTAATACTCTCTCTTTTTTTATTGAAAGCTTGGCAAATTTAAAGGAAAAAATCGCACTATGCCATCTGTGCAAATCTTTTAAAGAAAAAGAGATATGTCAGTTCTGTGATCCATCAACAAGAGATTATACCCTGTTGTGCATTGTTTCATCTCCTAAAGACGTTTACACTATAGAGGAAACAGGAAATTATAAGGGAATCTACCATGTATTAGAGAGATTGCTTTCTCCATTTGAAACACGATCCATAGAGAATTCAGATCTAGGAGAGCTATTCCAACGTATTGATAGCCTACAGCTTCAAGAATTGATTTTAGCTTTTGATACAACATTAGAAGGAGATGCAACCGCTTTTTACCTTAAGGAAGCGATGAGCAAAAAAGTTCCTCTTATTTCCCGTCTTGCCCTCGGGCTGCCGATGGGAAGTCCTTTAGACTATGTTGATGAAAAAACTATACAGCGCGCGTTTTTAGGTAGACAAAGGTTTTAAAATTTTCCACCTATTTTTCAATCGGGTAGATTTTGGGAAATGATAGGGGGAAAATCTTTTCTTAGATCAGTAAAAGGGAGATCTGAAGAGAAGATTGGAGAAGGAACTCTTTTCGGTAGCTGAAAATCTCTATCGGAAAATTTTAACGGTTTATATTTGTCAGTGAACAGCCATGCAGAACCTATGCCAATCGCAGCACCAGCAAACACATCGACCCAATAGTGACGAAACCCTTGAACTCTTGAATAACCAACAAATCCAGAAGCAACAGAGAGAGGAGCACCATACGCTTTTCCGTAACGAAACCCTAAATAGGAACTACCTGCAAAAGCGAAGCTTGTGTGACCAGATGGAAACGAACAGTCGCCTCCATTTGGACGTCTCTTGTTTATTGCCAATTTTAGCGCAGCTGTTACCACTACTGAGGTAAGCATCGTATAGGCTAATTGTTTCATTCCCTCCCTATCATCTTTCAAACTAGAAATACTGAAAGCAGATAGAGGAATTGCTATTTGAACCAAATCACCCGAACTGGTCACTCCCTCATTTCCATGAAGAGAGGCTACTCCCGCAACGGCAAGACAAGTTAATATTTTAAAAAATATATTCTTCATAAACCACACTGTTTTTTAAAATAACAGTGAGATTATATAATAATGGTCTAATTTTAGAAATTAAAATAATGTTTATAACCTTCTGTTTAAGAAGGAAAATTCTGATCTATTCTTCAACATAATTGCGCAAAGAGATTTTTAGAATTTCGAAACAAATCTATTCCCATTTCAGATATAGGAACTGAACCTAATCAAACCCTGATTGGAGAGAAAAAGCTCTCGATTGATCCGATCACCTTCTGCTGTCTACGAAAAAAGTTATATGTTTTTACGATCTATATAGAGCTACAAAAACATTTTTATAACTAAAAAAGAGTCGGTATCTATGAGAGATATCAATTAAAAATTTTTTTGTAAATTAGGAGCTAAGGTTTAAATATCCCTCATATTTTTTTTTATCTCTGCAACCTCTTTTTCAAGAGAGGAGACTCTTTGAGCATATTCCTCTAGTCTACGAACAAAAATTTGTTGACGTTGAGATTCTTTCAAAGCAATAGCTGGTTGGCCAGAATAAATACCGGGATCACGAATAGATTTGGAAATCCCACTACGAGCAGCAAAAATTGTATCATCAGCTAGTTCAATATGACCTACCACACCTGTCTGGCCTCCCATCACAACTCTATGACCTGTTTTAGTAGACCCAGCAATTCCAGTTTGAGAGACAATCAGATTATGAGAACCAATTTCCACGTTGTGACCAATCTGAACTAAATTATCTATTTTCGTTCCACAACCAATCCGCGTTTCTCGAAAACGAGCTCTATCGATTGCTGTATTTGCACCAATTTCCACATCATCTTCTATCACTACTATACCCAGTTGTTCTTGCTTATGATGAACGCCTTCTTTATTGGTAACATAACCAAAACCGCAAGATCCAATAACCGCATTAGGTTGAATAATAACCCGATCCCCTATGAGGCATCTCTCGCGAATGGTAACATGAGGATAGATAATAGAATCGACACCGATAGTCACACCAGGCCCAATATAAGCAGTAGCACCGATTATACTCCTGGCACCAATCGACACATCTTTTTCTATAATAGCATAAGGATGCAAGCAGACATTTTCTCCAATTTTTGCTGTGGGATGAATAACTGCAGTAGGATGTATTCCCTGAAACCCAGATTTAATGCTTTCAAAAGGAAAAAAAAGAAGAACAATTTTTTGAAAAGTCAAAGAAGGATTAGCAGAAATCAGATAATTTTTACCTTCAATAAGAGGTATATCAGGAGAAACACATATTGCGCCTGCCTTGCTCTTTTCGAGTAAATAAATATAAGAAGGATGGCTAACAAAAGAAATATGGGCAGATCTACTATGAAGAAGATCGCTGACTCCGGTAACAACAAAGTCAGGATCTCCCTTTAGTTTCGCATCAGTTAAAGAAGCCAACTCACGTAAAGATCTTTCCATCAAAAGAGAGTTCTATCGATTTTCTTGAGAAGGAGTGGATTGTTTCTTGTTTTCTAAATCTAAATCTTTATCCATCTCAGAAATAATATGTTGAGTAATATCGAGGGAAGGTGAGGAGTAAAAGAGAACCTCACTGTTGAGTACAAGAGAAAAACCTTTTTGACGAGCATACTTCTCTGATGCAGAGTTGACATTTTTAGCTATAGATTGAATAACCCTATTGGATCCTTGATTAAGAAACTGATAATATTGTTGATTATACCGATTCATTTCTTCATTAAGTTGAGCAATATTTTCTTTAAGCCTTTTTTCCTCTTCTGAATTAATCGTATCCATATAATCAGCATCTTCTAACTTTTTCTCTATCTCCTCTATCTGCTTGCCTGTATCAAGCATCAAATTGGAAAGTTCAAGACGCATTGACTCGAACGCTTCTTGCTCCCGTTTACCCAATTCAGATTCAAGAACACATCTTCTGAAGTCCACTACTCCTATCTTTGAATCATCCGCATGAAGATGACAAAAGAGAGTCAATGCAATAATAGAGCCAACCCTTTTCATACTCGCTCCTTTCTGTTAAAATTGACCACCCATAGAAAAAAAGAACCTCTCTACTTGATCTTTACTCGTTGGATTTACGGGGAATCCCATTCCGAAAGTAATCGGTACCTTCATCATATAGATGCGACATCCTATACCATAACTCAATTGATATTCAGGCAATTTAAAAGGTTTCATCGAAATAGATCCAGCATCAACAAACAAAAAACTATCCAAAATAGAAAGAATTTCATGAACATATTCCAAAGAGAGAACTGAGGAAGAAATACCACCACGAGGATCTCCATTAGGATAATGGGGTCCCAAATCAAAGGGTTTATATCCTCTCACTGAATTTTCACCGCCAATAAAAAATCTCTCACTTAGTGGAATATCTTGAGGATTGCTCGTCCACAACATCGGATAAATAAAGCGAAATTCCCACCGATACCTGATCATACCCTTCTTCCATAGCTGCTGGTAAAAATTATTCAAATAATTACATTTTAGAAAAGAAAATTTACCTCCAATCCCTGCATACTCTAGCTCTGTCGAAGAGATAAAACCATTATGAGGCCTACTGATGCTATCAGTGGAATCATAATTAAAAAAAACAGACGCTGCAGATGTATTGCCACTTCCCTGAGCAGCCTCTTTTTCTTGAGGGGTTGCATCAGAAGAGACTTTAATAGTTGCATGTTTAAAGCGGTATCTTGAACCTAAAGTCCAATAAGGAGATAACGGATATGAAGCGGAGAGAATTCCTCCTCCTGAGAGCACTTGATAATTTTTAGTCTGTAAAGAGCTTTGACCAATGTTTCCTTCAATCCCTACTCTCCATAAACTATCTTTAAAATAGGGATCCATCCATGAAAGAGTATAGGCAGTTTGCCTTGTTCCTATAGCAGCTCTTGCATAAGCATATTCACCACCACCCCTTAGAGCGGAAAAACCGCGATCAGGAAAATTCCCAATCCCCCTAAAATTAAAATTGGTTTCGGTAAAATCTATACCTCCAAAAACTCCCCCACCAGAGCCAACACCCATAAAAAGACTGCCATGACCTGTAGGAGCCTCCTCGACCTCAATGTAAACATCCCGATAAGCATCACCGTCGATTTGTTCCTCTTCTGGAACCCGAACAGCATAAACATTGACGTTTTTGAAAAAACCAACATTTTGAAGTCTTTGCTGAGTATACTTGAGCTTTATAGAGTTAAAAGTATCCCCTGGTACTAATAGAGATTCTCTTAAAATTACTTTTGTTTCTGTCTGCTCATTCCCAAAAACATGGATCAGTCCAATCTTATACTGAACTCCCTCCTCTATCTGAAAATGAACATCATAACTTGGAAGATCAGCGGCAAGCAGTGCCTCATACTCTACTTGAGAATCTATATGTCCTTTTTTTCCATATGCATCTCGAATTGCCTCTACCGTTTTCTGTAATTTCTCTAATGAATAAACTTCTCCGGAATGTATCAAAAAAAGCTGCTCAATCTCCTCATTGCTAAAAAAATTATTTCCGCTGAAAGAAATTTTACCAAAATGAAACAAGAGCCCCCTATTCAACGAGAAAAGGAGAACAATTTTCCCTACCTCATCTGATTCGATGATCCGTATCTGCAATGTAGCATCAGCATATCCACAATTACGAAAAAAATTTAAAACAGCAAGACGATCTGTCTCGATTACCTCTTCATTAAAAACTCCCCCACCAGTTAGCCAACTAAACAAACCCTTCTTCTTTGTAGAAATGGTATCTAAAAGAACCTCTTTCTCTTCTTCATTAAATCCTTCAAAAAGAAGCTCTTTTACTAAACCACCCCTTCCCTCAACTATATTAATAGATATATTTATATCGTTGCTTCCCGAGATTTGTTCTATAGAATAATCAATTTCCGATTCGAAATAGCCCTTTTTTATATAAAAATCTTTTAACTTCTTAAAGTTATTGTTAAACTCTGATCTATTAAAAATTTTTTCCTCTTTAACATCTAATTCTTTTAGAAGAACTGCCGATTTAAAATGATGGTTTCCTTCAAATTTTATTTTAGCTATCTTGGGTCGCATCCATAATTTAATAGTAATAAGTAGCTGAGACCCCTGAATAATGATCTCAGGTTCTACTCGATCGTATTCTGTAGACAAAAATTTTAGATCAGCATCAAACAAAATCTGGGAAAAAGGATCTCCTACTTTAGTTCGCACTTTTTCTAAAATAATCTGAGAATTAATAGGACTATCCATTGGAGAATTCTGGATAGAAACCTCTAGCTTAGACACCCAATATTTTTCAGATACCTCGGTATAAGAAAAAGCGTTATCCATCAACGGAAAAAGAGAAAGGGGAAAGAGAGAGATAAATAAAAAGAGGAAGTTATACATCATAAGAACGGCTCACCCCACTTGGAAGAAAGGCGTGATGGTACCAGATAACAGCTCTATTTGTATACCACTAAAGAGAATAAATAATTCATTAAGCAAAAAGTTTCTTAGACAAAAACTTGCAATAATGAGGATGGAATCGATATCCTCAAAGGAAAATAGGGAGATTCGATGTTCCGCTACTATGTCAAAGAAGCAGAAGAGGAGCTGTTTCGCGTTATACCGGAACCATGTGAAGGATGTTGGATTGATCTCAATGAGGTTCGTCAAGAAAATTTAGCAACGTTGGCGGAATATTTAGATCTAAAGCAAAGCGATCTCAACGATTGCCTCGACAAATTTGAAATTCCCCGAATCGAGCGAATCCAGAATACGGTATTAATCTTCACCCGCTATCCTACTGAATCAGATTCGGGTTTATACACTTCCCTTTTGACAATAATTTTATCACCTAGATGCATTACTACCATATCCCCATTTAAAAGCTCTTTTATCTCCAACTTTGTTAGATACAAGAGTAGCTTTTCTACAAACCAAAAATCAAAGATAGCTTTTTCGCTTTTACTTAAGATCTCACAGGAATTTAACTTTTATATAAGAAGGATACGGAATGATGTCTTAAAGCAAGAAAAAGAGATGATATCAGTAGATAGCAAAGATATCACAGAATTGACACGCATAGAAGAAATTTTAAATCAATATATGTCGGCGCTTACACCTCTTCGTTATATGCTGGAGTCGATGGTCTCTACTCATCACTATATTCACCTCTATGATACCGATCAAAGCTTGTTGGATGATCTCTCAAATGCATTAAAACAATCAGAAGATTTATGCAATACTAGCTTAAAAAGCATCCGCTCTCTAAGGGATTCTTATCAGATTATTTTTACTAATAATTTACATAAAACCATCAAACTTCTCACTGCTTTAACGATACTTTTTAATATTCCCACAATGGTTGCAAGTTTTTATGGAATGAATGTTGCCCTTCCTTTTTCTAATCAACCCTTGGCATTTCCCTATATCATAGGAGCTACTGGGGGAATAATGTTATTGACCGTTCTTTACTTTCAAAGAAAGCATTGGCTCTAGGCGGCTCATAGAGAACTAGTTTTTCTAGGATCGGAGAGTCAGATTGATCATCTAGATTTTAACAAGTTGCAAGCTACGCTTTTTCTGGTTGGTAGATCTTATTTTAAACTAAAACTTTCCTAAGAAAAGCTTAAAAACTCGTAATTCTGGAGAAGCAAGTTTTAGTAGCCTACCTGAATCATAAAATAGTTGCCTATTCAAAGCGATTTTAGCAAAAGCAACTCTGAAAACTAAGGATATTCGCAACGATTTTATCTAATACAAACTGGCCTCTAACCCTATTTTTCAT
>CAYNKV010000015.1:0-16385 GCA_964397905.1 uncultured bacterium
TTCTACCCGATGATCGGGTTGATTCCATCTCTGCTCTGGGGCTAAATAAAGGTAATGATGCGGGAAGGATAATGTGCGATCCACCTTATCTTGTTCCGCTAGGGAACGATAGATGTTGCTCATGTAGTTGGAGAAGCCCAATATCTGAAGCACGCCTCCATCGGAAATTTGGACGATGGGCGATCCCCCTTTCGACCTTATCAACAGGTTGGTTGGCTTCAACGCTCCATGGGCAAAGGGGACTCCTCCCTCATGGTGAGAGTGAAGATAATCTAATGCGGAAGCAATCTGGCTTAAAATCTGAAAAATCTCCTCTTCCGTTATCTTCTTTTTCTGGCAATAGCTATATAGGTCGCTGGAAACTTCCTCCCCTTCTCCGACAAGATATTCGGAAACAAGGTAGTAGCGGCCCTCTGACTCTGATACATTGTGCACTTTAACGATATGGGGATGGTCAAGACGAGCTAGCTGCGCTATCTCTCTTTCAAAGCGTTCGATAAAACCAGGATCGGCAGCAAGCGATCTATCGATGATTTTAATGATATATTTTTTTCTAAGGAATCTATGCTCGGCTAAATAGGTAGATCCCAACGCTCCAGCTCCTAAGTAAGATAGCAAATCGTAATCACCTAAACGCTCTTCTTGCATAGATCTCCTAATTATATTTATCGAGAATCGCTAATATAAAAAATAATATCCTAATAATACAATGAGCAGAAGGGAAATAATCCAGATCCACTTTGAAATAGCGGAAAACTGGCTCTGCTGCTGAAAACGGACCTCTAATGTACCGATTCCATAGCGGAAGTTCTCTTTGGCTGAGGAGTGCTGAAACGCAACTGGATACTCCTCCATCAGCTGCTCAACACTCAAATCTAAAAAGGAAGCGTACTGCTTTAAAAAACCTTGCACATATACTCCAGCTACATGCTGGGTAATGGTCCCCTCTTCAAGCGCCTCTAAGTAGAGGGAGCGGATAGAAATCTCATTCTCTACCTCTCTCAAAGAGAGACCTTTTTCTTGGCGTCGAGAGCGCAACAAAGCTCCAACATCTCTGAATACACTTTTTACTGGTTTCAATAATCTACCCTTCCTTACGCTAACTGCAGTTGACCTATCCTCATAACATATGTTCGATTTTTCTTGTGTACAATATAGGTTTAAAAGAAAAATAGCTCCTCTATTTTTTTTATTTGATAGTATAACCTTTATGCAAGGTTTCTCAGATGAATAAAGATCCATTTGTTGCCTCCTTAGATCTCTCATTAGCGCCTCGGCTAGAGGCATACTTGATAGAGCAGGGTTTTGAACTTAGCCAGCCAGAATATACCCTCTTTTCTGCTAAAAAGAGGGGTTTATGTTGCACCCTATATAAAAGTGGATCTTTGACGGTGCAGGGAAAAGAGAAGGACTCTTTTATTCTTTACTACTTAGAGCCGGAAATTCTCTCTTCTTTCAGCTACAGCTACCCTGAAGCAGAAATCAAACCACATATAGGGGTGGATGAATCGGGAAAGGGAGATTTTTTTGGTCCATTATGTATCGCAGGGGTCTATGGGGAAGAAAAAATTATTAAGAAACTTATCTCTTTAGGAGTTAAAGATAGCAAAAAGATTTCCGACCAAACGATCGAGAAGATCGCTCCAGAGATCCGTAGGATAGCGCCTCATCATCTGCTCTTTCTGCCACCAGATAGTTATAATAGGCTCTATCAATCATTTCGCAACCTGAATAGGCTTCTTGCCTGGGGACATTCTACGGTCATTAAGGAAATGGTGCAAAAAACGGGTTGCACTAAGGTGCTGGTCGATCAGTTTACCCATCAGCCGCTAATCCAAACTTTTTTGGATGAGAAAGCTATTGATTTAGAGCTAAAAACTCATGCTGAAAGCGACCTAGTAGTGGCGGCAGCATCTATATTGGCTCGCTCTGCCTTTATCGAAGGGCTAAAAAGGGTAGGTGACCAAGTAGGCAGGGATCTCCCCAAGGGAGCTGGTGAACAGGTGATCAAAGCAGGTCAGCAGCTCATCGCACAGCATCAGAGTGTTGCGGTTTTAGAAAAGTGTAGCAAGAAACATTTTTCTACCTATAAAAAGATAATTGAATCCAGCAGCAGTGGCTGAATAATTTTTATACACAAAGAATCGAGGAAATGATATAATTAGGCTGTGGTTCGTTACTCGGGGAGGGTCGCTATGTCTCGTCCTATAAGTCAAGAATTAAGAGATCCGGTTAAGGTTGTGCAAGATGCTGTACAAAATCATGGGAAGATTCCAGCTCGGGTTGCTTCTCTGATTTTTTCTACTATTATTGGGGCTGTTACGGTTGCTTCCATTTCGGCAAAACTTGCTCTTGGAAAGGTAGCTATCCTCGCAATGGCTGGTAAGGCTATCTGTGTAGCAGTTCCCCCTATCCTCTTTCTCTTCCTTGCAGTTTCTCTTGCTCTTTATATGGACGAATCCATGAAACAAGCAAAAAAAGAAGGAAGATCCTAGCCAAGTCGGTAGCTTAATCCAAAAACAAGAGAAGCCTCTCCCAAAAAATAGAAATGGTCCCTTTGAAAAAGGAAAGAAACAACTAGCAGTGTAGCTTATCTAGGAAGAGCTAATAAGAGGAGTAGTTACCTTCAACCGCTTCCTCTTTTTGTGGGGAGGGATCAGAGTTGGCTATGCGTAGATAAAGGGCATGGTTTGAGCTAAAATATAGATTCAATTCTCAGCACTCTCTTTTTAAATCTTAAAATTTGATAACAAAGGAAAAATTATTTATAATAAACTCTAATAAATTTAAATTACTGGATACATAAGAATAGTTATGACCCTAGTTAGATAAAAAACGCTTCATTGTTTAATAGAAATTGGCAAACACCCATTTATAGGGGGAGCTGTATTACTCTTATTTCCTCAGCCAGATCCGTGGCTAGCCTTTTAAGTAGTATGGCTAATAGAAAAGGAGTAGCCGCATCATTCAAAGCTCTATTTACCCCTGTTACCAAAATAGCTGTTCCGATGACCCTTCTCTTCTGCACCCTTATTACACTGACCCTGTTTCTGAATAAACTACGCCAAGGGAAAGCTAATCACCAATATGGCTGAATAATTTATCGAGATGAACCAAATGGATACATCTCTCTATGTTTATTCCAAAGATAGATGAATTCGATCCTACTGTCACAATTTTTTGCTAATTAGAAGTGTTTCTTATCAGGGATAGCTATTATCTTTAGTGGTAAATCTGTTTAAATGAGGTAACAAAATAGGTGTAGCGGTTTTCATTGTAATGGGGTATTTCGCACTCCATGCCCATTAAATAGATCTTGCTTTTGATCATCACGGCTCGTCCTTTAAAATAGAGGTTTTTTGTGCGGATGAGAAAGTCTAATGCTTTATTTCCATCTATGATCATTGGATCTGCAGATAAGATCTGGTTGTCAGGGTGATGGGTTAAGATTCCTTTGAGGAATCCATCAAAGCTTCGCTGAGCATCTGCTGCATCAATTCCTTCAGGATATTGAGCGACTAGTAATATGAAGAGTGTCTGTTGTTCCCCTTTCGAAATGTAAATATCATATTTTAGTTCTCTTCCTTTTCCATCTATAGCTACTGTTTCGGATAGATGTTCAGGCTCTGCTGGAAACTTCATTGAACAGCAAGAAGCTTTAAACTCTTTCCAACAGGAAGCAGTTTCTGGATAAGCTGCTGCTGTCCATCCTATCCCAGAAAAAAGAAGGCAGGAAAAGATCAGATGCTGAATAAGTTTGATCTGTATGGTTCCTCGATGATATTTACCCCACATATTTTTCTCCTTATAAAATTTTAACTGTTAAAACTGTTTTTCTCTCTTTTTCATATAGGCTCTTATGATGAGCAATGGCTAAACCAGGTTAAGAATGAAAAAAAGGCTACTATAATTGCGGAAACAATCAAAAAAGAGGCAAATGCTTTCCAATGGGAATATTTCTGGACGGCGGCAATAGCTTTAATCAAAATTAGATATGACCAAAAATTCATCACTATCTGAAAGAGAGAGGATAAAAGGATGATCAAGGCAAGTTCTTTGGAAAAAGATCTATCGAAAAATTGGGAAGTAAATAGATCTCTTCCAAATAGGAGGTAGTTTAGGGTCCAGATTAAGAGATTAAACAGATTAGGGACGGAAGACCAAGCTACGGCTGCTCGAGTGGCTAAAAAGGAGCTGGAACCGCCGATCCAGTTTCCAACATAATGAAAAAGCATCGCGACGCTGTTTATTGCTATTGATCCAACAATTAATGCAGCTAAAAAGGAAAAAAGCAGTATCTCTCCTAAAGAGTGTTGATCACCTAAAGAGAGTGCCTGGGAAAGGGTCAATAGAAAGGGAAAGCTATGCAAGATATATAAAAAACAGATCAGGTAGTTTGAATTGTAATCTATAATAGAACGAATTGCTTCTTTCGTGTTAAAGCAAATGTTAAAAAAAACACTTAATGAAGGTTTGTTGCTCATTTTTTATTCAATTGTTTAACCATGTATATGTTTATAATAAAAATTTTAGTTTAATTAATCAACAAAACTTTTATTTTGTTTAATAATATTAGAGCAAAAATAGTGATTAAATATTTAGATAAAATAAAAAAAGGGCAGAGCTAACATTGTATAGCTACTGCCCCTTGTATACGCAAAAGAGAAAGGTTAAAATCGATCTCCACCACAACATCCGCCAGAAGGGCGTTCTGACGATTTTTTTGAACAGCATGCAGATCGGCATTTACCAATCAATCCTATACCCCAAACACCTGCCAATCCCACAACGACATAGAGAAAACGGGCTAATAGGCTGGTAGCGCTATGTGCAAACCAAGCTATCAAATCGAACTGGAAGAGTCCCCAAAGACCCCAGTTAATGGCGCCAACTAAAACAATGAGAAGAGAAAGCAGATTTATACATTTCATAACACCTGATCCGTTTCTCTCATGCTATAAAGAAAAAGAGTTCTTGTCATCATAAAATGATTTTATACCTAAAATTATCTCATTTTTCTTTCTATATATTCTTCAACAGGATAGCGTGAGGCTGTATGGAGGAGTCTGAATTTTCTAAGTTGGTTGAGCTGTCGCGCATCTCTTGTGGTGAGGAGGAGAAGCGGCTCTTTTTGGATAGGTTAAAAGCTATCTTATCTTATGTGGGACAGCTAAAGGAGGTGGATACGAGGGGGGTTCCCCCTTGTTTTACTGTGTTAGAAGCTCAATCTAACATGATGCGAGAGGATTTGGCTGAGCCCAGTTTGAATAGGGAGCTTTTTCTATTGAATGTTCCTTTTTCCTCAGAAGGAATGGTGTTGATTCCTCCTATCTTAAAAAAATAAAGTATATATCATCGCCTCTATGTATCGTCTGTCAGTGATTGAATTAAGCAATCAGTTCTCTCGCGGGGATCTTTCTGCTACTGAGATAGCCAGCTTTTTCCTTCGTCGGATCGAGGATTATGATGGTAGAGTCTCTGCTTTCTTATCTGTTTTTGCGGAAAGGATATTGGATAAAGCGGGCCGACTAGATGAGAAAAGGGCAAGGGGAGAAAAGTTGGGTCTTCTTGCTGCTGTTCCTATAGCTCTTAAAGACAACATTCATCTGCTTGGGGAAAAGAGCACATCTGGATCTCGTTTTTTATCTAACTACATTGCTCCCTTCAGCGCAACAGTTTCTGATCTGATCGAAAAAGAGGATGGTTTGATTATAGGGAAGACGAATTTAGATGAGTTCGCTATGGGATCTTCTACTGAGAATTCCGCTTACCACCCCACTTATAATCCTTGGAATTTAGATCTATCTCCGGGTGGTTCTTCTGGAGGCTCTGCGGCGGCAGTCTCTGCGCGTCTTGTTCCAATAGCTCTTGGAACTGATACGGGTGGATCGATTCGACAGCCGGCCTCTTTTTGCGGTGTTGTGGGTTTCAAGCCCTCTTATGGTAGAGTTTCTCGTTATGGAGTGGTAGCCTATGCTTCTTCATTTGATCAGATAGGTCCTTTGGCTACTAATGTGGAGGATATTGCTCTGATGATGGAGGTGATCGGGGTTCATTGTGATAAGGATTCTACCAGTTTATCTATTCAAGAGAGCTCCTATCTTAAACCATTATCTCGCTCTATTCGAGGTAGTAGGGTGGGCATTCCTCGCAATTTTCTGAAAGATCTACCCGCCTCTACTCAGGATCATTTTGATAAAAATTTAAAGATTTTGGAAGAGTTGGGTTGTAGTTTGGTCGATATTGAGATGAAGTTGCTCAACTATTCTCTTGCTGCCTACTATATTTTGGTTACTGCGGAAGCATCTACTAATCTTGCTCGTTTCGACGCTATTCGCTTTGGTGTGCAAGCAAAAGAGGCTGCCAGTTGGGAAGAGATTGTCGATATCTCTCGACAAAAAGGGTTTGGACAAGAGGTGAAGCAGCGGATTTTATTAGGGACCTATCTTCTTTCATCTGGTTTTCAAGAGGCATACTATCGCCAAGCTCAAAAGGTACGCTCTTTAATTATAGGAGAGTTTCAAAACGCATTTGAACAATGCGATCTGATCGCTACGCCTACTTCTCCCTCCTCTGCTTTTCCGATTGGATCGATACAGAAACCTTTGGAAATGTATCTTCAGGACATCTTCACTGTTCCTGCTAATCTAGCGGGTCTTCCGGCTATCTCTATTCCTTCCGGGCTCTCTTCTGAAGGAGCGCCTCTGGGGCTACATCTTATGGGAGCTTTGTTGAAGGATCAAAAGGTTCTGAATGTCGCCTATCATTTTGAGCAAGCAACTAGTTTTTCAAAGGCAATTCCTACCCTGTTTCATGGATGAGGAAAATTCTATGTTTGATGATGAATGGGAGTTAGTTATTGGATTAGAGGTTCATCTGCAACTGAGCTGTTCTTCAAAAATGTTTGGAGCAGAGCCCTATTCTTTTGGAGGGGATCCCAACAGCTATATTGGAGTGGTATCTACGGGACAGCCGGGTTCTCTTCCTGTTGTGAACCGAAAGGCTATCTATAAGGCGGTCTGTTTTGGAGTGGCTATCGATGCAGATATTGCGCCTCTCTGTAGGTTTGATCGGAAATCTTATTTTTATCCAGACAATCCTAAAAATTTTCAGATTACCCAGTTTGAATCCCCTATTATCCGTGGAGGAAAGCTCTTCTACGATCTAGATTCGGAAAGCAAAAGTATCTCGGTTCATCATGCGCATCTAGAGGAGGATACTGCTACTTTAAAACATTTTGCTGATTTTTCCGGAATTGACTACAACCGCGCCGGAGTTCCTTTATTGGAGATTGTATCGGAGCCCGCTATCCACTCAGCAGCAGAAGCGGCTGCCTATGTTTCGATGATCCAGTCGATTGCAGAATATATGGATGTGGCTACTGCTCATATGGAGGAGGGGGGGTTACGGATCGATGCGAATATATCGGTTCGAAAGAAGGGAGAAAAAGGGCTGCGCAATAAGATGGAGATCAAAAACATGAATTCGATCGCCCATATGGAAGCGGCTCTGAAACAAGCTGCCGATGAGCAGATCCAATTTTATCGGGCTAATCCTAGAAAAACTATTGAAAAATCCACTTTTCGCTTCGATGCAGATAAGGGGCAACTCCTATTTATGCGCAAAAAAGAGGGAGCTAAAGATTATAGGTATCTTCCTGAACCCGACATTCCCCCTATTATCTTGAGCAAAGAATATATTGATAAAATCCGGCGTGGATTACCTGAACTGCCGAAGAAAAAATATGATCGGTATCGATCTGAATATCAGCTTTCTTCACAATCTGCCTGGCTAATAGCCAACTCTAAGCCGCTTGCCAATTATTTCGAAAAAGGAATGGAGAGCTGCTCTAATAGCGTCGGATTGGCCAACTGGATTACTGTAGAGTTTGCAGGTCGTTTGAAAGATTCTGGAACCTCTATCTGGAATGGGGCAATCCCCAGCAGCCATATTGCTCAGTTGGTCAACTTAATAGAGGAAGGAACGATTACAGGTAAAATGGCAAAAGAGGTTGCCGACAGGATGGTAGCAGATCCGAGCTGTTCGCCAAAAGAAATTATTAATTCTAATCTCGCTTATCGGCCAATTCAAGAGGAAGCGACTCTGGAGAGGTTAATAGATCAGGTGATAAGCAGTTATCCTGATTCTGTTGCCGACTTTAAGTCTGGGAAGAGAAAAGCGTTTGACTTTCTGATAGGTCAGGCGATGAATCTATCAAAGGGAACTGCACCTCCTGCAGAGGTAGATGCTATTTTGAAGAAAAAACTGAATAGCTAAAAAGAGGTTCTCTTTTTCATCCTAAGGAAGCTTTTGCTTTAACCGAATGGAAATTATCTAGAGGGAACCTCTTCGGTTTTCCACAAAAAAACAAGGGAAACTAAAAGATAGATAGGCAATAGGGTTAGGGCGATCTGGTAAGAGCGAGCAGAAAATAGCCTTGCCCCATCAAGCAGTGCGCCTTCCCATCCCATATCTAAAATGAAGCCAGTAATCGGTTCGGAAAAGCCACTTATCGCAGCGCATATGGTATTCATAAATCCAATAGATGTAGCAGATAAAAAAGAGGGATTACTCTCTGTAATCAGAGTAAAACAGAGCAGAAAACTGCTAATAGAAAATCCAAAGAGAAAGAGGAGAATAATCAAGAGAAGATAGGGAATGTGAGAAATATATAGAATTATCGACAAAAATAGGAATGCGGCGGCGGTTCCCCCTATCATCACTCGTTTTCTTCTACCAATGAAATCGGAAAACCAACCCCAAAGAGGAGCTCCAATAGCAAAACCGACAAAAATTAAAGAAACTAAACGAGCTGCATCCATCCTCTCTAAAGAGTGGGCACTCGACAGGAAAGGGATTCCCCACAAACCTCCAAAAACTGTTATGGGGGCAAAAGCAATTCCACTATAAATAGAGAGGAACCAGCAGCGTCGACTCGCCAGCAGCTGCTTTAACATAGGCAACAAAGATGGAGAGCGACAACCACCACTGATCTCTCCGATCGCAGAATTGCGTACAATGAGAAAAAAGAGGAGAGACAATATTAGGCCGGAACAAGCGAGAATCTTCATCGCTATGCGCCAACCAAACTTGTTGACGAGAAGCCCCAAAGGAGCTTGTCCTCCCACGGCACCCAACATGGCAAGTGTCATCATGAGCCCTGCCATAAAGGCAAATCTATGGGGAGGAAACCAGATCCGCGTCAACTTTAAACAGTTGACGGCAGCAAAAGCAGCGCCAGCACCTATTAAGCAACGCCCCATCGCAGCTATCTTTAAACTATCAGCTGCAGCAAAAAGAAATGCTCCCAAAGCGGCTATCAAGATAGCCAAAGCAGAGACTTTGCGAGGTGTGAATCGATCGAGAAGTAATCCAGCAGGAATCTGTAGTAGAAAATAGGAATAGAAATAGGAGGCGGCTAAGTTTCCTAGTTCAGAAGCAGTAATATTAAAAGTGCCCATCAGGGTGGGACCTATCACACCGGGCGAAACTTCCAACGCATATTTATAAAACATAAACAATGCGCTAACGAACCATACGAGCCAACTCCACGATAACCTTCCTAGAAAAGCTTTATCCATAATGGCCAATTTAGCAAATGAAAGATTATTTATGAATAATTAACTCTCTTGCTCCACTTAAGGGCGAGGATGAGAATGGTTGAATGCTTGACGAAGATGAGAGATGCTGACATGGGTATAGCGATCGGTAGTTCCAATATGAGAATGACCTAACAACTCCTGAATGATTCGAAGATCAGCCCCATTCTCGAGAAGATGGGTAGCGAACGAATGGCGCAAAGCATGGGGCGATATAGAACGATTAATCCCTGCTTTTCGGCTATACTCTTTAACCTTTCTCCAGACCTCTGTCCGACCTATTCTTTTGCCTTTAAGAGTCAAAAAAAGAGCAGGGTTTTCGGTAAACCGATCCCTTTGTAATAGATATTTATCTACAGCGACAACTGAGGAATGTGCAATAGGTACTACTCTCTCCTTATTTCCCTTGCCTTTTACTCGCAGAGACTCTTCAGATAGATCGTTAATATCTAAACCGCACGCTTCAGAAACCCTAAGCCCCGCTCCATAGATCAGCTGCAGCAGTGCACGATCTCGCAAACCGATCCAACTATCAGGATGAGGCGCTTCCAAAAGCTGTAACAGCTCCTTAACTGTAAGAAATTCTGGTACCGACTGCTCTCTCTTGGGGGCTATTATGAAAGAGGTGGGGTCTACTAAAATTCGGCCCTCTCTCTTAAGAAAGCGAAAGAAAAGTTTTATAGATATTAGAAATCGACAAAGGCTGGTTTTGGCTAAAGCTCTCTCCTGAAGGGAGCAAAAATAGGTTATAATATGCTCTCTCGATATCTGCTCTACCGAAAATGGGGAAAAAAAAGTGCTGAAAGAGAAAAGATCGCTACCATATGCGTCGAGAGTCAAAGGAGCTAGCCCTTTTTCCGATCCCAAATAGAGAAGAAAATCGTTAATTTCCGCTTCCATGATCTCTAAGAAGGAATTAACATTTTTAGAAAAGAGAGCTTGGCTTCCATCTCTTCTTTTCTAGTAGTTTTGTTCTTTTCCTCTTCCAAAGAGGAGTTACGCATCATCCGAACCATACACAAATTAATCAATAACCAAAGCAGAGAGATCGTAAGAGGAGCTAAATAAGGAAAAATCGCTGCTGAAAAAAACATCAAAGTGGTAAGCCCTACCAAAGTAATCAAATTTAATAGCATGCTAATAGCAAATATCACTTTATCCTTTTTACCCATAGTTTGTTCTTTGAGCTGCTTCATAAAAAGAGCTCCATCCCGCATAGCTATCCAGATAATTCCTGTTACACCATAGAGCATAGTGATGACACCTAAAAAAGCTCCTCCAAATAAGAAGAAGCCTCCTGCTGTTGTGAGTATTCCTATCAAACCTAAGGTCGTAATAAGAACATTTTTCCACTTAGCACCCCATCTTTTCCAATTAGCACTCTCAAGAATAGTCTTTAAAGATTCCTGATCCCCATTTTCAAAAGCGGTCATTGCTTCGTCCCCTAATAATTGCCTCATCTCTAATTTTAATTGACGCTCTTTGTTTCTTGCTGCAATTTGGTATCCTATAAAGCTTATCTTCCCTTTAGGAATTACATCGTTCAAAAACGATTTCTCTTCTAATGAAGGATTAGATAAAAGAACTTTATCCATATATTCCTTATGGTTTGCCTGTTGCAGAAAAGAATTGTCCAGGCCGAGAGAACGTGCGCTTTTAGATAATTTTTTCAACCATAACTTTCCCTCTTGCTCCACTAATGTTTTCAAATTTTCTTCAGATAAAGATGCTTGTTGAGCATCTATTTCTTTATCGATCATCTCACGTAAAGAGAACAACGGATTGTTTGATTGAAGCAATTGAGCTCGAATAGAATTCCCTTTTTCTAACTGAACAAATCCTTTGATCTTCCTCCAAATGAAAACGAGAGCATAGAGACCAAAAAGAACTCCAGATATAAGAGAACCGATTGTCCCCATATAAAAAAGTAAAGAAGAATTATGAGAAACAGAAATTTGCAATATATCATTAACAGCAAAGCCTAGTGTGCTAGCAAAACTAGTGAAGGTTCTCAATCCAAGAAACTGATTTTCGCGATACATAGCTCTTGCTATCTCGATCTCTTCTGGAGAAGCTATTCTCCCAGCCTCCTTGTAAGCACGCAAATAATCGCTGTTCGATCCAATACGCATCGATCCAAATAGAACAGCCATAAGCCCTAAAAAAGATCCGCCCTTTATGCCGGTTTGGAAGGGAAAAAGCATTTCCACTCCCTTAAAAACATTTAATACCGTTGCAACATTTCCTAATACAGAGAACATCCTATTGGAACCGACAGTAGCCCCTTTTGATCCACGTGGTTTCCCAAAATCAGCAAATAGCGATTGAGCTACAGCTTGAGTTTTTTTATCCTCTTTGCTTAAACCATTCGTTTCTTGTGAAACCGTCTCTTCTCCTATCCTCGTTATTTTCATAATATTTAATAAGCACTGCTTTCTTTTAAATATTGGCAAAACCTCAATTCTGGATTAAGAGTGTTTTCGTCTAATTTAAATAAATCAATTATTTTTTTTTCTTCATCTATAATAGATTCGTTTTTTATTATTTTTTCACTTAATAAAGTTAGTTTTTCTTTATCTTTAATAAGTGTTTTTTCGTCATCTGTTAAAAGAAGATCAACTAGATCTTTTATAGGCATCTCATCTTTAGATGTCATCGTGTGCTGTTGTTTTATCAAGAGAGCAAGGTTGTTCCATAATTCCTTCGTTTCCTGACTATAACTTTTAACATCAGAACCCATATCTATTCCTCCCATTCCAATTGAAATGGGCACCTTTTCTTCTCTCAAAGAAGCTTTTTTTATTAGCTGACAAACTTGGAAAGCAATAAAAGAAAAATATTTTTTTTCGATATGTTCCGGCAATCTTAATTCATATATTCCATTCTGATAACAAAAAGTTGTTCCATCTAATTTTTTTTGATCAGTTTTAACAAAAGAAATCTCCACATCTTCTATTTTTCTCCATTCAGGGTTTTCGACCAATGCTACAAACTTGTTCCAGATTTTTTTTGTTTTATTGCTCTTAGTAACTAGTTCTGAACCATTCGTAAGCAGCTCTACCTTTTTACCAGACAAATAATCCTCGTTATCGTTCACGACATCTTTGATCAGTTGCATCGAACGTTCTTGAATAATTCCGATATTTTCAAGCAATGTTTTATCTGAAATCTCCAGCATTGCCTGAAACCGTTTTCCTGAAACGGATAGTTCTCCTAAGTTAAAAAATCCCACACGCACATCCTCATCTCAATCAGAAAACTGTTCCCCTTAAATAGCTTCTCTTTTTCTCTCTAGACCCAGCTTCTTTATAAGCTATTATGCTTATTTATTAACAACCCATTTCATTGATTTTAAATAATATTAATGAAAATAAAAGATAGTGCTAAACAACACTCATCACTGATCAAAGAAGAGAAACTCTCTTCCTAATTTTATCTCTAACTTCTGCTTTATCTCTTCCAACTGATTTTTAAGTTTTTTCCACTCTTGATCTCTCTCTTCTAGCTGATCTTGCTGCTTTCTCTCCTCTTTTTTTATCTCTTTCCGCTCCTCTTCTATATCGTTTTCCTCTGAATCTATTTTTTGCAACAGCTCTATCAGCTTTTTTCTGATGCTTAGCCGACTCTCTCCTATTGTTTCCATCGATTCTGGCTCAGCTAGCTTTGGATTTTTTTGTATCGTCAACTCCGATATTTCCCCTCTTTTGTTCCCCCTTTTTATTTGCTCTTCAATTTCTCCCTCCTCTTCTCTCTCTTTCTTTCCTACCTGTAGGTTTGCCAGCGTTAGCACTCCCTCTATTTTTCCCCCTATCTCTTTTTGTAGCTCCTCTTCTAATTCTTCTATCCTTTTTTTTACCCTTTTTTGGATGAGTAGAATCTGTTGCATCCTTTTCGCTAGCTTGCTCTCCTCAAGCCTCCCTCTCTGCTTTTCCAGATTTTTTAATTTTACCTCTATCTCTTTCAGCTTGCTCTGATCCTTCTCCCTTTCTTGTAGATTTATCGTTCTTTCCGACTGATTGATCTCACTCAACCTGATCTTCTCTACGATCCGCCGCTGATCATTTTCCACCATTTGCTTTTCTAAATCTATTGTTTCTAATCCTATTGTTAGAAATTGTATCTCTTTTACTACTGCTCTCTCCTCTTCATCTACTGGCCCTATATCTTGGCTCTCTATCCCTTTTAATTCTGCTTCTATTTTCTTGCTTCTCTCTTCTAAACTTCGCTTTTCCCTTCCTAATTCTTCGTTCTTTTGATCGATTTCCCGATCTATCTTTTCCAATTCTTCTTCCAGTTCCCTTGTTTTCTTCTCATCTTTCTCCCCTTTTTTTATTAAAGATAATGCATCTCTCACATCCTTCCTTTGGACCCGCATATTTTTTAATGTCGCTTCTTTCTGAGACATCGATCGCTCTACAGCGAAGCTTCCTTTAATATTTTCTTCCAGACCCTCCAGGAGCTGTTCCATTTCGCTTGCATCGGATAGAGATTGCTTTCTGGCGGCTACCCCGTTCGGATTTAATATTTTAATCGCCTCTTTCATTGCTTTCCTAATCGTTTCTGTTCCTAGGCTCATCTCTACGCCCTGATCATCGCAAGAGACCAGCCAATTGATCTGAGGACCACTTCGCATGATCTTCTCGCTAATCTGCTCAGCTGATTGATCTCCATTTTTCTTAATCTCTGAGCGCAGTTGCAATCGCAACTGATCGAGCGGTTTTAACTCAATTTTTTTACTTAATAGCGAATTAGGGATGGCTAATAGATATTTTTTAAAAATTGCCCCCATATAACCAGGATCAGAGAGCAGTGCTTTTTGGATAGCAGCAGAACAGCTATCTCCTTCCAGAGAAGGAACAGAAATTTTTACATTTAATGGATTCACAATCTATTTATTTGCCTCCATTGGCTCGATGCTTTATTCTCATTTTCCCTCGTCCTTAGGGAGCATTTTCCTCAACGCTTCTTTAAAATTAATTTTTGCTTCTTGCTTTTCTTTGATTAGGGCATTCAATTTTTCTCTATATTCATCAGCTTCTGATTGTAATTTGTTAATCGAAATTATTAATTTTGGGTCTAGTGCAGGTCCATCAAAGAGTTTTTCTTTTTTTTTCATCTAATAGTGTTTGAATATCGTCTTGTTTTTGACCTAATAAGTCTCCTAGTTTTTTTGATAAGCTTGTTTTATATTCTTTTATATCTTTTTCGTATTCTGCTATAGCCTCTGATAGTGGTTTTTTGACATCAGGTTTTGTTTTTCTAAATTCGGGCCTAGTTAGCAACTCATCCTCGTTGACAAAAACATATTCGGGGTGTTCTGCAGCATTCTTTCCACCAGAAATTGAAGCTTCTTTTTCTGATTTTTGATCTCGATCGGTTTGATGGGGCCTTCTTTGCAAAACCTCTACTGCCGATCTAACTGCTTGAATGAAATCTTCCTTACGTAAACCAATTTTTTCTTTATATTGTTCCGCTATCTCTTCAAAATTGATCGGTTTTTCGCTCTTAACTTGTTTATGTAGTTCTAATCGCAGCTGATCGATCGGTCTTAAAGAAATTTTTTCTCTTAAAAAGAGGTTGGGCAAGGCAAAGAGATAGTTCTTAAAAGATGCTGCTATACGAGCAGATTGGGAAGTTAATCTTTCTGAAAAGGGTTGAATAGCGACTTGATTTTTATGAGAATTTATTTTATTAATCATAATTAATAATTTTGTTATATAATTAGATAATAAAATATATTATTTTAAGTGTAAATCTAAAAGGCGAAATCCTTCTTCTCCGCTTTTTTTTGAGGGAGACATTTAGGGGAGCAGAGAGTTCACAGGAAAGCAATCGGGCGCTGGATGAATATAAAATTAAATTCTTACTGAAAGAAATTAAAGAGCGCATTAAAATGCACAGGTCTATGAAGGATCAATCTGAGGTGGCACAGCCGCTCTACAATGCAATACTTATATTGGGACCACCGGGAGCGGGAAAAGGGACACTGGGCACTTCCTTAGGGAAAGTGAGCAACCATTTTCATCTCTCTTCGGGGGATATTTTTAGAAAAATCTCCGCCACCTCTCCTACAGGAAAGATTTATCATAGCTATGCAGACAAGGGGTTTCTTCTTCCGGACAATATCGCTATTACTTTGTGGCATGATTATTTGGAGGGACTGATCTCTACCCACCGTTATTTTCCAGAAAAACAGTTCCTCCTACTGGATGGGATTCCTAGGACCTTAGATCAGGCGATTATATTAGGGCGTTACCTTAAAGTTCTTCATATTATTCTTCTAGAGACGGAGGAGCGAGAGGAGCTGAGAAGAAGGATAGAGCAGCGCTCATTAGTTGAGCATCGTCTAGACGACAATGACAAAGGGACCTTTTCGACAAGGATCGAGCTCTACTCAGAAGAGAATAGAAAGCTACTGACTCACTACCCCGCTTCTTTAATCAGTCGATTTAATGCGGCTCAAAAACCTTTGAAAGTGCTGCGCGATGTTTTAAATCGCATTGGAGATCTTTTAGCTTAGAGAGAGGCAGCGGGTTCGGCAGCAACCAAGTAGAGGCATTCATTCGTCACGCTTCCTCATCACGTTTGATGTTCAGTATATCTTCCTCATCCTCAAAGAGATCTGATGCAAGAAAGCCGGTGCCTACAGGGACCCGGCGTCCCATGATTAGATTCGATTTGCAATCAGTCAAAGGATCTTTTTCTCCTCTACAAATCGCATCTAATTAAAGTTGATGTTCAGTATATCTTCCTCATCCTCAAAGAGATCTGATGCAAGAAAGCCGG
>CAYNKV010000015.1:16485-21347 GCA_964397905.1 uncultured bacterium
GTCCCATGATTAGATTCGATTTGCAATCAGTCAAAGGATCTTTTTCTCCTCTACAGGCAGCGTAGGTCAAAATTCGGGAAGTCTCTTGAAATGAGGCTGCTGCAATAAAGGAATCTAAGTTTAATGAGGCTTTTGTAATGCCAAGGAGCACGGGGACAGCCTGAGCTGGTTTCCTTCCCTCATCGATAACTTTGCGATTTTGCTGATAAAACTCTTTGTAGCCAACAAGCTCCCCATACAAGAAGATGGTATCTCCTGAAGCTAAGATCAGTACTTTTTGCAACATCTGACGTAAGATGATCTCTACATGTTTGTCGTTGATATCAACGCCCTGTAATCGATAAACTCCCTGAATTTGATCCATTACATAAAGCTGCATAGCCCGTATACCACAAACGCTTAAAATCTCTTGAGCAGCCACCACTCCATCGGTGATCTGCTGCCCTTTCTCTACAAGATCTCCTTCATGCACTATTAAATGTTTAGAAAAGGGCACCCTATGTTCCTCTTGCATGCCAGAAATTGGATCACGCACCACAACGATCCACTGGTTTTTCTGAACGCCATGAAGTTCGACAACCCCATCGATCTTAGCTATCTCGGCAGAATCTTTAGGACGGCGAGCCTCAAAAAGCTCAGCAACACGGAGCAAGCCTCCAGTGATGTCCTTTGTTTTAATAGCCCCTCGAGGAACGCGAGCAAGGAACATTCCTGATTCTACGTAGCTATCCTCTGCTACTGATATCACGGCACTGGAGGGAATCGCGTAGGTTCCTATCAACTGAGTACACTCTTTATCCAGATAGATCTTGATGCTAGGATGAAGATCTCCTCTATGCTGTTTAACGATAAGCTCTATCTGTCCTGTCTGTTTATTCACCTCTCGATGAATAGAGAGGCCTTCAATAAGATCTTCATACTTCACATAGCCAGATTTTTCACAAATGACCGGTATGCTATGCTTTTCTGACTCGCCGACCTTGCTGCCCTTGGCAACTTTGGTTCCTTCGGGAATAAATATAAGCGTACCCAGTTCTACTTTAAAGGTTTGAAGAGACTCTATCGATTTTGTTCCCAACAATTGCTTATATTCTGCTATGGATCTTTCTTCATCGCGAACTATCTGTATAGAACCATTTTTGTTGAGTGCAATAGAAAATCCCTCTTTATTTTGTACTGTACGAACATTCTCATAGATAACAATACCATCTACATCTGATATAAATTCTGATCCAATAGCAGCAGATGCAACTCCTCCTGAGTGAAAGGTTCTCATAGTAAGCTGGGTTCCTGGTTCTCCAATCGATTGGGCCGCAATAATTCCTACTGGCTCTCCTAAACTTACTAGAACTCCCCTAGTAAGATCCCATCCATAACATTTTGCACAAACCCCTCGCGATTCGCAGGTAAGAGGTGTACGGATCCGCACGTCGCTAATGCCTGCATCATCGATAGCTTCTGCCTGAGAAAGAGTAAGTGTATCCCCTGCTTTTGCTAGCAGCTGAGTGTCTCCAGGGCGATAAATATTATCGCAGACAGTGCGTCCAAAAATACGGGCACTTAAAGGAACTAGGTCTTGCTGGCCCTCTTTGATGGAGCTTATATTGATTCCATTAAGCGTGCCGCAATCTTCTTTATCAACAACGATGTTTTGCGCCACATCGACTAGGCGACGGGTAAGATAGCCAGAATCAGCGGTTTTTAGCGCGGTGTCGACAAGTCCTTTTCGAGCTCCATGGGAAGAGAGGAAAAACTCTTGTCCCGAAAGCCCTTCTCGAAAGTTTCCAGTGACAGGACTCTCCGCAACTTCGCCAGAAGGCTTTGCCATCAATCCACGAAGGCCACCCAGCTGACCTAGCTGGGCGCGGTTTCCCCTAGCTCCAGAATCGAGCATGAAGAACAGCGGATTGGTTACCTTTCTACCTTTTCCCACCAAATTTAAATCGTTGAATGGATCAGAGAATGGCTGACTAATCTGTTCAAATACTTCGTCGGAAAGTATGTTAGCAACCTCTGTCCAGACGCTGATAATTTTCGATTTTCTTTCGCCATCGGTAATAATCCCATCTCTATATTGCTGATTGACTAAATCCACTTTTTTATAGGCAGAATCGAGTCTCTCCTGCTTGCTGGTTGGAATATAAATATCTTTGATGCCTATAGAAAAAGCTGCTTTAGTAGCTTCAGAAAAGCCTAAATTCTTCAATTTGTCTAAGCATTGAACGGTTCTCTCAAGTCCTACCTTGTTATATATTTCGAGTATAAGTTCAGAGAGCTGCTTTTTACGTAGCATGTAATTTCGAAACCCCATCTCAGGTGGGATAATGGTATTAAATATAACTCTTCCTGGGGTCGTATCAATAATACCTGCATCTAATCTTAGTCTGATACGCTCGTGGATATTTAACCCTCTTCCAAGATCATCTATACGCAGATTGATTCTCTCTTTAGAATCGGCCCAATTCCAGCTCTCTCCTCCAAAAAGAGCGGTCAACACCTCTTCCTGATTTCTAAATGTCTTAACTCTCTCTCCATGTTCCTCTGGATCATAGAGATGATCGTGCATCAAATGGTACAACCCCAAGATCATATCCTGCGTCGGTAGAGAAACAGGTTTTCCAGAAGCAGGCAAAAAAATGTTGTCGCCAGCCATCATCAAGGTCTTAGTCTCAATTTGTGCCTCTATGGAAAGGGGGATATGCACGGCCATCTGGTCTCCGTCAAAGTCTGCATTAAAAGCTGTGCAGACAAGAGGATGAATCTTTATTGCCTTACCTTCGATCAAAACAGGTTGAAAAGCTTGAACACTAAGGCGGTGGAGAGTGGGCGCGCGGTTCAAAATAATAGGATGCCCTTTAATAACCTCTTCCAGAACATCCCACACCTCAGGAGCTTGTCTCTGTATCATCTTCTTGGCAGAACGAATGGTATAAACGTAGCCCAATTCTTTCAGTCTTTTCACAATGAATGGCTCAAACAACTCCAATGCCATCTGCTTAGGAAGACCGCACTGATTGAACTTTAATTCAGGACCTACAACGATCACTGATCGTCCCGAATAATCTACCCTTTTACCAAGAAGATTTTGACGGAAGCGGCCCTGCTTCCCTTTAAGCATATCAGCCAATGATTTTAAAGGACGATTTCCAGAACCCATAACTAGATGACCATGGCGCCCATTATCCATGAGTGCATCTACTGCCTCTTGTAACATTCTCTTCTCATTGCGCAAAATTACTTCAGGGGTTCTAAGGCTTATAATGTTTTTAAGACGATTATTTCGATTAATCACGCGGCGGTAGAGATCATTTAAGTCAGAGGTCGCAAACCTACCTCCTTCTAAAGGAACTAGTGGACGTAACTCAGGGGGAATTACAGGTACGGAAAAGAGGACAACCCATGAGGGTTGATTGGGAGAAGCAAGAAAGCCTTGGATTACCTTCATTCTCTTTGCAATCTTTGCCCTACTTTGGGTTGATTTTGTATTGATCAACTGCTCTTCAAGCTGAATCGATAATGATAAAAGATCCACTTTTTCTAAAAGGCTCTTAATAGCTTCCCCGCCCATCTCTGCCTTAAAACTGTTGGGACCCCATCTCTCTTGCGCTTCATAAAACTCAGCATCACTAAGAAGGTCTCCTTTCTTCAGAAGAGTGGTTCCAGAATCAACTACAACAAAGCTCTCATAATAAACCACCTTCTCAAGATCTGCTGTAGACATGCCCAAAATACTACCCACGCAGGAAGGAGCGTTTTTAAGAAACCAGATATGAACGACTGGAACAGCTAACTCTATATGACCCATTCTCTCACGGCGAACTTTAGATAAAGTGATCTCAACGCCGCATCGATCGCACATTATTCCTTTATATTTTACCTTCTTATATTTTCCGCATGCACACTCCCAATCCCGAACGGGGCCGAAAATCTTTTCACAGAAAAGCCCCCCTTTTTCCGGTTTGAAAGTACGGTAATTGATCGTCTCAGGCTTCTTCACCTCTCCATGGGACCATTCATTGCGAATTACATCTTCGGAGGCGATTTTAATGGTAAGATGATCAAAGCCTCGCAAAACAGAATTATTTTTTTCTTTCAACATCCTTTCTCTCTTTAATTTACTGTCACATCCAAACATAATCCTTGCATCTCTCTAATTAGTACGTTGTAAGATTCTGGAGTTCCTGCATTTAAAACATTATTGTTGTTGACAATCCCATCATAAGCAGCGCCTCTTCCTACAACATCATCCGACTTAACTGTTAGCATTTCTTGAAGAAGGTTCGCCGCTCCATAAGCTTCTAGAGCCCAAACCTCCATCTCTCCAAAACGTTGACCGCCCTGCTGCGCTTTACCACCTAACGGCTGTTGAGTAACAAGAGAGTATGGACCTGTAGAACGAGCATGAACCTTGTCGGTAACTAAATGGTTTAATTTCATCACGTAAATACAGCCGACAACAACACGACCCTCAAATCTCTCTCCAGTTTGTCCATCAAAAAGAATAGCTTTCCCATCTTCAGACAAACCGAGATCGCGCTGCATGGTTTCAATTTGAGATTCAGAACAACCTTCGAACACAGGAACCTGAACATGTATACCTTTTTCCTTGGCCGCATATCCCAAGTTAGTCTCAAAAATTTGTCCTATATTCATACGAGAAGGAACCCCTAAAGGATTGAAAATCATTTCGATAGCTCTTCCATCAGCTAGGCAAGGCATATCTGCCTCAGGAACAACTATGGAAACAACTCCCTTATTACCATGCCTTCCGGCCATTTTATCGCCCACAAGCAATCTTCTCTTTATCCCTATATAAACCTTTACCTGATGAGTTATACCTACTTTCAGCTCAACGTCTCCCT
>CAYNKV010000016.1:0-21172 GCA_964397905.1 uncultured bacterium
CAGTTATCTCTAGCTCCTCTAAAGAAAACGAGAACTCAGGAGATAAATCTGATGAAGAAGAGTCTTCTTATTTAGAAAATAAAGAAGATGATAATTTAGGATGCGGATGTACTAAAAAGAAAAAAATAGAGTCATCTAAATAATCGGAAATAGTCTATCTGCTTTGTAAAAGCCCTTTCACATGAGAGGGCTTCTTTTATTTCTTTCTCTATTTTTGCTATTTCCTTTCTCTCGCCAAAAACATGCTTGTATAAAGAATTTATTCTACAATCAAACATTCTACTTGAATCTTCTCTCGCTCTAATAAAAGAGCCCAAATGTTCTTTTTCAGGAAGAGAAACTCCGCATTGGGTCAAAAGATTAGAATGATCTCCTAAAAAATAGAGGGGTTTATTAAACGAGAGCGCATCATATCCTATTGAGGAATTATCTCCTATATAGGCATCCATCCTATTTAAGAGAGGATATATTGCAGGAAATTTTTGAAGAAAAGAAATTCCTTTAACCCCCTCGTATCGCAAAAGCAATTTCTCCAGATAGACGAGATGCGTCTCTTCAAGAAACGGATGCCAACGCACAATTATGTTATAATATTCTCCGATTTCTTCTATAATACGCAGACAATTATAATAAAAAACAGAATCGTTGGATCTAGTTAACCAAGAAGGCGCATACAACAAAGTTTTTCGATCAGGGATCATTGTTTTAGATAAATATTGATCTAACAACAAATCATAAAACCTCTTTCTTTGGACATAATAAAGCAGTCTATAATTTCCAGTAATAATATATGCCTGCAATTTAGATAATTCCCCAGAATTTTGAAGATGATTGATCATATGATTCCCATAAACAAGGGAAATATCTTTAGGAGCTGCTTCGGAAAAGAAAGATTTTTTATCGGAATTTCCATGAGGGCAATAGATCATACGCATTTTTTTTTCATAAAGTAATTCTAAAAAGGGCAATATTTCAGAAGTCCAAAAATGACCCGATTCAAAAATAAGATCAAAATGGTTAGACAAATAGAATAGAGAAAGCTCCTTTGGAGCAATCAAATGAACTGACAATTCAGGATAAAATTTCTTTGATATTTCAAAAGTTTCCTCATCTGTTACCAAGAGAGGGATATGTAACAAAATAGCAATGACTCCTAAATGATCTAAATAATGGGAGCCTCCTGTATGAATTGCCACCCATCTATCCAAAAAGAACTCCCTTCTGAGTTAATAATCGATTGATCTCTTTGCGGACCTTGTCCCAATCGCTCTCATTACCAAAGGTATGAAGATAGAGATCCCGCCGTTTTTTTCTTAATTTTTTTTGATTATTCTCTTTTTTTAAAGATTGAATAATTTTTGAATAATGAGCAACGTTAAATACAGAACCACATTGATATAAAGAAGAGAGGTGAGCAAATCTATCTTCTCTATCTAAGAAAAACATAGGTTTATTGAAAGTAAGAAAATCGTAACCAACCGAGGAAATATCGCCTAAGTAGTGGCTAGCTAGCTCTAACAAAGGATAAACAGGAGGAAAGTTTTTTAAAAAGCACAAGTTAGATGAGTTTTCGCTTCGAATTATCAACAGATCTAGAGAAGGGTTCTGAAATAAATTAGGGTGAATTTTTACTAATAAATAATATTCATCTGAAACTTTATCCAAAAAGTGAGAAAAAAAATCATAAAAAAAACTAGGACTTTCTCCATCCTCCCATGAGGGAGCGTAGAGTACAATTTTCTTCTTTGGAAAAGAAAGCTCTTTAATTAAATCATTATAAAACTCCCTATGTCTCTGATAATAAATCCATCGATAATTACCTATTAAAACATGAGGAGGAATATCAGTAGAAAAACAACTCGATTTAATAAAGTCAACCATCTTAGACCCATATAATAAAAGAAGTTTTTCTTTTTTTAATTCTCCCATTGCTCCAGAAGAATAGCCTTTATCTGAGTTTCCATGAGGCAACCAAACATTATATATCTCTTTTCCACAACTTAATCGTGGAAGAAAAAAAATCTCATCAAACAGAATCTTAGGTAATGAGCAAAAAATCACCTCATAAGATAACATTAACTGGGAAGGAGCTTCTATAACATCAAAGTAGATTATGCGAAGATCTGGGTAATATCGGGATGCTTGTGCAAAAATATCGCGCTCGGTAACTACCAGGGGAATTTCCATCAAACTACAAAATGGAGCCAAATGGTCTAGATGATGTTCCAAAAATCCATATATTAATCCTGCAGCTCTGATGCTCATGATTTTAACTTACTACGGTTAAGGTATTTGAGCAAAAAATTGTCTACTATTGTAATCTTGCGAAGAAATGATTCAATCTTTGAAAAAATGGTTCCAGATAAATCGAAGAGATCTTCCCTGGAGAATAGAGCGAAACAGTTATCGGGTGTGGATCGCAGAAGTTATGTTACAACAGACACAAGTTTCTACTGTTATTCCCTATTTCCTCAGATGGATGAAGCAATTCCCCACGATCGACAGCTTATTTAATAGACCCTTACCTACTCTGATGAAAGCATGGGAAGGAATCGGTTATTATAATCGGGTGAGAAACATCTATGAATCTGCTAAAATTATTAGCATCGACTATAAAGGAACTCTTCCTGAAAAGAGAAAAGATCTACTTTCTCTTCCAGGAATAGGTTCCTATATAGCGGGTGCTATACTTAATTTTGCATTTCACAAAAAAGCAGCAGCAGTAGATAGCAATGTAGTTCGATTTTTGACCCGTTTCTATGGAGATCAGCCCTCTTCTGGTAAACAAAGATTTTTTGAAGAACTGGCCTATTCCCTATTGCCAGAAGAAGAAAGCTGGGTAGTGATGGAAGCTATGATTGAGTTAGGAGCACTCGTTTGTCGAAAAAAAGCGCAGTGCCAGATTTGCCCCTTAAAAGAGAGTTGCAGAGCTAATGCTCAGAAAATTACCCACTTATTACCCACCGCTAAACCATCGATCCATATCACAAAACTGGAAAGAGCAGTAGCTATCATTTGCTGGAATGATTACCTACTAGTTCGGCAAGAGAAAAATCAGAGGGTAATGAGAGGATTATATGAATTCCCTTATACAAAATTAGGGGAACCATTTGCATTTCCTCTATTACTTACCTACATCGAAACATTTCCTACTGTAACCCATCGATTTACAAAGTACCAGGCAACTTTACACCCAACCCTTTACATCGTACCCGAAGCTAAACAGATCAAAGAGTTTGAATGGATCGAGAAAGAGAAGCTATACCTACTTCCTTTCTCTTCTGGCCATAGAGAGATTTTAAAAAAACTAGAGCAGCGCAATTAAAACTAGTTTACTGACTCAAAATATGCTTCCAGTGGACGAGAACGAGTAGGGTGACGGAGCTTACGAAGTGCTTTTGCTTCAATTTGACGAATTCTTTCTCGAGTAACTCCAAAGTGCTGACCCACCTCTTCCAGCGTTTTAGGGGAATCTCCATCAGATCTAAGTCCAAATCGATATTCTAATACTTCTCGCTCGCGGATCGATAGAGTGGAAAGTATTTTGCTCAAAGCAGACTTCAATAAAGTATACCCAGTCACATCGGAAGGAGACTCATTTTCCCTATCCTGCAAAAAATCACCCAACTGACTCTCCTCCCCCACCTCTGACTGCAAAGAAACCGGAGTGGAAGCAATTTTCATTGCTTCGCGAACTTTATCTACTGAGAGACCTAGCTTATCTGCAATTTCTTGATGAGAAGGCTCTCTTCCTCTTTCGTTGGCCAACTGTTTCCCTGTTCGAATTATCTTATTAAGCGTCTCAATCATATGAACTGGAACGCGAATAGTTCTCGCTTGGTCTGCTACTGCACGAGTAATTGCCTGACGAATCCACCATGTTGCATAAGTGGAAAATTTATAACCTCGACGATATTCAAACTTGTCCACCGCTTTCATTAATCCAATATTGCCTTCTTGGACTAGATCAAGAAAGTGAAGCCCACGATTACTATACTTTTTAGCAATCGAGATAACCAGTCGCAAATTAGACTGAACCATCGCGCGCTTCGCTTCTTCCGTTCTTGCTCTTGAGTGAGAAAGATAGCGAATAGATTTTTCGATCTCATCGGAATCCAAACCCAAAGCTATTACTAGTTTATCGATACGCCTTCTACAAGCATTCAATCTAGCCAATACAAATTTGTTTTTAGAAGCACGAACAGCTAACTCTTTTTCCTCCTTTTTTAGAAAAACCCACCTTTCATAAATATCCCAAATAACCTCTATAAAACTGAGAATGATATCGGGACGCAACCTAATCCAACGCAAATAAGCTCTGCATCGAACTCTACTGTTATCGAGAAGGGTTGAAGTAGCAACTCTTTCCTCTTTGCTTAAATCAGTTTTTTTTAAAGCAAGAAGATAACTCTCTAACAACTTATCTTCCATTCTCAACAACTGCAATAGCTTGGGTAGAAGTGCAATATAGCTCTGCTTATCAGCAATCTCTTTTTCCAAAACCACTCTATCCAATCTTTCTTCATTTGCAATGATATGAGAAACAATTGCACACACCTCACTCGTAGTAGAACGAAAAGCCATGATAGCTCTAGTAGTTTGATTTTGCCCTTTTTCAATATGCCTAGCACGTTCAACCTCTCCTTCACGAGTAAGAAGAGGGACGGACCCCATCTCTTTCAGATACATTCTTACAGGGTCATCAGAAAAAGCTTCCCCCTTTTTTGCTAATTCCTGCTGATCTTTTTCTTCTTTTCTATGCTCTTTATTACGATCCACCTCTAATTGATTAAGAATTTGAATTCCCATATTGTTCAGGAATATCAAAACTTGATCAATCTGATCAGGCGAGTCAATGTCTGCTAATAATCTTTCATTAATTTCTTCGTAGGTAATATACCCTTGCTTTTTAGCCAAAGCCATCAACTCACCAATTATCTCTTGTTGATGAGGATCAAAAATAATATTATCATTTGTTGGGTTCATAAGCTCTAGGTTACTGTCCCGGTTAGGTTACTTAATTAAATAGATATATGCAATTACACGCTATTAGTGGATCCTCTGTTATTCCTGCTTCTGAAGCAAAAAAGGATCTCTCTTACATATGTCTCGAATGTAATGAGATTGTCCATCTGAAAAAAGGAAAAAAAAGAGAAAATCATTTTTATCACCCACATAAAAAAACCTTATGCCATCAAAACAACAAAAGTGCGGCACATATAAGAATGCAGCTTCGCATAAAATCCCTAATACCTGATATCATACTGGAGAAAAAAATTGCTAGCCGTATTGCAGATCTTTGTTGGGAAGATCAAAAAATAGTCTTCGAGATACAGTGCTCACCCATCTCAATCGAAGAATCAAAACGTCGCTCTATAGAATATGCGCAAGCAGGGTATACTGCGGTATGGATCTTGCATGATCGTCGTTTTAATAGATATAGAGTAGGTAAGGCAGAATCTTATCTAAGAAATCATCATACAACATTCTTTACCGATGGCAATACCATTTACGATCAGGCAGAGAGATGCTCTTCCCGTTACCGCATATCCCGAGGAGCTAAGATGGAAGTCGACCTTCGCCTTCCTCAAAAAAACAGTAAAAAATGCCCCTCCCGTTCATGGCCCCTCTCATTTCATGGAGATCTTTTATCCTCTCCTCACAATCTTGCGCATCTCTCCAAAAAACATAAAAGATATTTTCAATCATCAACCTATCGAAAAATAAAGAGAGGCATGCAATTTTTAATTTGGAAAATCCTCGATATATGTTGTGAATAATCGAAGCCGATAGACAATGAGCCATTGCATTTAAAGCTACTTCACATTATAACCTACTTTTGTTTAAGGTAGTTTATGGTAACAAAACGTGTACGTCAGAAGAAGGAGCGGATTCCTTCGGCAAAGAAAAGAGATATCCAGAGCAAAAAACTTAGGGAAGCAAATAGAAGCTTTAAATCGAAGACAAAGAGCAGCTTTAAAATATTGGAGTTAGCCATAAAAGAGAAAGATGCTCCTTCGGTAAAGGATAAGATCGCTTCTCTATTTAGTTTGATGGATAAAGGGGTAAAAACAGGTCGCTTTAAAGGGAATAAGGCCGCTCGAATTAAGTCTAGGTTCGCTCTTAAGGCAAATGCATTCCAGAAGCAATTAGACTGAATTTTCTCTAGCAATTATCTTTAGAAAAAAAAGTTTTTTGGAGCTTTTCTTTTTACTTGTTTCAAGAATTAATTAAGAAGGCGAAGAGCTTTTTTAGGGCAGCAAGATATCTTTTTTCTTGATTGGAGGTAAAAATCGAAGCGATATGTAGGGATCTAATTGTTGCAAAGGCTCCTTCAAGAAACTTTTTTCAGAAAAGTTGATTTAACTCCTCTCTCTTCTCAAGCAAAAAAAAAATCAAAAACTTATTCAAAAAAGTTTAGATCCGTCTCTTAAGATGTTCTTGCTTAACAATTAGATAAATATTTCCTAGACAATCCCTTTTTATAAAAAATTTATTATCTAGTACGCAGTTGGCTGATGTTCTGTTGAAACGAGAATAGAGTAGATAAAGATAAACCTCTTTTACCCAGTCTAATCTCAATTCCAGGATATGGCGAACAAATTATTCCATTTTTTGATAATCAATTTATTGTTCGCCCCCTTCAAAAAAGAGTACTATATCTAAAAAGTTTTACTACACAGGATAGGATGGTAATTCTGAAACAGATTCCTTCAACTCAATGGTCTTAAAACGTGTAAGATCTAATGCTATTTTTTCAGAAAACATCTCTATCAAAGAGCAAGGAGCTGACCGACAACTTGATACTCTGCGAAAAAAAGGGATATATAAGCGAACTTTAGCACGAGTAAAAGCGACATAAAGTTGACGCATTTTCTCAGCATACAACTCTTCCAAATCTTCGACTAAATCTTTTGAATGAAAAGCAGAACTGTTTAATCCTAAAAGAAATACATTTTCAAATTCCAATCCCTTGCTAGCATGAATAGTTAGAATCTCTATGCCTCCCGTAGGAGGAGTAATTCGATCAGCAGTTTCGTAGGTTCCTATCTCTTCTAAAGTTAACATTATTTCAAGAGGTTCGTTCATGAAAATTAAGCGACCTAAAATCTCCGTTAAATCACCATAAAGGGCTTGATTCTCTTCTATTAACAAAGTATCGATCAGCCTGCGCTGACAGATAGGGGCATGAAAAAAACTGGATATACAAGAGGCAAAGCCTCTATCCCGCCATACCATTTTCAGATTAGCAAATAACTGATATGCATCCTCTAAGTTTTCTGAAGAGATCTCCTCAAGACTCAGTTTATAGAATTTTCCTATAAGCGTTTTATGTATAGACTCTACCTTCCCATTTATAGCTTGGATAGCTTCTTTCAATAAAGAAATAGCTGTAGAACGACCTAACCCACGATCTCGATAAAGTCGACAAGGAAGCTTGCAACTATCCAAATGTTTTTTTACTGAAAGCGCTTCATAATGGTTTCTAACCAATATAGCCGTCTTGTTTAAATCCAATTTAGATCGATTTATCTCATCCACAATAAAAGGAAAGAAAGATTTTTTTTCATAAGATTCACCATCCTCATGATACTCTTCAGTTCCACAGACAAAATAGAGGCCTCCTTCTCCTTCTTTAGCTGATTCGAGGTGAGGAACTGTAAGATATTGGTTCATTTTTGGCAGTTCCATCCAAGAAACAGCAGATAAGAGAGCATTCAAATCATCCAGAAGGGATCTAGTGGATCGGTAATTGGTAGTTAAAGAAACCAGCTCTTCAAATTGTTCACGAGCCTGAAAAAAGGTATAAACATCTGCTCCTCGGAATCGATAAATCGACTGTTTTGGATCGCCAACAAGGTAGATCGACTTATCAGAAGATTCGTAGAATAATTTTTCTATAATTTTCCACTGAATGGGATCTGTATCTTGAAATTCATCGACTATAATTGCCCGATATTTTTTTCTTACCCAAGAGACAAAATCATCATTATTCAGATTACGATAAACTGAACCTATACCCTCATCTATATTGGGATCAGGAAGCGACAACTTTTGAACATATTTTCCCCAATGAAAAGATAGACTACGGAAAATCATTAAGGGATTTCGCGCTTGTTGAACAATAGGAACCATAATAGCTTTCAATTGCTCAATTTCGGGATGATCTATAGAAAAAGCGTTTTTCTTGAGATTTTCAGGAGTAATATATGCTAAAAAGAGATCTGGGGCATCGATTAACTTATCGAATTCCTCTGAAGAAAAAAATCCCTTATCAAGAGCTTTTTGTATTAAAGAGATCTGATACGCATATCTAGAGCTGCTTAATCCTTTATAACTCATACGTAATCGAGAGAAGTCATTGAGCAAAGAAAAAGATTTAAGAGAACCGATAGAGTTGTTTAACCGATCAAGCAGATCTTTAAAAGAATCCTCCTTTGTATATAGCAAATTCTTTTCGATAAGTTTCTGCACAATTTTTTGTAGATCTTTCCGATAAAATCGCAAAAGACGGCTGAATTGTGCCATGCTCAACATCTCTTCTTTGCGTAAAAATTCTAAAACATTCCATACCAGTTTTTTTAAATCTTTTTTGTCTACTCCTCTTATGGCAGAAGAAAATTGCGCCGCTATCTGGTAACAAAAAGCATGTATAGTAGAGATGGGGGCATTATCGAATGAATCTAACGCTCTCTTAATCTTCAATTTCTGATCTTCCTTCATCTTTTTTAAGTAGCTAAATGAAGAAGCTCCCCTAAGCGCACCTTCTAAATTCTCTCGAATTCTCTCTTTAAGCTCCTGAGTTGCTGCTCGTGTGAATGTTACGACCACTATTTCATCGAGGGATAATTCTGTTTCTATCAATAGCCGAACGATCAGATGTTCAATGAGAAATGTTTTACCTGTTCCAGCAGATGCTTCAATGAACAGGCGATGAGGAATGGCTCCATTAGTTGACAAAATATCAAATGATTTCATTAAACAGTTCTCTCAAATAGGGAATCCAGATTTTCAACCAGAAAGAAAAAGGGGGAAGTAAATCTTGAGATAAAAACCATCCAAGCTGATCCTCACTATGATCAGAAATCGGAATTTTACCATCCAAAAGAATAGATCTAGACCATCTAGGCAATAATGGAGAAGGAAAAAGAAGTGAGCTATCAAGATAGCTCAAATAGCGAATAAACAGCTCTTCAACATCTGAAACCGGAAGATTCCTCACTGTGCCCTGTTTGGTCCAACATATCTGCCGACAATCTGAAAAAAAAGGCAATTGAAGAGAAACTAAATAGAATGGCCAAACTCTCACTAGATCGCTCAAACTATTCTTACCATGAAATAATAAACCATAAGGGCAAAAATCGCCTATTTTCCCTTGAATTAACAGATTTCTTTTAGCAGAAAGCGGTAAAGAAAAGGATGGATATACCCATCGACGCTTATCTAACTGGTAAGGAGAAGAACAGAACCGGTCTAGTTCTACAGAGTAAATAGATTCAAAATCTATGCCTAATTTACGCAACATATCATGATACTTATCTATCTCTTTTTCAATATTAAAACGGATGGCTGCACCAAAAAAATAGGGAGGAATAATCCCTTCTTCCTCTTTTTTTCGAAAAATTTCAGTTAAAGGTTTGTCCAATGACTCCCTTCGAATATTTGCCATCTCTATATGAGAAAGGGAAAACTCATCCCCACCCTCTTCCTCTTTAAGACGAATATTGCATCTTTCTTCGAAGAAAAAATGAACTGGATAATTGGCTAACCTTCTAAGAGAAGAAGTAGGTAAGAAAACTTCAGAACCATTAACCCCTTTTTTCAGAGAAGAGAGAAAAGAAGCGTGGGAAATATCTTTTTTTTTAAATGAAAGCAAACTCTCTTCATTTAAAGAAAAAAAAGTTTTTTTAACAGATATCGAAGGGCTAACTTCTTTTCCAACTTTAGAAACATTGAACAAAAAAGAGGGGGAATGGGAAAAAAAGGAGATAGCAGGAGAATGTCTACGCAATTGATCGACTAATCTAGACGCTTTCTCGGTTAAATCATTCTTAATGTTACTATATGTAACAATAAAGTATTCCCGAGCATTAGACAACGCCTCTAAAAAAAGATAAGCATCTCGATCTCTATCTTCTGGAAAAACAAAAAGATCAGAACGGGGAAATTGGGAAAATCCCATTCCAAGAATTATTACCAATTCAGAAGAAATAAAAGAACTATTCTCGATAGAAACCACCCGAATAGCATCAGGAGATTGAGAATGAACAGCTCCCACTTTTCTATGCTGAATCTCTTCAAGAATAGGTTCTATGCTGGAAAAAGAAAAAAGAGCATCTATTTTTAAAAGATTTAGCTTCGCCAATTCATCTATTAAATAAGAAGAGCAGCCATCAATAGCAAAAAAAGTAGTAAGAAGCGAAATTAACAGATCAGACCATTCTGAAATAGAAAGAAAAAGTGCCTCTGTAACAAAAGAAAGTTTCTCTTCTAATAAATGGATAATATTTACCAATTTATCGAGAAGATTTAGATGAGAATCAGTTATTTGAATGCCACTATTTGAAGTATGAAGAGCCAAAAACAACCTTTTAATTCCTGCCTCCCATGAACCTTGATGTGTTCCCCTCAGCTCATAGTGAATATGAGCTTGCTTCCACCAAATTCGCAATATATCGATATCTTCTGCGCTTAATTCAAATCGCTTCATAAAAGGGGCAGAGGAAAAAAGGCGCTCCATCCACTCTCTTGCATAGCGAAATTGATTAAGAGAAAGAAGCGTTTTATAACCTCGTATTAATGGGTCGCTTCTTTCCACACTGATGCCAAAATAATCGCAACGAAGAGAGAAGCCCCTTTGTTGGAATACCGTTTCTATAATCGGAGCATAGAGGTCTAGATCGGTAGCAACTATCAATATATTTTGAGAAGCTATCCCTAACTTTTGAATGAGCTCCCAAGCTACCTCTACTTCACAGATAGGGGAGGGAGTTTCATGAATCTGAATAGATTTATCTCCTACTTCCCAACTATTCATAGGAATCAAATTAAGAATTTCACGCTGAAGATCAGCTAAAAGCGAATTTCCCTGAGGTACAAAATAAAATTCCCTATATTCCTGATCGACTAACCATTCCATTATTCGGCGCCCCGCTATTCCCCAATTAGCGAGCAAGGGATGATGTTCTTGAAAATATCTAGACAACTCAACTTTTTGACCAACTAAAGCATGGTCTAAAAATCTTACCTGTTCTCGATCGGTTAAAAAATCGGCCCAATAAACAGAAGAAGGAGAGAAAAGAAAACAGGTAGCTCCTAATTTACGAAAAGTTTCAAAACGATAAATAGGTAAAGGTTGAAGAGCAAAAAGGTATAGTTCTCCTGATAATGGATTAAGATCATCCCAAGGCATCAAATCATCAAATATATTTTTCCATAAAAGCTGCTGCCATCCGTTAGAAGAAATCCATTTTTTAAAAGAACTCTCAGATTGATCCATATATTTGATAAACAGATCAGCAATCTGATGACAGATAAAAGCTCTTTTTTGAAAAGGAGTGTTAACCCAATACCAATCTAAGCCAGCAATTAATGGCTCATGAGATAACTGATCTAAACCACGCTGAATCTTTAAAGAAAGCTCTATTTTAGAAGAAATTTTAGGATATATGCAGGCTAACAGCTGATCATAATCAAGAAAAGTAAGATTCTCAAGAGAGAAATCTTTCAGAAAGTTAGAGAATCGTAATAGAAGATCTCTCCTCACTTGATCATTGGAAACCACTACCCATCTGTGAGTCAAAAAATGGTTTTCCAAAGAAAAAAGCTCCTGAAACAGGAGCTCTACTAAACGATCGATCTGGTTAGAACAGAATATCCTCATATCGAAACATATTTAAGAAAGCCAGGATAGAGTAAGTTAAGTCACTCTTTCCAGCACAAAATTATCCCCATATCATGGTTATCAAAACAAAAAAAACCAAGCAACCTGGTTAAAAAGAATAAATTAAATCAAGTTCATACTGATTATAGGTTCTAAAAGGACCGATCTCTTTGTTTAAAGTTCTAGATTGCCTCCAGTTTTGAAAAAGGTTTAAGTTGCTGGTAATCAAATATTGTAGACTAATTTGAAAACCTTGATAATTGACGTTTCCTTGTGCGCTGGTTACCGTATTGGGCACCACCTTCTTATCTTCACCTCTAGTATAGTAAAAGCTGTTTCCTGGGCTATTTCCAAAACCAATACCCTGAACATCAAAAGCAGGAACGCATTGAGCTTGGAGCAGCTGGTAGTTTAGATCAACAGACCAATCACCCGCTGTTTTCAATGCTCCCACACTAAAACCAAGATAGCCACCCCAATTCTCTTTGTGATTCGCTGAAATAGGCAAACGCTCCGCCCGATGATTGTAGATAGCAGCAGAATAGATATGTATAGGACGATCCAAACGTTGAGGAATCCATTTGTAGCCCAACGTCGCCTGGGAAACAATAAAATCAAACTGGTTAGGAACCTCTGCCACCTTTTTAGTATCCCAATCAATAATCGAATATTTGAGGTATGCACCCGTTCCCAACAGATTTAAAACACCCAATTCTCCGAGATAAGCAAACTGAGATCTTTTCTCGCTTACTAAAAAAGAGGCTAGCTGATAATAAAGGTTCCCCAACTTCTCGATCGAATAGTTATCCTTAAAGCTAACTCCATCAAAATTGGATGCAAACTGTATCCTAGAATCAAACAATACCGCAATATATTCACGACGACCCACTTCAATATCTGAAGTATGTTGATCCCTATCGATCAGGCGATATCCCCAATAAGCACGATCTACCACCAACTTGTTATAAGAACCAGAACCTAAAAAATCATTAAAAAGCGAACCGTCGTTATCAAACCGAATCCGCGTAGCCAACCAGGTAAAATCTGTGCGATAATCAACCATAAGATTGAACTCGACATCATACATATGATTGTTAGGAATAAGAAGCCCAGGACCCCTTTGAGAGACCCCATTCTTCTTCTCTCTTGCCGACTGAAATTCAGCATGAATATCCCCACTCACTGATAGCTGACCCCCCAACTCGCGTGCAGTAATCAACCTCTTAGTATTAATCCAATCCCTCAAAGCTTGGATATCCTCTTCTTGGATATCTGCTCCCCAAAGACCCCCTGCTAAAGCTGTAAGAAAAAGAACCTTAGACCAAAACACGCTCTTCATCCATTTTCCTTGGTAAAAAAATAACTAGTCACAAATCTACCTGGCAAAGAGAAAAAAAATCAATAGACTTTTTTCTTATTAATTCATAGCATCGAGTGAAATTAGCTTTTATTTTTTTGGAAAGATGGCTGAGTGGCCGAAAGCACGTCCCTGCTAAGGACGCGTACCCCTTTAAAGGGTACCGTGGGTTCAAATCCCACTCTTTCCAATAGATGTGCTGCGCATAATGTTGATAACTTTTTAACTCTAATATGGCTCAATCTCTTCCCATTAAAAAACATCCTCATTCAAAAGAATCAGAAATGATTGTCCTTGGATCGATGTTAACAGCATTGGGAGGATTAAACATAGCTGCAGATAGATTGGAAATAGCTGACTTCTATTTGGGTGAACATAAAACTATTTTTGCTACTTTGAAAAGCTGCTTTTTAGAAGATAGACCAGCAGATATTCACATAGTTGCAGAAGAATTAAAACGGAAAGAGAAATTACAAAACGTAGGAGGTATTGCCTATCTTGCTAATTTGGCTCAATATGCAGGCACTGCTGCACATATTGAGGAATATATAGAGATCATTAAAAGCAAATCTTTACTTAGACAGATGATCTGTGCAGCACAGGAAATAGAAACCAACGCTTTCCAAGACCAAGGAGATGTTTACTCCTCTTTAGATCAAGCGCAGCACAAATTTTTTCAGATAAGTCAGGTAGCTAATCCTTCAGCAGGAATTCCCTTAAAAGAGCTGCTTTTAGGATCGCAAAGGTCTTCTAAGCTGCCCTACCTGAAAGAACTTCAAGAGAGACAAGAAACATATCAGAACCGTCGGCCAGAAGAGGTAGGAATTACTGGCATTCCCACCCATTTTGTAGACCTTGATAGAATGATCAATGGTTTTTCCGATTCTAATTTGATGATATTAGCAGCTCGCCCAGCTATGGGGAAAACAGCGCTTGCTCTAAACATAGCGGAAAACATCTGCTTTAAAAACAACTTAACCGTAGGAATCTTTTCTCTTGAAATGAGTGCAGATCAATTGCTTCATCGCATTATTTGCTCTCAGTCTGAAGTGGAATCAGATAGAATTAGGACAGGATCTCTTACGGGGAGTGAATTCCAACGAATTGTATCAGCAGTGAACATGATGCAATCTCATTCGATGATTATCGACGATGAACCCTCTCTTAAAATCACCGATCTATCCGCTCGCGCACGTCGCATGAAAGAGGTTCATCAAATACAATTTATGATCATCGATTACCTGCAACTATTATCAGGATCAGGCAATATGCGCAGTCAGGAAAGCAGACAGATGGAAATATCAGAAATTTCTAGAAGATTGAAAACTTTAGCACGGGAGCTACGCATCCCCATTCTCTGTCTTTCTCAATTATCTAGAAAAGTTGAAGAAAGAATGGGTCATAGACCTATGATGAGCGATCTTCGAGAAAGCGGCGCCATTGAACAGGATGCAGATCTCATAACTCTACTGTTTAGAAGCGAATATTACGACCCTTATGATAAGCCTGGTATGGCAGAACTGATTGTAGCAAAAAACCGGCATGGCTCTATCGGCAATATCCAGCTTACGTTTAGAAAGGAGATTGCTCAATTTGCTAACTATATATCAGATAAAGAAAACTCTAATTTTTATGGATGAAGTTGGATTCTGATTTCTACAACATAAACCGGTTAGTGGTCTGAAACTCTTAGATCGAATATCGGATCAATCGTTGGATCTCTTTATAATTCTTTTCCTATCTGAAAAAACTTATTTATTTTTATATTTAATTGCATAATTATCCTATACGCTTTATATGATAATAGCTTCTATCATATGAGAAATTTATTTGTATAAAAAAAACAAAACATTATGAACAGTTCTTTTAATGAAAAAAAATCCCGTTTAATCCAAGAAACGGGAGAAAAGCTGACAAATATAAGCAAAAAGTTTGTTAGCTTCAACTCAATACATTTTTTCATATTTTTAATTGAAATCATATCATTATTTTTATGCCCATTTTTTAAAAAAAACATCCTATTTTCAGCGATTATAGCAATAACAATTTTAACAATTTTTGTTTACTTAACACTGCTTTCATTTTTTTTAGTCAAAAAAAACGAACAAATTTTTTTGCTAAAACAAAATTTCATTGCAAGCTATGTTTCTACAAACTCCCATTTATTTGCTCATAGAAAATTGCAATCTAATTTAGTGCAGCTAATATGCATTTTTATTCATAGATTAGAAAAAAAGGAATACAACAATATTTATTTATTTAAAAAATTGCACATATCAAATACTACGATCCCATGGCTGCACAGATTTAATATAGAATGTCACTGGAAAGACAGGCTGTTAATGAAAGAATTTTTATATTATCATTCTATACAAATTCAACTACAGTGGATCAAAGAGGAACCAGTAAATAATGAACTCCATACGATATTAGCAAGCAGCTTTATATCTTTATACAGAATCTATAATCCGGTTAAAAATCTCTCCAAATCTATTGAAAAAAAGTCACAATCGGTCGATAGAGCAAGAAAATTCAAAAAATTCGCTCATTGTGCTTTAGAAGAATTGAAAGTAGCTCTCATCAATAATCCAAAAGATTTGTGGACACTTTCCCGTATAGCTTCTGTATATCGAGATCTGGGACTACACGAAGAGGAAAAGCAAACATATGACATGCTCTTAGAATTTATGCCAGAAAATGAGGAGGTCTTGTTTCGCCTAGGCATCCTATATTTTCAGCAAGGTTCTATCGCTAATGGGTTGAAAACATATGAAGCATTAAAAAAGAAATATGACCCAAAGGCAGAGATATTGATCGAAAAATATGTTAATTATTTTGATCCCGAATCAAAAAACCGAAGATAATATTTTGCCTCAAACGAATTTGCTATCACTCTTTTTTTCAGAGAAAAAACAATGATCATTATATAAATAGAAAAAACTTGATCAAATTGGATGTTTCGATTTAGTTTCTTGGAAATAAAACCTCTCTATACATGCATTACAGCTTCGGAGAAAATATGAATCGTCTAATAGTTGCTTCTGCATTTATTTTTCTTTTTTATCAGGGAATTCCTAACTTAGATGCAGCATCTGGCTCTTCATCTCAGGAAAAATTTTTTCTCCAAAGAATCGTAGAATTTTGGAAAGATGGCGATTTTCGCCTTGTTAAGAAGCAAATTAATGAATATTTAAAAAAAAATCCCGACTCCTCTATCACAGACAACCTGCAGGCGATTTTGGGAGATCTTTTCTATCAGGAAAAAGAGTACTCACTTGCATTAGAAGCGTATGAAAAGATCTCTCAGAGCGATTTAAAAGGAAAAACCATCACACGTAAATGCCAATGCCTATACATTTTGGGTGATTACGATAGAGTTGTCAACCAACTTTCCCAACTATTGGAAAAATCTAATTATGACGATTTAGAACATAGAGAAGAGGTTTTGTTTATTCTCGGTGACTCATTATTTAGAAAAGTGGAATCATTGGAAGAGAGCAAAGAGAAGAGTGGTTTAGCATCCAAAACATACAGCCTACTTAAATGCGTTAAAGGGGAGAGTTATCGCGAAAAAATTCTTTTACCTTTAGCTCTAACTGCTCAAATGATAGGAGAGCACGAGGAATCGATTGCTTTATTCAGAGAGCTTCTTGAAAAAAAAGAGGAACAAAGGCAAGAAATTTTAATGCATATTGCCGCTGTTCAAACAGAGTTTGATATGGACCAAGCTATCTCCACCTATCAACAAATCGTATCTCTAAAAACTTCTCTATCAGGAATAGCTGCATATAATGAAATGGTTCTTCTCTATCAAAAAGAAAGATATTTGGATCTAATTGAGAGATACCCCCTTTTATCAGAACAGTTTTCAGCTGAGCAACAACCCCTTCTCACATTCTTTGTAGGACAAAGCTGCTTTAAGACAAGTCAATATGAAACAGCCTTCAAATATTTGCAACCCATTGTAGATAATCAATCTATTCAGATGGAATACAAAAGAGCTGCTCTATTAATGATTGCAAAAAGCCTCCACAAACTAGAAAAAAAATCTCTATTGGATCAGACAGTAAAGCAATTTATTTCACTATTTCCAGATGATAGTGAACAAGAAAATATGTTGCTCATGCATGCACAAGCAGCTTTACAATTTGGGTATATTGAAGAAGCAACCTTAGATCTATCACAGATCCTTTCTTCCTGTAGAAAAAAAGAATTAGAAGAATCAATCCTTTACGATCTAGGGAAATTATTATCTCAATTAAATCGCTGGAATGAAGCTCGGTCCTCATTTGCATCTTTATTAGAAAAATTTCCAGAAACTCAATTCTATTCTACTTGGCCTCTACTAGTTACATGCTCTCTAGAAGAATTAAAGGAGGCTCCTTTAGAAAACATCTCTCAAAAAAAGAGACAACTTGTAGGAGATTTACAACAAGCGTTCCTACATATAGATAGTTCACCTTGGAACCATAATGAAAAAGGAAGTTATCAGTTGCTTTTAGCTCAACTTTTATTTGACCTTTCTCAATACACAGAATCTCTGAAAGAGCTGGTTTCTTTCTTCGGAAGCTATTCAGATCACCCAGATTTTGAAGAAGGATTGTTAATGCAATTAGAACTCCAAGAGAAATTAAATAGAACTCCAAGAGAAATAGTTGATTTAGCAGAAAAGGAATTAAAAAGAATAGAGAGGGATGAAAATATATTAAAAACGAGAATTATATTATTTAACAATTACTCCGTTTTAAAAGAACATGACCATGCAGCAGAACATTTGTACCAAGCATATCTGAAAAAAAATTCATCCATTGATCAAGATCACAAAATATGGTTAGCACATTATTATTCTAACAAAGGAGGAGACTCTAATTTAGAGTACAAAAAAAAAGCAGAAGCCATTTTTACTGATATATTAGAAATCGATGAAAAGAATTTTCTCCATTTTAATCCCCAGCACACTTATCTCGAATCTGAAGTGTTCAAGTATGCAGAGTTAGCTCCACCATTAGTAAAAAAAGAGCTTTTCCTCTCTTTAATAAAACTCTATTCTGATTATCCAGAATTACCTTGGAAGCTTTGTGAACAAGCTTCTTTAGAACTAGGAATAGCTCTTATTTCGCTTGGAGAAGCAGAACAGGCGCTTCACACTTTTGATCATCTTATAACCCAATTGGAAGATTCTTCTTATTATACCTATGCAGCTCTTCTACAAAAAAGCAAAGCTCTATTTGCTTTGTACAAAGAAACTCCAAACACAAACTATTCGCTAGATGAGATTTTATCTACTTTAAAAGATTTGCAAATTAAAAAAGAGTTCGATTACGAGCCTCTTTTTATAGAAGCAGCCCTTCTTTATGCAGACATACGAAGTACGACTGCTTCTTCAGATAAACGGATTGATGATGCTCTTTTTTTTCTCAATAGAATTAAAGAAGATTTCAACTCTAGAGAGGATTTGATTCATCAGAAATATCATGAAGATCGCAGCCAAGATTTTGAAAAGAACCAACTCTTTCTTACCTATATGAAATGCATTCAAGCTGAAATATATTGGCTAGAATCGCAACGAGCACATATCAGTAAAAACAGCGAACAAGCTGATTATTTTGCAGATTTGGCGCGCCTGCTATTTGATGAAGTTTTAAATGCTCCTCAAACAACAACTTATTTAAGAAATAGAGCCATTTCCAATATAACCATCGTTGAGCTTCATAAATGAAATTTAAATTCGCTCCTTTTTCATTAATAAAACTTGGATTGATATTAGGGCTGCTTTGTTCTCTTGCTCTCTTCTTTCATTTAATCCCTTTTACCTTTTTGGGAAAAACAAAAAATTTGGCCGAACAAGAACGAAAGAATAAAGAGGCTATCTCTTTAAGGGATCAAAAACCGTTGCCAGCTTCTAGATCTTCAGAAGAACTATCCAATGAAATTGCTTCCAAAAATAGGATTCCTCTATCATCGCAAATTGGACAACCCTCTTCCGAAAGAAGTAATTCGAGCGAGATATCTATTATATTGAGATACCCTTCCATCGATTTATCTGTAGAAACTCTCTCTTCCATCCTACCTCTTTCATTAGCTGAAATTGAAAAAATAGCTCCCTCTCCAGAATCTTATTTATTAGAATTAGACCCTTCTCTATTTGCTCATTTAAAAGATAAAAATTTTAATAAAATAAAAGAGCTCGATCCAGTAGAAATCAAATTGAACGAAAGCAGTTTTCTAACAGTTCCTCATTATTTGTCCAATAAAGAACCATATTGCTTTTCTCAAAAAGAGATCTCTTTCGAACAGATTACTCATCCCCATCCGATCGGTAGACATCTTCTGTTTTCAAATAAACCCACCATCAATTTTCAAGCGGAAGGAAAGATATCCGCTCGCTACAACCTTCCTGAACCAGAAGTTTTGGAGCTCAGTGATATCTTCGATACTGATATTCGAATTTTACCTAAGAAAGAAGGCGGATGTTTTTTCTCTATCCTTTTTGTTCCAAAAGTAGATCTCTCCCGTTATCAGATGCGACAGCACTATTATTTTTTGATTGATCCATACAAGAGCAAAGAAAGAAATGCCTATCAATCGTTTAAAAAAGGAGTAATACGTGCAATTAGATCTATAGAAAAAGGAGACTCTTTTAACATTACTATTTTAGGAAAAAAAACGGAGTCTCTCGATTCAACAACACTTCCTCCTAACAAAAAAGAGATAGAAAAGGCAGAATTATTCTTAGGTCGATCCTACACTCCTCATCGATCTAAAGAAACCATCTATCAATTTTTGGAAGAGAATATCCCAAAAGAGACTTTAGAAGACGAAATACATACAGCTATTCTTATTTCAAATGGATACTCTACGGAAAACATAGAAAAAGAGCGGCAAGAAATTAATAAATGGTTAAAAGCAAGGAGAGGAAAAATAAATCTTTACACTGCAGCTGTAGGAGAAAGGAGTAGCTTGACCTTACTCGATTTATTAGGAAGAATGAGCGGAGGCTCTCTTATTTGTTCCAATACTTATGCAGGATTTCCAAGAAAATTAGCTAAGCTCATTCTTAATCTAAAAAATCCAATAGCTAACGAAGTCACTTCCTCTGCTACAAGCTCCGACAAAAAAGCGAACATTACCTTATACGCACCCTCTTCCTCTCTTTTTAATAGAAGAAATTATTTAATACTGGGAACAGCAGATAATTTTTCTGATTTTTTCATCGTAGTTCATGGAAAAAGCAAAAACAAGCTCATCAATATAAAAAAATTAATTTCATTAAACAATCAAAAAAGAGATCCGCTTCTTGTGAAGGAGAGAAAGGAAATAGAACTGTTTTATTTATATGAAAAATATCTTACAGAAGGGGAGTATTCGATTTGGGAAGAAATTTTAAAGAGCTATGGAAATGGTGCTACGCATTCTATCTGGTAGACTAAAAGGGAAACTATTGCAGATTTCCAAACAAACACGTCCCACTGCTGGAATAGTGCGCAAGTCTATTTTCGATATATTAAGAGATATAATTAGAGGAGCTCACTTTCTTGACCTTTTCGCCGGTAGCGGGGCATTGGGCATCGAAGCGATCAGTTGCGGGGCTGCTCACTCCACTTTTGTTGATCAACAATCTGATGCCATTCGGGAAAACCTTAAAAATTTAGAAATAGAAAATCAAGCAGTTGTTATCTCTTCAGATGCATTAGATGCTATAGAATTGCTCAAAAAAAGGGGGAAACATTTCAACATCATCTATGCAGATCCACCCTATGCCCAAAAAACCATCTGTTCTAGAGTCATAAGCTGGTTAGAAAATTTCCCGCTTCTATCAGAAGATGGAATTTTCTTTTTAGAAAAACCTCTTTCTTCTCCTGTTCAGCAACAATTAACCCCTTTCTCTCAATTAAAACTATATAAACAACGTTCATTTGGAGACACCATAA
>CAYNKV010000017.1:0-20038 GCA_964397905.1 uncultured bacterium
AGCCTGTCTTTCTCAGTGGAACGAAAACGTAGTTAACTTATGGATGCCATGGCTAACCATCTCAGAGGAACGATATCTACTTGTTTTGTTAGAGGAGCTGCCGCCAAAGATCATCGATTCCCATCCTAGAGTAAAACATTTTCTCGTATCAGAAGAGGAGGAGGAGGAAATCTTTCGAAAGATTGTGTTAGAATTTCTCTATACTCCCTTTCTTTTTCCTGAGGATTGCTCTCCTCTTTTGGATCGGTTCATTCGTTATTCGATAGAGATGAATTATCGCGCTTCCGATTATGTTGATAGAGGAAAACAGCTGCTTGCTAATTTCCGTTATAATCTATCTAGACCTACCTCTTTAGCCATTAGCCTTTATGGAAAGTTTCAAGGAATTCCTGCTATTATCTGCGGAGCGGGTCCTTCCCTAACTCCTCTCTTAGGTCGCTTATCCAAAATGGAGGATCAGCTATTACTGATAGGGTGTGGAGCGGGGGTGGAACTTTTAATCAAAGCGTCGATTTCACCTCATTTAGTAGTGCATACCGATCCTGCTTCTCTTCATCAATTTACCCTTTCTGATCTTCCTTTAATCTATCAGTTACGAACTGGAGAACGAACGGTAGAAAACTATTTGGGCAGGCGGTTTCTTATGGAGGGACCAGGGAATACACCTCTTGAATCATATCTCCAGAAAGAGTTGGGACTAGCTCCTCTATTAGATGGAGGATGGAATGTAGGGACGCTAGGGGTCGTTTTAGCATCGCTTTTGGGTTCTCGGATGATTTTTTTAGCAGGCCTTGATGGTGTGATAGATAGCTCTACCTCTAGTCTAGGGTATAAGAAGGTGGTCGACCGAACCGGATCAACTGCTTTTAGTCGCCCCGATTGGATTTTGGGTGTAGAATGGCTCGATCTTTTTGCAGAACAGAATCGGGATCATCAATTACGCTTGATAGAGGGATCCGGGTTGCCCTATCGTTCTATTGAATCGGTTTCGATAGAAGATGTCCCAAAACATTCTGGTGTCGCGAATAGAATTAAAAAGGTGATTGCTGAATCAGCCATAGTCGATCCCCGAGAATTGTGGAGCAGGGTAGAAGAGAGCTTTGAGAGAAGTTACCTACTCTGTTGTTCTCTTCTAAGTAGGATGGGAAAAACTTTTTTTCACTTGAAGGATGAAGATAGTATATTGTTGGAATCTGAGCTGGCAGAAGAGATAGGATATATCTATTTTTTAGATCATATCTGGAATTATTGGCGTCATCTAATAGGTAGATCGATCAGCATAAAAGAAAAAGAGAAGGCGCTTTCTCTTCATCGTCTCATTTTGTTTAAATCGATATGCGAGGAAATTTGTGCTGTTAAATCGCGATCTTCTTGAATGGATAGTTACAACCCATTTAGAGCCTAACAAAACTATAGCCTATAATAGCGATGAAGAATTGAAAGAGGCTCTTAGGTGGAAGTCGCGTTCCGATCTTGATTCATTAGATATTATCTACATATATGGCATTGGTCATGCTACTTATTATCCTCTTTTGCGTTCATGGCTTGATGAGAAAAAGAGTAGACGCTTGATATTTATAGAAGACAAAATTTCCGGTTTACGATGTTTTTCTATTCAAAAAGATATAAATCCGCTTTTAACAGATAGCCAAGTTCAGTTGAGGTGGTTGGTTTCTGAATGGGATCATTTGTTAGAAGAACTCGCTTCTCAATTTCCCTTTTCCGGTGTAGAGGTAATAGCTATTAAGTCGTATCGAAGAAGAAAGCAGTTTAGTTACATAAAAATGGCTCTTCTACGCAAAACAGTTTTATGGAAAGCTTTGACCGCAGAACATTTATCCGCTCATTTGCTTCATAGAAATATTTTGAACAACTTTCGCAAAATTCCCGATTGTTTTTACGTTAATCGATGGAAAGGAGCGATGGAGAAAATCCCCCTTATTATTTGTGGAGCGGGTCCTTCTTTAGATCAGGTAGCAGCTGAGTTAGACCGGGTAAGAGATTCTGCCTTGATTCTTTCCTGCGGCTCTGCATTATCTGCTTTATCCCATTTTAATATACGACCGCACCTTGCCCTTTTAATCGATCCTAATCCTTCTGAATGGGAGCTCATTAAGGTATGCCGCTACTCTGATATCCCTATTCTTTTTAGCAATAGACTTTTTTATAAAATATTTGATCTGTTTCAAGCTCCTTATGGGTATATAAGGTCGGGAACAGGTGGCGCATTGGAAAAGGAGGTGGAACAACAGCTGGGATTTAATGAGCCCCCTATTGGACCCGATTTGGGACGTGAGGCTCTTTCTGTTACTACATTGGCTTTTGCTCTTGCTTGTAGTTGGGGTTGTGATCCGATCATCTCTATAGGGGTCGATCTCTCTTATGGGAAAGGAGGGCGTCCCTATGCTTCTGGCGTTCCTTCTTTTTCTGGCAACCATCGAAAGAGCCTTTATCGCCGAAACAGAGAAGGAAAATGGGTAGCGACTGAAGTAAGATGGATTATGGAGCAGGAGACAATAGATAATTATGTTCAAACTCATAGCGAAACAAAGTTTTTCGATATGGGGCAAGGAGGGCTTGGATTTCGCGCTATTCCTTATCGCTCTTGGAGAGATATTTCCGAAGATCTGATTAAAAAAGAGAGGTCTATCGATGATTTGCTTACAGATTTAATCCATCAATCTCGATTGAAGAGAGGAAATGAAGAAATTAAGAGGTGTCTCTCTTCTTTAGAAAAGAGCTTACAAAGAACTTTAATTCATATTCAAGCGATACGCCAAGAAGCAGTGGGTTCTGGTCGATCCATACTATATCAGCTTAATTTAGAGGAGGAGGATGCATACCGATTACTTCTTGCCTCTGCTCAACAAGCATTTTATCGCACTTATCAACTTCTTTCAGAAAACGTTGAGGAGAAAAGCTGGGATTATCTATATCAAGTAACAGAAACCTATTTGTCGTTGATATCTTCTTCAAAATAGTGGAGACAAGCTATATTCTTATCATCTGAGAGTCGAAGATGGAATGTAAGATACCCTTTTTGTTCTTGCTATTTTTTCTTTTAACTATTCTTTTGGGCTGTAGTGGCTTAAAAGATGCGGAACAGCGTAGAATTTTGGAGAGCAATGCTAAAGGAGAGTATATTTATCGTCATCATGATGAATATTTTTACCTGTTGCCTCCTCCTGTACATAGGGAAAGAGAAAATTATCCTTGGGAAAAAGAAAAAAAAGGATAAAATACTTTAAACGTGGAGCCGATGTGGTCGGAATGGTAGACGCGGCAGACTCAAAATCTGTTCCTAGCAATAGGGTGCTGGTTCGAGTCCAGTCATCGGCAATGCAAATATAAGATTTTTAAACCTCCTTATTTTTAGCATGCAATGGATAAAGGACTTTGATCTTTTTTTATTTGATTTTGATGGATTGTTAGTTAATACAGAGCCGCTTCATTACGAAGCATATCGTGAGATGTGTCGTCGACGTGGCGCTAATTTGGACTGGCATCTATCTGATTATGTTGCAGTAGCGCATGCCGGTTCAACCTCTCTTTCTGATGCGATTTATCAACAATTTCCTCAACTTTATCAGGAAGAACCTCTATGGAATAATCTTTATCTAGAAAAAAAAGAGATATATAGAGAGTTATTGAAGCAGGGGGGGGTCTCTTTAATGGCCGGGGTAGAGAGAGTGTTAAAAGAGATCTCTCGCTTGGGAAAAAGCTGCTGCGTTGTGACTAACTCTACACAAAGCCAGGTGGATTATGTTAAGAGCAGAATTGCTTTGCTTGATACTATTCCCTTATGGATTACTAGAGAATCTTATGTTCATCCCAAACCTAGTCCCGATGGATATTTAAAGGCGTTATCTCTCTTATCTCCCCGTTTGGATGCCCGCATAGCGGGATTTGAAGATTCTCTTCGTGGTTTTCAAGCTCTTCAGAGGGCAGCAATTCCAAATATTTTTCTTATATCAGCATCTGATCATCCGCAGCTGCAGCAAGAACCATTAAATAGCACGCCTTTCGTTTCTTCTCAACAGAGGGGAGATCAAAGAAAAGGATCACAGATTTACTATCATTTTACCTCTTTCGAAGAGGTAAATGATAGATGGCAGGATAGTATACATCTGCAAGGAAGAGAGCATGTGCGGGAGCAACAGTAGGAACTCTGCGCCGATCTTTCAATAAGAAAATCTCTTCGATCTGTTGTATCGTTATTTTATGTTTAGCTACTTCTATTAGAGTGGCTACGATATTGCGAACCATTTTATAAAGAAAACCATCTCCTTCAAATTCGATGCGAACCCCTTCTGTCTGCTCTACTAGATCGATCCGCATTAGCGTTCGAACTGGGTTCAAACAGCTATGAGAGTTGTTGATAAACGAGCTGAAGTCATGAGTCCCTAGGAATAAAGAAGCCGCTTCTGGTATGAGCCCAAGGTCAAAAAAAGGTTGTGGAATATGGAGCGCATAATTTCTCTTAAAAGGATCCATTGTTGGATTAATATGGAGATAGTAATGATACTCCTTGGAAATCACACTGTAGCGAGCATGAAAGTCTAAAGGTACTTCGTCGAGAGCACGCACCCTAATGGCTGCCGGAAGTAGACTGTTCATCGAATAGAGAAAACGACGAGAGTCTATGAGGGAAGGGTGGAAGAAATTGGCTACTTGGTTGATCGCATGTACCCCCGCATCTGTACGTCCCGATCCGACAATCGAAACAGGAGTACGGAGAAGTGTAGAAGCGCTCTCTTCGAGCAAGCCTTGGATAGTTAAACCTTCTCTCTGTTTCTGCCACCCTCTATACGCAGACCCATCATATGCAACTATTATCCTGTAATTGCGCATATAGCCAAGTGGAAGAAAAAATCCTCTCCTTTTCTATTAAGAGAGATGTTTTCCTACAAGTTTGGTCATTTCAAACATATTAACGGTTTTTTTGTTTCCAAAAACCTCTTTCAGGTTTTCATCCGGATTAATATTTCTTTTGTTATTCGGATCTTGAAGCTTATGCTTTTTAATATATGCCCACAATTTCTTTGTTACTTCCGTTCTAGGCATCGGCCCAGCACCTACCACGACAGCTAACTCCTTACTGATCTTAACAGGCTTCATGAAAGCTGATTGAGCTAATCGTTTCTCCGCCATTTTCTCTCCTCTTTGATATATTGACGATAAACCCGAATGTACAAAAGGTTAATGAGTTCCACTAACTAATATTTCAGTATCTTTGTTCGACTATTATAGTCAAAAAAAATCGATAAATTTCTTTTTTTCAGCACAAAAATAATTTTTCCATGAAAAATTTTGTTAATTAGAAACAGCTGAATTAGATTAAATGCTATATATTTTTCTTGAAATTAAATTTTTTTATAGAAAGGGTGCTAGCTGAATTGAAATAAGTCGCTCTGTTGAGAGGGGCCTAACGGATGGTAATATGGGAACAAAATCGAGAACTAGAGCAAATCGAGTAAAGATGCTTATCGATTCTCCGATGCGATCGTTTTAAAAATCGATAGAGAAGGTCGCTCTCAAAGAGCCTAGTCGAAGTAGATCAATCCCGTTTTTGAGAAAATCGCAAAGAAAATATGAGTGAAATTCTGAATAAAAAGCTCCTCTTTTGTTCATTTTAAAAGGGAATAGATCTCTTTTGCTCAAAATGATCGAGCAGACCCAAGTGGAAGATTTAATTTCTATAACCTTCTCACAGATGGGGTGAGATTAGAGATGTTTATCTCTCAATTTTTTGGATAGATCTGAGCTTAACCATTCCAGGATAATCATGGGGAATTTTTTATTGATTATCCTGGAATGACGTTAAAATAATCAGAAAAAAAGAGGTTGGGAAAAGTTTAATCCCATTTCAAAATGGCAAATTTCTTTTTGAAAGAATCGATATTGAGGTTTATCATCGAGTGAACAGATTTTTCTTCATCGGTCCCAAAAGGATGCCGAAGGAGTTTTGTTAGATGTCACTTCTCTTTTATTTCATGGTTAGATACACTCCATAATTTTTTTAGCATGCTATCTTCACTCGTATCTCAGTTAATCTCTTCCCCTTCTCACAAGGAAAAGGTGGATCTTTTACTCAGTACGCCTCCAGTTTGCTCTTTTTTTCGATCGTTCCCGATGATAGAAAAATGGGCGAAGGGTTTATCCTTAGAGATGCAGTTGCTCCTTTCTTCCCTGATAGCCATCGGTGAGGGAGAGCGATTGCTGACTCCTTTTTCTGAGGAGCAAGCAACCGCTCTTTTACTACAGATAGTTCCAGTAGAACGGTTATATGCCCCGATAGGAGGTATCGTAGGGTATCAGCATTCGATTCTGACGCTAATGGGAAAGAGAGAAGCGAAAGAAAAAAAAACGCTCATCTACCATATTCCCCCCGGCATCGATCTTTCTAAGGAAGATTATGCGACTAGAAGAAGGGTGATCGATGGTATCAAAGCGCTTCCTTTTATGGTGGAGCTCTATCCACTAGGAGGGGCGGCTGATCGACTCAGTTTGCAGGACGAGAAAGAGGGTAAACATCTACCAGCGGCCCACCTTCCTTTTTTAGGCAAAAGCTTGCTCCAAGGAATTATCGAAGATCTGCAGGCAAGGGAATACCTCTATTACAAGCTTTTTCATGAACAGATCATTGTTCCTGTAGCAATAATGACCTCAGAAGAGAACCACTCTTCTATCATCGATCTATTGGATTGTTTTAATTGGTTGGGTCGTTCTAGGAAAAACTTTCGATTTTTTATCCAGCCGCTTGTGCCTACCTTTGATCGGGAAGGGAAATGGCAAAGAGGAAAAGAGGCCCTTTTACATATGAAACCGGGAGGACATGGAGTCATTTGGTGGCTTGCTGCTGAAGAGGGGATTTTCGATTGGTTTTTTAGTCTTGGGAAGAAGAAGGGAATGGTTCGCCAGATAAACAATCCGGTAGCAGCTGTAGATCAAGCCATTTTAGCTTATATGGGCACCGGTTATAGCGAAGATAGATGGCTAGGATTTCTTGCCTCTTCTCGAATAGAGGGAGCTGCAGAAGGTGCCAATGTTTTATTAGAGGAACCGACAGATGAGGGGATTAAGTATACTTTGACACAAGTAGAATATTGTGATTTTGATAAATTTGGACCTAGCGAAATATCAGGCAACTACTATTCTCAATTTCCCTCTAATAGCAACATCTTGTTTATAGACCTTGCAGCTATTTTAAAAGTAATTCGGAAAAATCCTTTTCCTGGAACTATCATTAATCTGAAAAAAAATCTCTCTTCTCCAAAGGGAAAATCGATAGAAGAGGAGAAAGTGGTTCGTTTGGAATCTACTATGCAAGCGGTTGCCGATCTATTGGGAGAAGTGGGCGTTACACCGGATCAGCTTCGAACCTTTGTAGCTTATAACGTTCGTAGCAAAACGCTTTCTGCCATAAAGAGAAAATATACTTACGGAACTTCTCTTTTAGAGACAGCGGAGGGTTGTTTTCTAGATGTTTTAGCAAATAACCGACAGCTATTGGAACAAAACTGTCGTTTTTCGATTGAAAAAGGTAGTTCAGAGCAAACTGTTGGATTGATTTTTCTATATCATCCATCCTTAGGACCTCTCTATTCGATCATTGCTCAAAAGATAAGAGGAGGTAGAGCAACCGACACTAGTGAACTACAGCTGCAGATAGCAGAGGTAGATATAGAAAATCTTTCCCTTGAAGGAAGCTTGTTAATTTCTGCTAAAGAGATCATGGGCCATTTAAACGAACAAAAAGAGATAGAATATTCTGAAAACTGTGGTCGTGTTACCCTTCATAACGTTACCGTGTGCAATAAAGGAATAGATCGCCGTTCTACCCTAAATTATTGGAAAAACGAGATAGTAAGAGAAGAGAGTTGTTCGATTTTTTTAAATGGTAATAGCTCCTTTTATGCGGAAAACATTAGATTAAAGGGAAACCAGATTATAGAAATCCCTGAAGGGATCGCCTGTTATATGACCCCATCAGCAGATGGGGGAATCCGTTCTATACTAGAGCCGATCGCCGATCGCTCTCTTTGGCATTGGGAATTTCGAATAGATGATTTGGAAGCGAAGATTATTCTGAACAAGGTTTGGAAATAAATCGCTTTGAAAAGGTAAAATGGCTGCTGAGTGTGAGAGGTCTTTGTGAAATTGCCTTCGCGAATTATTGTAAGAGTTCCCAACTATGTAGGTGATCTTGTGATGGCAACATCGGTCTTTCCTCTTCTTCGGGAGAGGTTTCCTTTTGCCCACATTACTGCTATGGTTTCTCGTCCTCTGGCCCCTCTTCTTGAGCAAAACCCCAATATTGATGAACTATTCCCCTTTGATAGGACCAGCAAACTGCGTAAAGCTATGGAAACCATACAAAAGATCCGAAAGGGTGGCTATGATTTATCTATTTTATTGCCTAACTCCCTCTCTTCGGCTCTCTATTTTTGGATGGGAGGGGCAAAACAGCGGATAGGCTATCGTTCGGAGTGTCGAACGCTTTTTCTGAGTAAAAGTTTATCTAAAAAAGGTCGATTTCATCGTGTAGTCTCTTATCAACGGTTGTTAAGTTTACTCGGTTTGGTTCAGTTCGATAGGATGCCTTCTCTTTTTCTTTGTGAAGCAGAGCGGCAGGCAGCTCGCGAACAATTATCTAACCTAGGGGTCACCCAAGAACATTCAGTTGTAGCGGTTCATGCATCTACATTGTTAGGAGGTCCTGCGCGATGCTGGATTCCGGAGAGAGTTAGGGAGGTTGTAGCAGCTCTTTTAAAAGAAAGCAGCATTCGGGTGATTTTTTTAGGAAACGAGGCGGCTGTTGAAGAAAACCATAGAATCTGTGAAGGGCTTCCGCTGCTTAATTTCACTGGTAAAACTTCTTTAAGGGAGCTAGTCGCTTTGATCGATTTGTCTGATGTAGTTCTTTCCAATGATAGCGGTCCCATGCATATGGCCGCAGCACTTTCTAAGCCTCTCGTAGCGCTTTTTGGACCCACTGATGATCAAATAACAGGCCCATACAAGGTAGTAGGGCAGGTAATAAATAAACATGTTTTTTGCTCTCCTTGCCGTAATAAAGTATGTCCGACTGATTTTCGCTGCATGAAAGAGATCTCTTCGGAGGAAGTATATCGGGAGGTTTATCGTCTGCTTTTTGCGAATAAAGAAATTAAAGAAAAAAAATTCCCCAGATGAAGTTATCAAAAAAAAAAGAAAGAGCTATCGCGCATTTTAGATTAGTTTTTTGTAAATCCTTTCTATAACCATGTTTAAAGATCGCATAAGGAAACTTTTTTCTGACCTTGGACAAGATCATTTAATGGAGGGAATAGAGGAACTCTCTTCTGATCAGCAAGAACATTTTTTAAACCAAATAGGAACTCGCTCCTTGCTAGAAGAACAGAGAGCAGCCATTATTGCTTCTCCTCAGCCAGAGGAGATAGTTCCTCTATTTGATGCAGATCAACCTGATAAGAGAGCAGAAAAAAAAGGGGAGCAGCTTATTGCGGAAGGGAAAGTGGCTTGCCTTGTTTTAGCTGGCGGAGATGGCAGTCGTTTAAGAGCAAAGTTGCCTAAAGCATTAGTTCCTGTTACTCCCATAAAAGGCAAAACCCTCTTGCACCGCCTATCGGAACGGACTCTTGCCCTTTCAAGGAAATATGATGTTTTGGTCAAAATGGCTATAATTACCTCTCCTTCCAATCACCTTGCTATTGCTAATTATTTGGAGGAAAACAATTGCTTTGGCTTATTAAAAGAGCAGGTGGCTCTTTTAGTCCAAGGAAGTGTACCCCTTCTTAATCAAGATAAAAACTGGTTTTTGAGAGCACCCGGCCTTCTTGCTGTGGGCCCTGATGGAAATGGTTCTGCTTTTCGTCTGCTGCTTGATGCCTCCATAGTTGCACAATGGAAAAGGGGAGGAATAGAGTGGGTGGGTGTAGTTCCTATAGATAATCCGCTAGGAGACCCTTTTGATCCCACTCTCTTAGGTCATAGCCATATATCGGAGAGCGAGTTGGCGATCAAGGCCATAGGGAAGCAATCTTTTGAAGAACAGCTGGGAGCCATTGTTCGAGAAAAAGAGAAGATAGTTATTCGGGAATATTCAGAATCAAAGGTAGAAGCTCCTTTCGGATATACCGCTCTTTTTTGCTGTCGGCTCGACTTTCTTGAGAGAGTAGCCCCTCTTTCGCTTCCTTGGCATGCGATGAAAAAGCAGTATCCATCCGGTCCTGTTTGGAAGTGCGAGCGATTTCTCTTTGACACCTTCCCATATGCAGAGAGCAGCTCTGTTCTTTTATATCCACGCGAAAAGATATATGCTCCTTTGAAAAATTGTTCCGGTACAGATACTATTTTAACAGTGCAACAGGCTCTTCTAAATTTTGATAAAGCTATGCTGAGTCGGATAGTGAAAGGAGCTATTCCCTCTCATCCAATTGAGTTAGATCCCGCCTTATACTATTCCCCTGTCGTCGCCTCTTCTTTTGCAGAAACCCATTCTTATCTATCATTTGAAGATTTTTATTTTTAATTATGGTTCCGACTCTGTAATCTTGAGGAATCCTCCTGGTTATGGTACCCTTCTTCTCAAAAGGTGTAGTTAATGAAGATAGCAGTGTTTGGAGCAGGTAGTTGGGGTTTTTGTTTAGCGCAGCTACTGGCTCATAAAGGCCACTCTATCTCTGTTTGGACTCGAAATCAAGAATTTGCGGAGAAGCTTACTAGAACTGGAATCCATCCAAAATTTCCGAGGCATCCGGCCGCAAAAGAGATTTCATTTAGCAGTGATCTTGCTGATGTTCTTTCAGGATCAGAGTTTTTGGTCGAGGCGGTTACTTCTGTCGGAATTCGTCCCCTATTTAGCCAGATAGCAAAATTACAAAAAGAGAAATCAGCGTTAGTGGTAATTACTTCTAAAGGGATTGAGAAAGATACAGGGCTTTTTCTGCCTGAACTCGTAAGCGAGATCCTAGGAGCATCCGATCGGGTCGGATCGATAAGCGGCCCCACTCATGCAGAAGAGGTAATTGATGGAAAACCTGCCTCGCTGATCTGCTCTGCTTATCTCCTTGATGCTATTAATCAGATTAAGCAACTTTTTTCTACCCCCTTCTTTCATCTCTTTCCTAACGAAGACATTAGAGGAGTCGCATTAGGTGGCGCCATGAAAAACATCATCGCTATTGCCTCTGGCATTTCGGATGGGCTCGGATATGGAGACAATGCAAAGGCAGCTCTTGTCACCCGAGGAGTAGAGGAGATAAAAAAGGTAGCTCCCCTTAAAAATGCAAAGCCAGAAACCTTGGATGGCCTCGCAGGTTTGGGAGATATCTGTGCTACCTGTTTTTCTAATCATAGCAGGAATTATCGCTTTGGATATCTCCTTGCTCAAGGAAATAGTGTAGTTAAGGCTCAGGAGAAGATCGGTATGATGGTAGAGGGTATATACACTGCTGCTTCCGCCTTTCAGTTGGCACAAAGAGGGCAAATAGTGGTTCCCATCGTTCGCGCAGTCTATGAATTAATATATAATCATGCTGATCCTAGAGCAATTTTTCAGAATCTATTTCGTGGAACAGAACTATGTTAGGAAAAGAGATAGTTACCCCTGAAGAGATGGTTCGACTTGAGGAGCTTGCTTCTACTCACGGATATACCTCTTCTGATTTAATGGAACAGGCAGCCTATGGATTAGCTCGAGTAATCGAGCAGTGGATTAAAGAGAGCCATCTTCCGCGACGAGTCCTTCTTATGACTGGCAGAGGAAACAATGGAGGAGATGCTTTTGCTGCAGGAACCATACTTTTGAATAGAGGTTTTTTCGTTAAAGCACTCCATATTCCCGGCCCAAGCTCCCAGTTATGCTCAACTCGTCTCAACGACTTCGTTGCAAAAGGAGGCAGGTTGCAGCTATTTCCCCACCTCGATAGTAGCGGCTGCAGCGTAATTGTAGATGGATTAGTAGGGATAGGTTTTAAAGGAACAGCAGAAGGGGTTCTTAAAGAAATGATCAACTGGGCGCAAAATAGTTTGCTTCCCATTCTTTCCATAGATCTACCCTCTGGACTCAATGCTACTACGGGAAAGGTCCCTTCAGTGGCTATTCGAGCTACTGCTACCATCTATTGCGGATTTCCTAAGACCGGTTTTTTTATAGAGCAGGGATGGGATCATGTGGGAATCCTGATAGGAGTAGATATGAAAGGGTTTGCTACCATTTCTTCTGAAAATATCAGAGCAAGCGCCACTTTATTGGACCCCCGTTTTCTCTCTCTGCCATTGATGCAGCGCTCGAGACATAAATATGAGGCAGGCTATCTTTTAGGATTAGCAGGGTCTAACTCAATGACCGGATCTGCCGCTCTCTCTGTTGAAGGAGCGTTCCGTAGTGGAGCGGGTATTGTCTCTCTTTTTTGTTCCGCTTCCATTCCGCTTCTATCCGTTGAAGCAATTAGAAGACGATGGAGCTGGAGCTGCTTTCGCAGAGAGGTAAAAAGAGCTACCGCTTATTTCGTTGGCCCAGGGATAGGGAAATCTCTTTTTGTTAGAAGGCGGCTACGCAAAATAGCTGCCTTAACCTCCCTTCCTTGCGTAGTTGATGCAGATGCGCTTGCTATCTATGCTCAAAAGGGAGCATTCCCAGAAAACGCTGTTTTAACTCCTCATCGAGGAGAGGCAGAACAACTTTTTGGCCATTCCCCTTCCATCCTAAGATGTCACTCCTATGCAGAGACTCATAAAGTTACCTTAGTATTAAAAGGAGCTCCTACCTTTATTTTTCATCGCGATCATAAACCTTTAGTGATCGGATATGGAGATCCAGGAATGGCAACAGCAGGGTCGGGAGATCTATTGACCGGGATTATCGGAGGATTGCTAGCACAGCGATTGTCCCCATATGATGCAGCGGCACTAGCGGTTTTTATCCACGGATATGCGGGGGAGCTCGCCGCAAGAGAGCTTACCTCTTATTCTCTTATGGCTTCTGATATAGCCCGCTTTGTCCCTCAAGCTTTTCGTTATCTTATCGATCAACAATTGAAAGCTCACGATTAAACTTTTAAAAAAAATCTGATAGAAGAGGGTCTAGGGAAAACTTTTTCCTTTAACAAAGTTTGCTTCTCCTAGAAATTATTAGAAAAACTGATAGGCAGAAAAAAAGCTTACCACGATCATAGAGCCGATCTATCTCCCATCTTTGCAGACCTATAGAGAAAGTTGAAGAGCAAACCCTATCTAACTGTTGAGAGACCACTCGATAAATGATTCCGATCCTTTCCTAAAAAAATGGGTCGCGTTCAAGAAATAGTGTTCAATTGCGATAAGATCACGACAAAACTTTGATGCCCCTTCAGACCTCCAGTAGCTGCTTCCATCTCATTCTTTTTCGAAACAAAAAGAACACTTCCATCCCTTTTTCGATTAAGGCTTCAGACAAGTGCCCCAGCTGATCGGGGAATTTCCTTAAACTTTTTTAGAAAAGTTCCTCTCTGTTTTGGCTAGGCAATCGCTTCCTAGAGACTTCTCTCTCTTCTTTAAAAATTGAGAAACAACTACTACCCCACACAGATTGCCAAATATATTCACCACTGTACGTAAACGATCGATAATTCGATCGAGGGGCAGCAAAACAGAGATCGCATTGAGAGGCACATTCACAATCTTAAACACTACCACTAAGCTAACCAAACTGCTTTCAGGAATTCCTCCCTCTGCCATGCCTCCCAAGATGCTTGCAACCGCAACCAAAATCTGTTGGGATAATGAAAGCTCCAATCCTAAAACCTGAGAAAAAAAGAGCGCTGCTGCCACCTCATACATCATCATACCGCCAATATTAATAGCAGCAGATAGGGGAAGCATGAAGCGAGTTACCGTAGGATCGGAGCCTAACTTGTCAGCACTCTCGATCGCCGCAGGTAGGGTAGCAACCGAGCTTGAAGTAGCAAATGCGGTAGAAAAAACTGGAACAGATTCTTTGAAGATAATAGCTGCTCTTTGTTTAGTTAAGATCATTACCAGAGCAAGCTGCCAGAGTAGATGTATGAAAAATCCGATAGATAAAACTGAGACAAAGGCGATCAATGCAGTAAAGCTCTCTCTTAAATGGCCATGAGAAGCAGCTACTCCGCTGCCCACTAAAGCAAAAATAGCTATAGGAGAAAGCAACATCAGACCATTCAGGCAGCGGCTGGCAACGTCGCGAATCGCACCCACCACTTTAATCAACGGTTGAGCGCTTGCTCCAACGATAGAGCAGCCAATTCCGAAGATCGTTGAAAAGATCACCACAGGCAAAAGCTCAAACTTAGCTAGAGAATCGAAAATATTTTGAGGAAATATGGCAACCAAAAAATGAGCAAAGCTCAAATTGTGCTGATTACCTCCTCCATATTCAGCTCCCTGGAGAATTAAGTTTGGATCCAGCTCCCTTCCGACCGATAACCAGTTGAATAGGATGATTGCAATAGAAACGGCAGCAATTTCGCTAAAAACCATATAGCTCACAGCTGTTCGCGCTAACCTCTTCAAGCTGCTTAAGTTTTTACCCATACTTCCCAAAGTGACCATCAGGGTAGATGAGATCAGCGGCAGAGCAAACAGCTTGAGCAGATTGATAAAAATCTCTCCAAGAAAATGGATTTTGCCAAATAGCGCTGGAGAAACGATTCCGAGAAGCAGCGCCAAACCTATCGCCACCAAAACAAGCGCACCAGTATATCTTCCTAAAAATTGCATCATAAGATCGAACAGCTCACGGTTACCAGACCAACCATCGTCGCATCTCCTCCCATCTCAAGTCAAGCCCAATTCATTAAGGATGAGATTCCTATGGTGCGCCGCTCCTTTCTAGCGGATGATTGCATCAGGTTGAAATATTTTTTAGCGAGAGCAGCTCTTCCCTCCCTCTCCCTTTAAAAAAGCTCTCACTCAATGGAGCAGAACCCAGCTGAATTACCCAGATTGCACTAGCTCTACCCGAAAAAAAACAACCCCCTGCCCCTCTCCCATCCGACTTAAAAACCACTCCATTTCGATTTTGGAGAAAAACCATTCTGTGAAAAGATTTTAAATAGTAAAATGGCAGAAGCTCTCTTATCCTAGGGGTGGAATGAGAAAAATATTTGCTGCTATCTTCAGCTCCTTTTTACTCCTTAATCCCACCTTTGCCGGAAGTGGATCTACCATCAACGGCACCGCCCATCTGAAAGGAGAAAAATATGATTCTTTAACAGTTAACGGAAACCTCACCTTTGATGATCTTACCATAAAAGAGGGTCTAGTCGTTAATGGAAATCTGGAGGGGAAAGGGTTAAAGTGTGCAGCGATGAAGAGCAATGGATTGGCTCGTCTCGATCGCATCGAGGTGGGAAGCGTGAAAAGCAACGGTTTCTTCCGAGCAAAAAATGTGGAGATCAAAGATAGCGGGGAGTTTAATGGTGGTTGTGAAATAAAAAATGGAAAGCTTCCTTCTATTCAGATTAGAGGCAGGGAGGCGACTCTTATAAAGTGCGAAGTGAATGGCGATCTCCATATCAAAAAAATAGAATATAGCTGTTGTAGCTGCCATCAGCGTCTCGAATTGAGAGAGAATAGCGTGGTTACCGGTGATCTTCTCTTTGATCTCGAGGGAGGTGAAGTCTATCTTTTCGGTGGATCAAAGGTGATGGGAAAAATCGTCAACGGCAAGCTGATAGAGAGATAAATTTTCTATTCAATTGCCCTAGCGGAAAAAGGAAAAAATTCCTATAAATGAAGCTATTCCTTATGTAAGGATCGATCTTATCTAGAAGCTTAATGGTCCTGATGACGGTTAAGAAAAGGGATTTTATCTTCCCCATTAATCGCTGGAATAGAGTGGGCATTATGGGAGATAAAAATGTAAACCAATCTGACATGAATCCAAAAGCCAAGATAGGTCTTACTGGAGCTACGGGTCTGAGTGAAGAAAGGAAAATTTTTCTATCGCTCTAATGAGAGTTAAGAAAGGGAGGTTTATGTTTCGAAATATTATGATAATGGTTCTTGGATCGTTAGCTCTCTTCGATAACAGCTTTGGATCAGAAAAAAAACTAGTCACCATAAACCAGTTTGTACCCCATCCCGCACTTTCTGCGGCCCTCGATGGAATAAAAAGTGGACTCGAAGAGGTTATAGTGAGCGAAAAAGCGGAGCTTAAAGTGGCAAATGCGAATGGCAACATAACAATAGCTGCTCAGATTGCTCAAAACCAAGCAGCCTTATCGCCCCACTTTATGTTGGCAATAGCCACTCCATCAGCGCAAGCCAATTTAAAGGCTAGACGTTCCGAGCAGACCCTATTGGGATTTGTCGCCGTAACAGATCCGGAAGCTGCAGGGTTAAGTAAAGCTCCAAATCTCATAGGAGTAACCGATGCTCCACCTATAGCTGAACTGATCACTCTTGCATTAGAGCTGTTTCCCCAATTAAAAAGGGTAGGAGTCATCTATAACCCAGGAGAAATAAATTCAGTTACCACCATAAAAGAGTTGGAAAAAATTTTATCTTCCGAAAATATTACCCTTATAAAGTCGCCGCTCAACTCATCCAAAGAGGCAAAGGCAGCGGTTCAAAAATTGATAGGCCAGGTAGATCTCATATACCTTCCTCAAGACAATACCGTAATATCTGCCGTCGAAGCGGTTGTTCAAGAAGCCTTGAAGGGTAAACTTCCTGTTGTCAGCAATGATCCAGTACTTGCGGATAGCGCTGTTTTACTTTCTCTAGGATGCGACTACTTCAGCGCTGGTAAGCAGCTGGGATTGATGGTTGCAGAGATGATCAAGGGAGGAAAAGTGGAGCCTAAAATCCAAGCAGCCAACCTAAAAAAGTTGAGAATCAATCAAGAGAGTGCGAAAAAATTAGAGATCACGATACCAGAGAAGATCTTGCTCAGCGTGGATAATAAGAAGTAAGAATGAATTGGTTACAATTTTTTGGTGCCGTTGAGATAGGACTCCTATATGGAATAGTAGCTATCGGCGTCTACATCACTTTTAGGATTAGTGACTTCCCTGACTTAACAGTAGATGGCAGCTTCACTCTAGGTGGAGCTGTGGCTGCTTCTATGATATCTGCCGACGTAAACCCTTACATAGCCACATTGGCCGCCACAATTGCTGGCAGTTTTGCTGGAATGATCACAGGATATCTTAATGTAAAGGGGAAAATATTAGGCTTACTGGCGGGGATTTTAACAATGAGTGCCCTCTACTCGATCAATCTACGCATTATGGGCAAGCCCAACCTCTCGGTCGTAGGCAAACATACCATTTTCAATACTAGTTCAATACCCTTGGTATTGTCAGTTGCTATCATTTTGCTCATTCTCCTCCTTACTCGATTATTCTCTTCCAATTTAGGTTTAGCCATGCGAGCCATTGCTGTTAATCCTAGAGTAAGCAGCTCCTATGGGATTAACGTAGGCAGAATGAAAATTATCGCCCTAGCGCTCAGCAACAGTCTAGTAGCATTCAGCGGAGCCCTCTTCTGTCAGTCTCAAGAATTCGTAGATATTTCGATCGGGATTGGAACCATAATAGTAGGTATTGCTTCCATTATCATAGGAGAAATCGTTCTTCGCCCATCTAATATCTTTTTCGGGCTTATCGCCTCAGTAGTAGGATCTATAATCTATAGACTACTGATAGCGCTCGCTCTGAATGGAAATGATATAGGATTTGAGGCATCGGATATCAATTTAATCACAGCCCTACTGATTACAGTGACTATGATAGTAACAAAAGTAGAGAAAAAGGATAACCGGTGATCGAGCTGAGAGATATCAGGGTCGTTTTTAATAAAGGCACCCATCTAGAGCAGCAGAGCCTTAAAGATATTAATTTAAAAATAGAAAAAGGAGAATTTGTAACCATAATAGGAGGCAATGGAGCGGGAAAATCGACGCTGATGGATCTTCTTTCCGGCGATATAAGACCCAGCAGCGGGCAGATCTTGATAGATGACGTCGATGTGACAAAGCTTTCAACAGAAAAACGGGCCCACCTTATCGCAAGAGTATTTCAGATTCCCATATTGGGCACTTATGCTTCCTTCACTATAGAAGAGAATATGAGCATAGCATACATGCGTGGCATAAATAGAGGAGTTGAGCGCAGCATAAGCAAAAAACTAAGGCAAAAATTCAGAGAACTGCTCTCCGGATTAGGGATGAATATGGAAGAGCGCATCCATTCAAAAGTCTCTAGCCTTTCTGGCGGTCAAAGACAAGCGCTCACCCTAATCATGGCTACTATGCAAAAATCGAAACTATTACTCCTCGATGAACACACCGCTGCTTTAGATCCAAAAATGGCCGAATCAGTATTAAAACTTACCACAAGATTGATCAGCGCAAGTAAAATTACCACTCTCATGGTTACCCACAGCATGAGAGAAGCTTTGGACTATGGTGATCGCACCATAGTGATGCAGCGTGGAACCATTGTGAAAGATCTCTTTGGAGAAGCGCGGAAAAAGCTCTCTTCCGACGACTTGCTCAAATACTTTGACTTAAATTAAACTTTCTCAAAAGAGAGACAATAGAGCTGCTCTTTTCTTTAAAACTCACCGTTTTTATCCTAAGTGAAAAAGTTAAATAGCATGATCTTTTTAAGCTCTTGCGTAACTTTTTAAATCCCCCAATCAGATTGGGTATGCAGGTTTTTTATCCCTTGATATCCAGCATCAGAAACAACCTTTATTAGAGGTCTATCTTGGTTTCAACCTAAAATCTTACTATTCAAAGTCCACATTTCTTTCTTCTCTTATCCATAACCACTTCTCTCCTTAAGAGATCTCACTACGCTAAAAAAATTTGACTTTTTTATCCCGTTCCAAATATGGGTATTATGAGGAAAATCAAACTGTTTTTGTGCACTCTAACGTTGTTATCTATAGCAAACCTGGATGCTGCTTACCCATTTTGGGGAAGAGTTCCTAAACAGGGCCCGCAGGGACCTGCCGGTCCCAAAGGTAAGACAGGTCCTCTCAAGGTCCGATAGGTGCGACTGGGGCCACAGGTGCTACTAACGTTTTGGATTTTGGGGTTGCATATACTGATCTTACTGACATAACTGTTGCTGGCGGTGGTTACGTACTAATGAGTAATTTAGTAGCCCCTCCGGGAAGTGGCATATTTCTGAAAGGTACTGCGCCTAACCAATGGCTGGTGATTGGTCAACCGGGAATCTATCAAATCGTTTATGGAATTCATTACATTCCTGTTGGTGGCGTGTCGTTTCACTTGGAAATAGGTACGAGTCAAGGAGAAGTAGTATTAACGAGCAATTACTACAACGGTTCACTTTCAAACTCTGTTATTGTTAAAATCAAAAAGATTTCTTATGTCGTTTTGAGGCCTGTATCGGGTTTAGAATTAACCGCTACGGGAAGTGATTATTGTGACTTCCCCATTGCTTTTATATCAGTGACTAGGTTGAGTTAGAGAACAAATTTTATTTTGAGCAAAAAAGAAAGAGAAGAACCGTAATTTTAAGAAAATTGTGGGTCGTATTGCTCCTGTGTGCAGCTTTGGTATCAGGAGAAGGAGAAAAGAAAGAGCCCCTTTTCATATAAAGTAGCCGCCTGCGTCATTTTTCCAATCAAGCCCCATTTCCCAAAGCTTCAGCTGGAACAGAGCCTTTCTCATTAGGGGCTTTCCTTAGGCGCGCTTCTCTTTTTTTCAGAAAGAGTCTAATTGAAAATTTTGCCTATTGCCGTTTTCCCAAAGTTTGAGACTTGATTTTGATTAGGTTAAAACCCCTCTCACTCCTCTAAAATTTTTTTGACTTTTTTTCTCCGATCCTAAATATGGGAATCATGAGAAGATTAAAATTGTTTTTATATACTTTAACGTTGTTATCTATAGCAAACCTGGATGCTGCTTACCCATTTTGGGGAAGAGTTCCTAAACAGGGCCCGCAGGGACCTGCCGGTCCCAAAGGAGAAACCGGAGCGACAGGCGCTACGGGTGCGACAGGTCTTCCAGGCGAGATAGGTCCCCAAGGTCCAA
>CAYNKV010000018.1:0-19916 GCA_964397905.1 uncultured bacterium
TTCAGAAACATCTTGAAGTCTGAAATGTTGCCAGCCGCTCCAGAGCTTGCTAGCAGGGTCGAATTGTAGTCTCTCCCAGAATTCTTTTTCGTCTCGTGTTGTGGCGACGACGGTCACTTCAGAACGGCTACCACAATGCTTTTCCAGACTCCGAATGCAACTTAGCGTTCCTTTATTTCCTTCACGGAAGAAATGATGTAGGTCGTCCAACACTAGAACTAGGGCACGATTAGGTAGCTGAGCAAGAAGTGAGGGATCAAAATCTTCTAAGGTGCTTCTCCTTTTTCCAATGATCATCCGAGTAACGGATAAAACTACTCCCAAACAAATATAACCCCAACAGCAGCTCATTAACATAATAGAGAAAAAGTGAAGGATTCCGTAGAGAAAAAAAATCGCAATAAAAACGGTTGCTAATATCAATTGTAGTGAGGGAACTCGAAAATGAAGACTCTTGATACTAGGAAATTTCCAGCGACTCACCATCAAGAAGCCTAAGCCAATCCAAATAGACCCTAGTAAAATGGCCAATAGCTGATCAGAGAGATCATATCTATCTCGGTAAGTATAAAAAAAGAGGTTTGTAGATACCGCCGCTATCGCTGCTGCAGGTATTGGCAAACCTGTAAAGTTTTTCTTGTGATCGATCTCTTCCTCTACGACACCTCTAGCTTGCGTAGCATTCACATTAAACCGAACTAAGCGAAATACCCCACAAATGGAATAGATCATTGCACCCGATACTGCAAAAAAAGCGACTCCTGTTCCCTGTTGAAGCGACAAACTTCTCAACAAGAGTACAGAAGGAGCGACCCCAAAAGAGATCGCATCAGCAAGCGCATCGAAGTTAAATCCAAATTCGCTCTCTGCTCTAATGATGCGTGCTATTGCGCCATCTAAAAGGTCCGCCAATGCAGCAAGAAGCAGCAAAAGAAGCGAAGTAAAGAGAAAATGAGGGGCAGCATCATGATGAGAATCGATAAAATTAACCCTAAAAATCACCAACAAACCAGAGGCAAGACCCAATGCAGTAATCAGATTAGGTATTAAATAGACCTTCTTTTTCATAGATCTATCGTAAAGCAAAAATGAAAAAGATTCATATCAATAAAATTGTATTAAATGATTTTTTTTTATATGGATGGTGGGGAGGGTGGTTCTATGCCTTTTCGTTGGAAAGAGCAGTTTCAGAATCTCCATTCTACAGGAATTTCTCGCATTGTGGAGATAACCAAATTAGTGTTAGCAGAGATCGCCTACCTTAAAGGAAAGCCGGTCGAAGAGAAGGAGCAGGTTAAAAAGGAGCTCGTCGCTCTCTTCTCTCATCTCGATGATGAAATTTCCCAGGTTCAATCCCAATTAAATATCGAACAGAGAAAAATGTCTCAAATAATCAATCAACGGCAGCTCTACACCGATCAAGAGTGGGAGGTTTTTGCCTCTATTCCTAATTTGTTCAAAGAGTATAATGTGGAGATTCTTCCCGCCCAAACCAATTATTTATTAGCGAAAAAAAGAAAGAAATTCCAAATCAAAGTGTAACTTTTAAAGAGAAATTTTTTCTCATTTTTTTATTTAGTTTTTTCTTAAAAAAAAGGTTGTTTCCTCTTCTTTCGATCTAATTTGCAATCTTCTCTAGATCTCGTATAATGGGAAAAATAGTTGCCTCCCAGGGAGATTAAATCGGGTGAATTTCGATTATGGGAAAAGAGTAGGGCGCTACCGTCGGGAAAGAGGTGGCGGGGGGTGCAACAAACCGCTTAAAGAACTCCTCTCACGATTTTTATCAGAAATAGAGGAGAAGCAGCAGCAAAAGAGAGGAGCATTGCTCTCTTGCTGGGATCAGCTGATGCAAAAAGAGTGGCGCGGAATGTCGCAAGCGGTTTCTCTAGAAAAAGGGATCTTGCTAGTGGAAGTCTATAATGCAATTTTATACACAATTTTGATGCAGCAAGGAGATCGCTTTTTCCTTAAGGAGTTGCATAAAAAAGTTCCAGATATGGAAATAAAGAAAATTCTCTTTCGGATAGGAGTGCCAAGGTGAGTGAAGAAAACAGAATATACGATGCAAGTTCCATTACCGTCTTGGAAGGATTGCAAGCAGTGCGAGAACGTCCAGGGATGTATGTGGGAGACACTAGTTCAGGAGGGCTTCATCAGCTGGTTTATGAAGTGGTCGACAACTGCATCGACGAAGCTTTGGCAGGCTATTGCTCTAAGATCCTGCTCACTTTAGAGATGGATGGCTCGGTTTCTGTAGAAGATGATGGACGTGGTATTCCTATTGAAACCCATCCGAAAGAGTCAGCCAAGCTGGGACGCCCCGTCTCCGCTCTCGAAGTAGTAATGACCACCTTACATGCAGGCGGAAAGTTTGACAAATCGAGCTATCAGGTTTCGGGAGGACTTCATGGGGTGGGTATTTCCTGCGTCAATGCGCTATCTAAGCGGCTTGAAGTAGAAGTTTTTAAGGGAGGATACCGTTACACGATGGCTTTTGCCTACGGAAAGCCAATAGAAAAGCTACAGAAATGCGAAAAAAGCAGCAAAAGAGGCACTTCGATCCGATTCTGGCCTGATGAGACCCTATTTTCTACCGTCCACTATGATTACGACCTGCTTTTAAAACGGCTAAGAGAGCTCGCCTTTCTCACCAAAGGGATAACTATCATTTACCGCGACGAAAGAAGCTTAGATCATCCAGAAGTCAGCTTCTTCTACGAAGGAGGAGTGGTCTCCTTTGTCTCTTTTTTGAATGAACATAAAAAGCCGCTTTTTTCTCCTCCCATCTACATCAATGGAACACGAGATTCTGGGGACGGGCCAGTAAGCGTCGAGATAGCTCTTCAATGGAACGACGGTTATACCGAAAACATCCTATCCTATGTAAACAACATCTCTACTAAGCAGGGAGGCACCCACCTCTCCGGTTTTTCCACTGCCTTAACGCGCTCCTGCAACCAATATATTAAACAGAACAACCTTTTTAAGAATGATAAAATTTCGATTACAGGAGAGGATCTTAAAGAAGGGTTGACCAGCGTCATATCGGTAAAAATGGGCAATCCTCAGTTTGAAGGGCAGACAAAGCAGCGGTTGGGAAACAACGAGATTGGATCGCTTGTACAAGCGATCTGTGGGGAAGAGCTTTCCATCTTCTTCAACGAGCATCCTCAGATCACTAAGCAGATCATCGAAAAATCAATAATAGCAGCGCAAGCACGAGAAGCGGCAAAAAAGGCACGCGAACTCACATTACGAAAGACAGCGCTCGATGGGGGACGCCTTCCAGGAAAGCTTACTGACTGCCAGGAAAAAGATCCCTCTCTTTGCGAAATTTTCATTGTAGAGGGAGACTCAGCAGGAGGCTCTGCCAAAATGGGAAGAGATCGTAAATATCAGGCGATACTCCCTATTCGCGGTAAAATTTTAAACGTAGAAAAAGCACGTCTCGAAAAGGTACTGCAGAATACAGAGGTTGCCGCCATGGTCGCTTCCTTTGGCTGCGGTATAGGGACAGATTATTTCAAACTAGAGAATCTCCGTTATCATAAGATTATCATCATGACTGACGCTGATGTAGATGGTTCTCACATTAGAACTCTACTCCTCACCTTTCTCTACCGTCACCTTCCTGCTTTAGTAGAGAATAATTATATCTACATCGCTCAGCCTCCTCTCTATCGAGTAGTTCGCAAAAAAACCTCTCGCTATATCCATAGCGAACAGCAGTTGGATCGCTATCTGCTTCAGCTGGCGATCGAAGACCTTGTTTGTAAGCGAAGAATAGATACTTCTCCCCTTTCTAGAGAAAAAAAAGAGGAGTTGATAGAGACGCTCTTAGAAACGGAACAATTTTTTCTTTCTATAGAGAAAAAAGGGGTCTCTAGCTCCCGTTTCCTCCGAGGAAAAGATTCTCTAGGAAGAGTTCCTCTATACCAGCTCAGCAAAGGGGAAGAAACCCTATTTCTCTATTCAGAGGAAGAGATAACAGCCCTGAGAAAGGAGGAGAAAATCGAGAGTTCTGTTCAAACCTCATCCGACGAGCAAGAGAGCTCTCTCTTTGCCTACCCGCCCCCCTCTCTTCTCGAGTTAGCTTCAAAAGAGCTGCTAGAAAAAGTGGCGCAGAAACTTTCACACTGGGGATGGAGAGTAGATGATTACTCGATCGCACCCGATGCAAGCCTCCTAGATTTTTTCGAAGAAGAGGAAAAGATTATCCCTATTTTTACACTAAAAGAAGCGCTCGACTTCTTGCGAGCTCATGGAAGAAAAGGCATTGATCTCCAACGTTATAAAGGACTTGGAGAGATGAATGCAGACCAGCTATGGGAGACTACGATGGATCCAGAACAGAGAAGTTTAATCCAGGTCACTCTTCCCGATGCAATTGCAGCAGACTATATGTTCACCATGCTCATGGGCGACGAAGTCCCCCCACGGCGTGCCTTCATAGAACAGCACGCTTTATCCGTCACAAACCTAGATATTTAAAAGGACAAACATATGAACCGAGAGAGTAGCATCATCCCCCGTAATGTGGAAGATGAAGTAAAAGAAAGTTACCTGCGCTATTCAATGTCGGTGATCATTTCGCGAGCACTTCCCGACGTGCGCGACGGCCTCAAACCTTCCCAGAGAAGGATCCTCTTTGCGATGCGACAGCTCAACCTCTCTCCTGGGGGCAAGCATCGAAAATGTGCAAAAATCTGCGGTGACACCTCAGGAGACTACCATCCTCACGGAGAGAGCGTCATCTACCCCACTCTAGTCCGAATGGCACAGCAATGGATGATGCGCTATCCACTCGTCGACGGCCAAGGAAACTTCGGTTCCGTTGATGGAGACCCTCCTGCTGCGATGCGCTATACTGAGGCACGACAGACCCAAGCTGCAGTAGCTCTAATGGAAGACCTCGACAAAGATACAGTCGACTTCATCCCCAACTACGATGAGACGAAAACAGAGCCAACCGTTTTTCCTGCTAAATTTCCTAACCTTCTTCTCAACGGCTCTTCTGGCATTGCCGTAGGAATGGCCACCAACATCCCCCCCCATCATATGGGAGAGCTGGTGGCTGCTATCAACAAAATCCTCGACGAACCCGCCATCTCGATAGAAGAGATCATGAAGCTCCTCCCAGGCCCCGATTTTCCCACCGGAGGCATTATATCCGGTTATAGGGGAATTAAAGAAGCCTTTTATACTGGCCGCGGCAAGCTTATAGTCCGAGGAACCTTCCACCTAGAAGAGAAAGAGAAACAGTCGATCATCATCGATGAACTCCCCTACAACGTAAGCAAGAGCGCCTTCATCCAGCAGATCGCCGACCTGATCAACGGAAAAAGCATCGAAGGAATCTCCACCTTACGCGACGAATCAGATAAAGAGGGAATGCGGATCGTCCTCGAGCTCAAGCGAGGCGAGGTTCCTGACATCATCATCAACCAGCTCTATAAACAGAGCGACATGCAGACCACCTTTGGCTGCAACATGCTTGCCCTCGATAAAGGCATGCCGCGGACGATGAACATCAAACAGATGATCAAAGCGTGGATTGATCATCGCATCGAATCGATCCGCCGCCGCACCCGCTTCGATCTCAACAAGGCAGAGCTCCGTTCCCATATTTTGGAGGGATACCTCCGAGCGTTAGACCATCTCGAAGCTATCGTACAGCTGATCCGCAGCAGTAGCCAAAAAGAGAGTGCCAAAAGAGCGCTAATGGAACATTATACCCTTTCGGAGCGACAGGCACAAGCAGTCCTCGAGCTCCGCCTCTACCAACTGACCCACCTAGAATCGCAGAAAATAGAAGAAGAGCATAAAGAGCTGCAAGCAAAAATAGCTCACTACCGGTCGATTCTAGAAAATGAGTCGATGGTCCATTCGATCATCAAAGAAGAGCTAGCTACTATCAAAGCAACCCACAATTCCCCTCGAAGAACCCAAATCATCCCACAAGAAGAGGAGCTAGAGCTAGAAGATCTGATCGCCAAAGAGCCGGTAATCATCACCATCTCCGAAGATGATTACATCAAACGCATGCCCATTGACACCTTTAGAGAGCAGCGACGCGGCGGACAGGGAGTGATCGGCGTAGAGATGAAGCGAGAAGGAGACTCCCTCAAAAAAATCCAGGTCGCATCCACCCACGATAACCTAACCATTTTTTCCAACTTTGGACGCTGCTATTGGCTCAAAGTATGGCAGATTAACGAATCGGGCCGTCGCTCGAAGGGACGCCCCCTCGTCAGCTGGATCGAAGATATCCGCCCCAACGAACGGATCGCCGCCATCCTGCCCATCCACTCCTTCGAAGAGGAAGGCTCCATCATCTTAGCCACAAAAAGAGGGGTAATCAAAAAAACCGCTCTATCCGAGTTCAGCTCTCTACGTCGCAAAGGAATCTACGCGATCAATATCGACGAAAATGATGAGCTTATTTCAGCCCAGATAGCCCATCAAGAGCAACAGATCATGCTCTTCACCCGCTACGGAATGGCTGTCCGGTTCGACGAAGAGAGCATACGCTCCATTGGCCGCGTGGCTCGAGGAGTACGAGGCATCTCACTGAAAAATGAGGAGGACCGCGTAGTCTCCTGCGAAGTAGTATCGCCGCAAGAAACCCTTTTAATCGTATGCGAAAACGGCTATGGAAAGAGATCTAAGGTAGACGACTTTAGAAAGACCCATCGGGGCGGCGTAGGCGTCCGCTCCATCATCACCAGCAGCCGCAATGGACAGCTCGTTGCCGCCCTCTCGGTAACCGATCATGACAGCGTCCTGCTGATGTCTGCTGCAGGCCAAACACTTCGGATGTCGATGAGCCAGCTCCGCTTGATGGGACGCTCCACCCAAGGAGTGCGCCTCGTCCAATTGCCCCCCAACGACAAGATCGTCGCCGTCCAGAAAATTGAGGCACTATGAAAAGAGAGGAGCCCCTCTTCATCACCTTCGAAGGAGGCGAAGGAGCAGGAAAAAGCACCCTTTTGCACAAACTCTACCAGCAGCTGCAGCAGAGATCCTTGCCCGTCATCGCCACCAAAGAGCCGGGCGGCACCCCCGTAGGAAGAGCGATTCGGAAAGTACTACTAGATCCCTACCAGCAAGGGTCGCCCATCCCTAGCTGCGAACTCTTCCTCTTTCTTGCAGACCGAGCCCAGCATGTAGAAGAGCTCATCCTCCCAGCACTCCGAGGCGGCACCATCATACTCTGCGACCGCTTCAACGACTCCACCCTTGCCTACCAAGCAGAAGAGCACCCCCTCCCCTCCCTCGAAACCCTCTGTCAGATAGCATCGCAAGGAATCAAACCCGACCTCACATTCTACATCGACATCGACCCAGAAGAGGGATTAAGAAGAGTAGGCAAAGAAAAAGATCGCATCGAACAAAAAACGCTCGATTTTCATCGAACCATCCGCAAAAACTACTTTAAGATTGTAGAAAAAGAGCCAGAGAGGTTTCATCTTCTTGATGGAACCAGGCCAGCAGAACAGCTCTACCAGCAAGCGCTCTCCCTTCTCCCACCTCATTGGCAATCGCAAGATAGCTGACCTGCTTTCCTACCTCCTTGATCGCCACACCCTCCCGCAGGTGCTCCTCTTCCAAGGCCCTCCCAACATAGGCAAGCGCACCTTCGCCTTAGCAGTAGCGCGCCAGCTCGTTGGCAGCAACAGAGAGCAGCATCCCGACATCCACAGCTTTTCTCCCGATCCCAAAAGCCACAACTACCCGATCGCCATCATACGAGAGCTACTCCAACAAGCATCCCTTCCACCCCTCGAATCCCGCAATCAAACATTTCTCATCGACGGCGCAGAGCTATTAACCTCCATCGCCAGCAACGCCCTCCTCAAACTACTGGAAGAACCCACAGCAGCAAACTACTTCATCCTCATCACTTCAGCGCCCCTCCTTCCTACCCTCGCCTCCCGCTGCACTCCCCTCTCCTTCTCTCCCCTCTCACCCGAAGAGGCCGCATCCCTCCTTGACCAAAGAAAAGCAGCGCCATCTCCCCCAAAGCAGCCCCAGAGCAATAGCTCCGAGCAACAGCTCCTTGCCCCCCTCCTCAGAGCCCTCCTCGATGGCAGCAGCCACCTAGAGTTTCTCTCCCACTTCGAAAAGCTAGAAGAACCCTCCCCCGAGCTGCGCACAGCCCTCTTCGAAGAGATTATCACCACCCTCAGAAAAGAGAACCCCTCCCTCCTCGAGACCATGATCCCCCTCCTCACCCAAGCAGAAGAGGCACTCCGCTATCACCTCAAATTTAAGACAGTAATGGAGCAGCTCTACCTCCAGCTCAACAAAAAAAGGTCCCCACCCACAATCTGAGTGACAAAAAATTACTTTACCCCTACACTTAACTTATGGGGGGAGTTTTGTGAATAGAGTAGATTCTACTGGGAGAGTTCCAGAACCAGGCAAAAAACCTCATCCCCTTTCCGCTCTGATCACGAAGATTTCCCAATTCGTCAAAGAGCTATTCGCCCGTCTTGCTAGCAACCGATCAAGGCCAAACCCTCCCCGCCTTCTATTGGATAACCCAGAAAGCCAGATTTTATTCCTAGAAAATACTCTGGAAGAAATAAAGTCCCCCCGGTCACCCAATGGAAATCCGCCACCGGTGTTGCCGCCACAAATAGAGTTCCCGCAGTCAAACAAAAAAACTAATGATCTAAGACCCTCTTCAGAAAAAACGGGTCTCGTGGATCCACCCCCAAACCCTCTCGCACAACTCGAAGAACAGCTTACCGCAGGCATCCGAAAAGAACAACTTACCTCTATCGATAACGATGGCAGCTGCCTTTTTCATGCAGCAAGGCAAGGCCTAGAAAAAGCATTGAACCCAAAAGTAGAAAGCTTCCAGCAGTTAAGAGAAAACATAATAGCAAAAGAGAGAGAACTACTTCAGAGCAGAGACGAAGGTTTTCTTGCAGTATTTGAAGGATCTCTTATGGATTATAAAGAAAGATTAAAAAGAGATTTAGCAGATTTAAAAACATCAAATCAATTATCCGCGGAAGAAACAAATTCTTTATTGACGAGAAATTCCTTGTCAGAATCCCTTAAACTTAATGCGCTAGATCAACTTCTACCAGGACAAGAGAAAATCTCAGAGCAGATAGAAAAGATGAAGGCAACCATCACGGCCCTAGAAGACCCAACAAGCGAAAAAGCAATCAACCTCTACTTCGAACAAATTAGTAAGCCCGATGCGTTTGGATCTCGAGCAGAGACCTACGCACTCAGCAAACTCTACCCCAATGTCGCTTTTTATACCATAAGGCCAATATCGGAGGAAGAGCCCTATACACTTAATGAGCACGATCCCACCTACAATAAAGGCAGCCATCTAGCAGTAGTCCTTGCTTATAATGGGAAAAACCATTTCGACCTATTCATCCCCACATAGAACGAAGGCAGCCCTCCAGCAGTAGTCCTTGGCTTTCGATGGAATCAACCATTTCGATCTATTCATACCTAGCTGATTCGAAAATGGAGCTGCAGAGCGCTCCTTTCTCGGCTAGGCGTGGCAGCAAACCCGCTGTCCCGCAGCTTATGGAAAGGCTGAGCCATCCTTAGCAGGAAAGCGTTCAGAGGCTCGATCAGAGTGGCCAAGATCGAACAAACTGCCCCCCGCTCAGAGTGGCAGATGCAGCAGAAGTTCTGCAGAAGAGCGTTCCTGAGCGGCTCCCCCTTGTGAAGAAGAGTCCCCTCTACCCGATCAGATAGGAAAACGGTTGCTTCAGCTCAACCCACAAGATGAGTGACAAGAAAATGATTTTTCTTTATACCGACACTTAGGGGAAGTTATTTATGGCTAGGACCACAGTAAACGAATGCTCTTTCCAAGCAACTTCATTAGAAAGTGATCGGCTCCCCCTGCTTCAGAAGGGCGGTCTCCACGACGTCAGTCATCTAGTCCAAAAACTGGCCAGTGAGCATTTTGGCATCTCCCTCACTGAACGATCAAAATATGATCTCCAGATAAAAGAAAATAGAGAGGTTAAGCTAACCATAAATAAAAAGCTTTACCATTTAACCCGTATCGATGGAGAGTGGACCGGCACCGATGCATCAGGAGATAAGCAAAAACTCTCCAAGACGATCACCCAAATCCTAGATCGCATCGAGAAAGCAGCCGGAAAAGCGGTCCCCCCCCTTCAACCCCCAAAATCTTCTCCTGTGACGGAAGAAGGAAGTGCTCAGATATCAGGAAAGCTCCAAATACCCAATAAGCCAACAAAAGCCCCTCTACTTAACGAGAGAAACACTCTCAAAGAAAAGATATCCACCCTAGAAAAGAGTAGCAGCTCTGGTTCTATAGGAGCATCCGGTTCTACACAAACATCCGAAAATTTGGTGCAACAGATGGAAGCGAAGCTAAATGAGTTAGCAACGACACAAAAGCTCCTTGCAGATAAGGAAAAACAGCTGACCGACCTAGAAAAAAACAATCAAAATCTAGAAACATCGGCAAAAAAAAGCTCTCAAGAAAATCAGCAACTTAGAGTAAGCAATCAACAGCTAACTCATACCCTCGCAGAAAAAGAGAAACATGAAAAGCAGTTTTCGGAACAGCTTAAGCAACTTCAGCAAGAGCTAAAAAAATTGCAGGAACAGAACGCTATTCTTCAACAGACTGTTGCAGAGAAGGGAGATCCGTCTCAACAAATGGTCCTGTTACAAGAAAAAAATACTCAGCTATCGAATGAGAATCAAGAAGCAAAGATAAAGTTTCAATACAATGAAAAGCAGTCTAAAGCATGGGAAGATCAGATTAAACAATTAGAAGCTAAAATTAAACATCTCACAGCTGATAACGAAAGGTTTCAAAAGACTTTAAAACTTAAAGAAACACTCAGCCCTCAACAGCTAAACGCTCAACTTAATCAAGGAATCGCTAGCGATAAACTTATCAAAATAGCAGATGATGGCAACTGTTTCTTTGATGCGGTCTCTTTGGGTTTAGCCAGGATAAGTGTATTTTCAGACAAGGTCCCAACTATAAGTCACTCCGAATTAAGAAAGAAGATAGTAGAGAAAGAGAAATCTCTGGTCAACGATGAACTCTTTAAAACTGCCCTCTTGGGTTCTATTGATGATTATGTACAAAAGCTAACAACAGAAAAGCAATCATTAGAAGGAAGAAGGGATCTTGCTCAGGATCAAATCGATTCTTCGAGTGATGATGGGCATATTGTAAATCAATTACTTGTTACTAATCAAGAAAATAACGAAACTATAAAAAAAATAGAGCAACAAATCGAGTCATTAAAAGGGAATACAGCCTATAATGCTTACTTCACAATGATGTCTGAAGATCGCTCATTTGGATCCACAGCGGAAATTTATGCGCTAGCCCAGCTCTACCCTGAGGTATCTTTTTACATAATGCAAAAAGAAGGGAAGAGCGATTCATATAAGCTCAACCAGAATGCAAACGTCTATAATGAAGAAAAAAGTGTAGCGGTGGTGCTTGCCTTTGATCCAGAGAGGAAACATTACGACCTATTTATTCCGCAGGGTGCCGCTCCAGCCTAGCTTCTCGCGGAGTGTGGAGAAGTAGTCGCGACGAAGGAGGTTGATCAGCCTGAATCGTTGCTCGCTCTGGCGGATGCGCAGGAGGGAGCCTGAGGGAAGGGAGGAGCGGCAGAGGCCGTCCGCACGGAGCTCTGCAGAGGGGGCGCTGCAGCGGAGTTCGACCACGCTGTGGGGAGCGACGAGGATCGCTCGGTTGGAGATGGTGTGGGCGGCGATGGGGGTGATCAGGAGGGCGTCGAGGGAGGGGCTGACGATAGGGCCCCCTGCGGCAAGCGAGTAGGCGGTAGAGCCGTTAGGTGTGGCGATGATCACTCCATCCGCTTCGAAGCGATTCAGATAGAGACCATCGATATGAAGGGAGATCTGGATCAGCGTAGGGTTTTCGGCCCGATGAAGCACAATATCGTTGACGGCAAAGAGCTCTGGATCGCCCTCCACCTGCAACACCAGTCGCTCTTCGACGCGGTAAGCGCCAGCAAGAAGCGCTTCGAGGCTCGGGTAGAGGTCGTCGAGGGGAACGTCGGCCATAAATCCGAGGTGGCCCATATTGACTCCAAGGATCGGGGTAGCGAGGCAGCGATACCGATGAAGGAGCTGGAGAATCGTTCCGTCGCCTCCAATCGAGATGATTGAGTGGAGGGCGTCGAGGTGAGAGAAAGGCTCTTCGGCAACAACGTCGACCTGGCGAGCAGCGAGGAAGTGGCCGATCTCTTGGGCGAGGGTAGCAGCTGCAGGGATCTGCGGGTTAGGGAAGAGCGCTATCCTCATGGATTAAATCGTTCGAGCTGAGGAGCTCCTTCTCCATCGATGAGCGGTTCTCCTTGCCGATTCTTCACCATCAGCTCGATCCGCTTCTCTGCTTCGTTCAGTCGCTTCTGACAGGCGTTGATCAGCCGGTCTGCCTCTTCGTAGTAGATGAGAGAGTCGTCGAGGGAGATCGACCCTCCGTTCATCTTATCCAAAATCTCCTCCAACCTGCGGTATGCTTCTTCAAAATTCATGCTTCAACCACCTTTGCATCGACGGCACCATCCTTCATCAGAATATGGAGGGAGTCGCCACTCTTTATCTCTTTGCTCGAAAGAATAATAGAGCCTCTCTTTTCTCGAAAGAGGATTGCATATCCTTTCTGCAAAATATTTTTGGGATCCACGCTCTGGAGATGGGCAAGGAGCCGGTCAAGCTTTTCTCTTAGCGGGCCGATAATGGGTGGTGAACGCTCCCAGCGGTGGCGGCAGTTCTCTAGCTGCTGCCTTCGTTCCTGCAGAAGTCGCTCCATAGCCACAGAGATCGCGTCGGCAAGCTCGTCGAGGCGACGGGAGTAGAGGATGAAGGCTCCGTAGGGGGTGGCGATCATCGGATGTTTGCAGAGGAGCTGGAGCCGCTGTCGCTGCTGGCAGATGAGCTGCCGCAGTCGCTGCTCTATTCGCTGCTGCAGCTGTTGGAGCTGCTGCTGCTGATCTATGGTGGCTTTCATCACTAGCTCTGCGGCAGCAGAGGGGGTGGGAGCTCGCAGATCGGCGACAAAGTCTGCAATAGAAAAATCGGTCTCATGTCCCACTGCGGAGATGATCGGTATCTGAGAGCGTATGATGGCAGCAGCAACGATCTCTTCGTTGAAGGGCCAAAGGTCTTCGAGGCTGCCGCCCCCTCTGGCGATGATGAGTACCTGGGCCAACTGATAGTGATTGAACTGGTCGATCGCGGCAGCAATCTCACGGGCGGCGCTCTCTCCCTGCACTTTGACAGGGTTAAGGATCAGGTGAAAGCCCTTATGGCGACGGCTCAAGATCTGGAGAATATCTTGGATGACGGCGCCGGTGGGGCTGCTAATGACTCCTATGGTGCGGGGGGTAGTGGGAAGGGGGCGTTTGCGGGAAGGATCAAACCAACCTAGAGCCTCGAGGCGCCGCTTCAGGAGGTCAAACTGGAGGAGGAGGGCGCCCACCCCTGCACTCTCAAGGGAGCGGACTACGAGCTGATATTGTCCTCGGGGAGGATAGAGGTTGATCTCTCCTCTGACGACCACCTCTTCTCCATTCTTGGGAAGCTCTCTCATCTTCTGCGCCTGGCTGCGGAAAAGGAGGGCAGAGATTTGTGCTTGGCTATCTTTGAGGGTAAAGTAGTAGTGGCCTGAAGAATGTTCTTTGCAGTTGCTGATCTCGCCACGGACGGCAAGGGAGCGAAAGCGACCCTCCAGCTGCTCTTTTATTTTCTGGGTCAACTCACTCACCGAGATAATCTCTTCATGGCTCATCTTCTTTTACTCCTTGGAAATTCTCTGAAATCAACGGCTGCAGAAAAAAACTCTGCGCGATACAATGGCGCTTATGTCCTGCAAACTTCCCATTATGGTCGCCAACTGGAAAATGTACAAGACTCGATCGGAGGCGCTCCGCTTCGTCGCTGCTCTGAAAGAGTTGCTCCCTGCACCCAAGGCGCAGGTATGGATCGCCGCCCCTTTCACTGCTCTGTCGGAGATGGTGGAGGCGACCCGCTCTTCTCCTTTCCTGGTGGGAGCACAAAATCTGCATCAGCTGCCCGAGGGGCCAGTTACAGGGGAGATCTCGGCAGCCATGCTTCAAGAGCTGGGGATCCACTTTGTGCTGATTGGCCACTCGGAACGAAGGGATCTCTTTGGCGAAGATGAGTTGCAGCTGCACCTGAAGGTCAAGGAAGCGCTCTCCCATCAGCTGCTTCCTCTCCTATGCATAGGAGAGAAGAGAGGCTTGAGAGAGCAGCTCTCTACGATCACCTCCCTTCCTCCTGCTGCTGTCGTGATCGCTTATGAGCCGAGCTCTGCCATAGGAGGTGCAACGGCGGCCGCTCCCGATGCGGTCGAAGAGGTGCGGCTTCGCTGCTATGAGGAGATTGCGGCGGCGTGGGGAAAAGAGTGGGCTGCGGCTACCCCTATTCTCTACGGAGGGGCGGTGACTCCTGAGGTGAGTCGCACGCTCTCCCTTCAGACGCAAATCGATGGAGTATTGGTAGGAAGGGGCTCTCTTCACATTTCTCAATGGATTGAGATCATACAAGGATTTACCCGATGATATTTTTATTTTATTTATCTATTGGATTTTTTTTACTGATCTGTACGCTGCTCTGCTTCCTTGTCTTGTCACAGGAGAGCAAAAGCTTGGGGCTCGGCGCCTCCTTTGGCGGAGACCCAGGTCAATCTTTATTTGGAACTTCTACGGCGGAGGTGCTCAAAAAAATCACTGCATGGATGGCTCTTATCTTCATGCTCTTCTGCCTGCTGCTTTCGATCGGATCGCGTGCGTTAGGATCGCGCCGCCTGATGCCTGTGGAAGCTTCGGAGGAGATATCTCGATGAAGGGGGGAGCTATTCTGCGCTATGGGAACCCTCTCCTCCGCAAGAGGTCGGCGGCTATTGAGGTGATCGATCGAGAGATAGTAGAGCTAGCGGAGAAGATGGTGTCCATCATGGATGGGGCGAAAGGTGTAGGGTTGGCGGCAATACAGATTGGTGTCCCTTTGCGCCTCTTCGTATTGCGCCGCTACATAGAGTCAAACGGTGGGACTTTTTCTCTCTCAAAGGAGAGCTATGTCTACATCAACCCTAAGATAATCTGCCACTCTAAGGAGGAGGAGATTGCTGAGGAGGGCTGCTTATCGATCCCACAGATCTTCCTACCTGTCCGGCGTCCCTGCTCGGTGCAGGTTAGTTCCACGCGGCTCGATGGTAGCGAGCAGGTAGAGGAGCTGCGAGGAATGAATGGTCGCGTAATTTTTCATGAGAATGATCATCTGAATGGGGTGCTCTTCATCGATAGGGTGGACTCATCTCTGCTGCTTCCTTTCGAAGAGGCTCTTCATCGGATTAAGAAAAGCTCATAGCTCTTTTTTAAGAGGAAGAGACAGATAAAAAGCTCTCTTCTGCGTGAAAAGAGGAGCGAACAAATGGCCCCGCATAGACCCTCTTGATGCCCATGCGATGAGCAAAAGCTTCATACTCTTTAAAAATCTCTGGTGAAATAAACTCCTTCACCTTTAGAGAGCGACGATCTGGCTGCAGATATTGTCCAATAGTGACCATGTCACAGCCTACCTGCTGAAGATCGCTGATCGTCTCGAACACCTGCGCAGAACTTTCGCCCAAGCCTACCATGAGACCCGACTTCACGAGTAGCTTCTCCCTACCTCTCTCCTTCGCATAATTGAGGAGCGCTAGGCTCCGATCATAGGTAGCCTTGTGACGCACCTTTGGGGTAAGGATCCGTACTGTCTCTAGATTATGGTTGAAGAGGTCGGGGGCCGCATCAAGAACTTTATCGATAGCCGCATGATCGCCCTGGAAGTCGGAGGTAAGTAGCTCGATGCTACAGCGTGGAGAGCGGCGGCGTATCTCCTCGACAATCTGAACCAGATGATCGGCACCTCCGTCAGGAAGGTCATCGCGCGCCACCATCGTAATCACTACATGGCTCAGCTGAAGTTCTAAGACTGCGGCAGCAATTCGGGCCGGCTCATCTGCCTCAGGAGGGAGCGGCTTTGAGGAAAAGTCGATATGGCAAAAGCTACAGCTGCGGGTACATCTATTCCCTAAAGCAAGGAAGGTAGCCGTTCCGCGAGAATAGCAGTGAAGCCGGTTCGGACAGCGTGCCGCATCACAGACCGTATGGAGCCGATGTTTCTTGAGCAGCTCGCCCGTCTTAAATATCCTCATGCCGCGCGGCATATCGAGATGAAGCCATGAAGGAAGGGAGGAGCGCTTCTCCTTGCTACCCACCGATGAGGCTTGAGGCCAAAGATGAAAGTGCTCCTCTTCGATCATCTCTTCTGCTCCTTTCGCGCTGGAAGGTGAAGAGGGATACCCATAGCAACCCTTGCCGCCTCTGGCCACACCTCCGGCAAGGTGGGGTGTGCATGGATGGTTTCGATAAGGTCGTCGCCCCTCAGCTCGCCCTGAATAGCCAAGGCGATCTCCGCAATCAGGGAGGAAGCGTCTCTTCCCACCAGCTGCGCCCCCAAAATAGCCCCACTTTTGCTGTCGAGAACCAGCTGAGCAAATCCCTCCGTCTCAAAAGAGGCGACCGCCTTGCCAAGCGCCTGAAATGGAAAGGAGCCTGCCACGGCAGGAAGCCCCTTCTCTAGCGCCTGCTCCAAAGTGATGCCCACAGTAGCCACTTCTGGCATAGTAAAGATCACCGAAGGCACTGCCCTATAATCGATCCTAGCAGATTTACCCACCGCATTTTTCGCAGCAACTACCCCCTGATGGGAGGCAACATGGGCTAGCATCGCCTTGCCCGTTAGATCGCCTATAGCATAAATTCCAGGCACATTACTCTCCATCTTGTCATCTACAGGAATAGCCCCTTTTGCATCGACAATGACACCTGCTAACTCTAAGCCCAGATCATGAGAAACTATCTTACGCCCCACCGCAACCAATACCCGCTCCACCTCGAGCGAATCAGCTCCTCGAAGATGAAGGAGCAGAGAATTTTCTCTTTTTTCCACAGATGTGACAGAAACAGAGAGCTTGGTTTCAATCCCTCTCCTTTTGAAAGAGGAGAAAAGGAAGTCGGAGAGTGCCTTACCATGATTGGCCATCAAAGTAGGGAGCGCCTCTATAAGATAAACCTTCACCCCTAACTCAGCAAAGAGAGAGGCAAACTCAGATCCAATATAACCCGCTCCCACTATCGCAAGCGACTGCGGAAGCGTCTCCCATTGGAGCGCAGAAGAGGAGTTACAGATTCTTTGATGATCACAAGGAATCTCGGCCACCTCCAAAGGTTCTGATCCAGTGGCGACAATAAATTTCTCTGCCGATAAAAAAGTGGCATCAGGACCCACAATCTTCAGCTCCTGTGGAGCAATAAATCGAGCCATGCCGCGAAGAATAGTGACGCCATGTGATTGGATCAATCGCTCAAGACTTCCCGCTATCTTATCCACTACCCCATCTTTGCGCTGCTTCATCGCACCATAGTCAAAGCTAATAGGGCCCGTGCTGATCCCAAACTCAGCGGCGCGGCGCAGATCCCTCAAAAGATGGGCATGAGCGATCAAACTCTTCGTCGGAATGCAGCCCAGATGAAGACACACCCCACCCACTTTTCCCTTCTCTATCAAAGCAACCTTTGCTCCATGACGAGCCGCCTCTATAGCTGCCACATATCCACCAGGGCCAGAACCAATAACCGCTAGATCAAAGTAACGTTTAGAGCTCATCATCGCTCCTTTTTCCCCATCCTACTCAAAGATAGAGTAAAAAAACAGCGAAAGATATAGGATACAACTATGCGTAAGGAGAAGTGGGTATGATAGAAAAAGAGCGACTCTGCTCCAACTGTAAAGGTAGACTCCCTGGCAACGTTCATCAATGTCCCTACTGTTTTCTCTCTATAGAGGAAGGATATAGAGGAGAAGAGGTCGCTGCTACAACTGAAGAAGAGCAATCATTGGCACTCTACCCCCCCTCTTACAGAGGCAGCTCTGAATCCTCTGAAGAAATCGGGTCAGAGATCCACTCTCCAACAGAAAGCAGCTCAGAAAAAGAGCCGCACCATCTAGTCTCAACCCTCCTCTCTCTTCTGGGCGGACATCTGCTCACCCTCGGAGCACTCCAATTCCTCTTCTCCGATCATGGAGTAATTCGTCTAGAAATTGATGCACGCTACTGGTTCCTGCTCATCCTCCTCTCCCTGCCACTCCTCTATTGGGGCCTGAAGGATAAAAAACCGTAACCCAAAAGCCTCAGCTCCCACAGCTCACCAAAGAAGCCTCCTCCCCATCCTAATCCATCAGAAAAAAAAAAGCGCAGAAAAGCAAGCAGAAGAGCCCAACGGAAACCCCTAAACATCTACCGAAACCAGGAACGACCCCAGAGAAGATGGCGAAATGAGGGACCCGGCAGGCACCATCTCGCTACTTGCCTGCAAGATCAAAATTCCCCTCAATCAAACAGTGCCCGTTTACCAAAAATTCTCACATAAAATCAAAGAACTAAAAGCCTTAGGAATCTCAAATGAGATAATAGCTTCTAGATTGAACATTAACATTAAGACAGTTAGAAAAGGGATAAACCTTAAATGCTAAAATTTAAGAGATCCTTTTCATACACAACGCACAATAAATTTCTCTTGTAATAGAACCATCACCTTCTCTAAAAAGCAACCCTATAAAAACTGGTATTACTATGTCTTGGATTCGGACTTGTCTACTTTTCATATGCATCTTCATCTGTTCCAAGGTGCTCTCTATCGAAGAGCAACGCTATTTCCACCCAAAGCTTTATTCAGGTTTGTGGCCCAATTTTTGCTTGAAGCACCTTACACAATTTCCTCATGAATGCAGCGAACAACATACAGATAGCAATGGCAATTTCTATCTAGATTACTTCCAGAGCGGTTCTTCAGAATTTCATACTGATGAAAAGATAGTCGACCGATTGGCACCCCGTTATAGATGGATACCCACAGAATCAAAACATTGTGATTTCCGCATGTGTAAAAATTGCAATACACCAGTTGTTAGAGGCGTCTTTGGCGTCGAAAATATTTATGGCAGTGACAACGAGGACGAAGAGGCAGACGATCTGATGAGCATTGTTTGCCATAAATGCAGATGTTTGAAAAACTGGTATGATGAAAAAGATCTAGATGGGGATGGAGATGCAGACGAACATCAAGTTCAGCAGCTGTTTGCAGAAGAGAATTGGACAAAATGTGAGGATCAGGCTGTTCCACAAGAATATTTTAATCTAAGTTCAAAATGCTTCATTTCATTTCTTGAGCAACATCTCAAGTATTGCCAAGAAAACCCTGAATGCTTCTGTTATTGGCCTTATCGCTCTAAAATAGCCTCTGAAATAAGCGATTCTGTATATACACAGGTATATAAGATGCTTAAAGAAACCTCCTTTCCTTTAGAGGAGATTGGCCAGATTGAAACTCAAGAGAGACCTGGAAAAATTTGGATGAAGTTCTTTGATAATAAACAACATAAATGTTTAACCACCAAAGCATATATATTGGAATCAGTTGACACTCGAAATACAACTGCCCACGGTTTATTATCAACCTTATTTATTCATGCCTTCTTTTATTCACATTATCAGCAAATATTATTACAGCTTGCCCAGTGGGAAGAGTCTCAAGAGCCAGATATTTTAAAGGTCGAAGCATCCTTAGAATCTATTGCAAATCTTTTAAGCGAGTTAGGATCTAAGTTTTTGGATTTATATTCTCAATGTCTTGACAAACACCCGCATCCAAAAATCTACTACGAAAGAGGGCTGCTGTTATTTCAGCAAGGAAACCTGTTTGACTCACTGGAGGAGGTGAAAACCCTTATTGACTGGGCTCATCAACACCACCAAGATGAACTGTTAAATT